>CBDDRX010000093.1:0-90756 GCA_965233165.1 uncultured bacterium | reverse complement strand
GCTCGCGGAAGTCACCGGCACCGTCAGCTTCGGCAAGGACACCAAGGGCAAGCAGCGCCTGGTGATCACCGACCTGGAGAAGCAGGAGCACGAGTACCTGATCGCCAAGGACAAGCACCTGCTGGTGCACGACGGCCAGGTCGTCAACAAGGGCGAGATGATCGTCGACGGCCCGGTGGATCCGCACGACCTGCTGCGCCTGCTCGGCATCGAGGAGCTGGCGCGCTATGTCATCGACGAGGTGCAGGACGTGTACCGCCTCCAGGGCGTGAAGATCAACGACAAGCACATCGAGGTGATCGTGCGGCAGATGCTGCGCCGGATCGAAGTGGACGAGCCGGGCGACACGCCGTTCATCCAGGGCGAGCAGGTGGAGCGCGCCGAGCTGCTGGAGGAGAACGAGAAGGCGGAGGAGGCCGGCAAGAAGCCCGGCACGTTCCGCAATATCCTCCTCGGCATCACGAAGGCGTCCCTGTCGACGGACTCGTTCATCTCCGCGGCCTCCTTCCAGGAGACGACGCGCGTGCTGACCGAGGCCGCGATCATGGGCAAGCGCGACGAGCTGCGCGGCCTGAAGGAGAACGTGATTGTCGGGCGCCTCATCCCGGCGGGCACGGGCCTCGCGTACCACGCGATCCGCAAGGCGCAGGCCGCCGAGCCGGTGCTGGTCGACGTGCCGGCGCCGAGCGAGGCCTCAGCACCGGCTGCCCCGGTGGAGCAGGAAGCAGCCGGCCCCACCCCGTAGGGGAAAATCCGATCCGATCCGGTCTCGCTGACGCAGACCGGCAACTGTAGGCCGCCTTCCGGGCGGCCTTTTTTTTGGGCATGGCGTTTGCTGCGGGAAGGCATTGGCCCCATTGGGGGGCCTGGCTTCGGAGGCTCTATGGAGCGTGTTCGGCAGTGGCGCCGCAAACAGGAAGGAAAGCTGGGCTGGATCCTGCTCTGGGCGCTCGGCGTGCCCATCCCGGTTCTGCTCGTCCTGTTCATGCTGCGCGGCTGCACCTGAGCCGGCAAGCTTCCCTCTCAACAGCAGATAGGAGTCGGACATGATCAAGCACGTCATGGCAATAGCACTGGCGCTGAGTACGGCGCTTGGAATCGCGGGCTGCGGCAGCCGCGCGGAAACCGTCGGGACCGTCGGGGGCGCGGCGGCGGGAGGCGCGGTAGGCTCGGCCGTCACCGGCGGCAGCACGATCGGCACGATCGGCGGCGCGGCGGCGGGCGGCTACATCGGCAACAAGATGGGCGACGAGTACAACAGGCGCAACAACAAGTAGCAGCAAAGGGGTGAGGAACCTTTTAAAAGGTTCCTGACCCCTTTATTTGGGGTTCGGCTTGTCGAACGCCTTCGTGGCGACCTTGCCGCCGACGAAACGGATGGTGATCACGGTGTCTCCGCTCACCCAGCGCGAGGCGGTGCCGGTGATGCCCAGGACGTCGCGGCTCGTCGATTCGCTCGGGCTGCCGAGGATGGCGGCGACCTCCTGCTCGGTCATGCCGTTCTGGATCTTCGCGAAGTTCTCCTGGCTCACCTTGGAGCAGGCGGCCAGGAGCAGCAGTGCGGCGAGAAAGGTGGTGCGGATCAGGGTGGTCATGGGCGACACTATAATTTACCCATGGGAACCATGCTCGAGCTGGCGAGCCTGCCCGCGCTGGAGCGCGCCGCGCGGGCCGATCTCGCGGCTGCCTTCCGCATGGCGGTGCGCATGGAGCTCCACGAGGGGGTGTGCAACCACTTCACGCTCATGCTGCCCGACGGGAAGCGCTTCCTTCTCAATGCGTACGGGCTGCACTGGAGCGAGGTCTCGGCATCCAACCTGCTGGCGCTCGACGCTGAGGGCAACATCCTCGAAGGCGAGGGCGAGTTCGAGAAGACGGCGTTCTACATCCATTCGCGCATCCACCTGCGCAACCCGCGCGCGGCGTGCGTCCTGCACACGCACATGCCGTACGCCACCGCCCTGACGCTGCTCGAGAAAGGGCGGCTGGAGATGGTCGAGCAGAATGCGCTGCGCTTCCATGACGACATCGCGTACGACGATACCTACAACGGCCTGGTGGTCGACAAGGCGGAGGGCGACCGGCTGGCGGGGGTCCTTGGCGACAAGCGGGTCCTTTTCCTCGCGAACCACGGCGTCATCGTCGCCGGGCCGTCGGTGGCCGAGGCCTTCGACCTGCTCTACTACCTCGAGCGCGCCTGCCGGCTGCAGGTGCTGGCGCGCGCCATGCACGCGAAGCTGCGCCCGGTCCGGCCGGAGGTGGTCCGTGAAACGTACCGGATGATCCTGCAGGACACCCCCGCGTACGCGGCGGCCCACTTCAGCGCCCTGAAGCGCATCCTGGATCGCGAGGAGCCGGACTATTCCCGCTGATGCCGTTCGCGTGCGACCGGCCGTCCCGGCCGATCTCGCGGCGGTGCAGGCGATCTATGCGCACTCGGTCTCCACCGGCATGGCATCGTTCGAGGAGGTCCCGCCGCCCCTCGAGGAGATGCGCCGCCGCTACGACGACATAGTCGCGCACGGCCTGCCCTACCTTGCGGCGGAGCTGGACGGCCGGCTCGCCGGCTATGGCTACTGCACGCTCTACCGGACGCGCTCGGCGTACCGCTATTCGCTCGAGGACTCGATCTACGTCGACAAGGACTTCCAGGGGCGCGGCATCGGCAGGGCCGTCCTGGCCGAGCTCATCGCCCGCTGCGAGGGCCTGGGGTACCGCCAGATCATCGCCGTGATCGGCGACAGCGCCAACGCCGCGTCGATCGGCCTGCACGCGAGCCTCGGCTTCCTGCGCGTCGGCACGCTGCGATCTTCGGGCTTCAAGTTCGGCCGCTGGGTGGACAGCGTGCTGATGCAGCGGCCGCTCGGGCCCGGCGACGGCACGCCGCCGCAACGCTGACGGGCCCTCAGGGCCCGACCGTCAGGACGACTTTCCCCTTCACTTTGCGCGCTGCCATCAGGTTCAGCGCCTCCGCGGCCTTCGCGAGAGGCAAGACCTGCGAGATGTGCGGCTTGAGCTTGCCCTCGGCGTACCACTTGCCGAGCTGGCGGATGCTTTCCGCGAACTGCTTCGGCTCGCGCCTTCCGAAGTCTCCCCAGAAGACGCCGACGATGGACGCGCCTTTCAGGAGCGCCAGGTTGAGCGGCAGCTTCGGGATATCGCCAGCGGCGAAGCCGACGACGAGCAATCGGCCGCGCCAGGCGATCGAGCGGAACGCAGGCTCGCTGTAGGGCCCGCCCACCGCGTCGTAGACGACATCGACGCCCTTGCCCGCGGTCAGCGTCTTGATGCGCTCGCGCAGGTCCTCGGCCGCATAGTCGATGGTTTCGTCGGCGCCGTGCTCGCGGCATACGGCGAGCTTGTCCGCGCTCGAGGCGCAGGCGATGACCCGCGCGCCGAGCGCCTTGCCGATCTCGATCGCGGCGAGGCCGACGCCGCCCGCCGCGCCCAGCACGAGGAGCGTCTCGCCGGCCTTCAGCGCGCCGCGGTCGCGCAACGCGTGATCGGAGGTCCCGTAGGTGAGGACGAACGCCGCGCCGGTATTGAAGTCCATCCCGGCCGGAAGCGGCACGAGCCGCGCCGCCTCGGTCTTCACTTCCTCGGCGAACGCGCCGTGCCCCGTGAAGGCGATCACCTTGTCGCCGGGCTTGAAGGCGCTCACGCCTTCGCCCACTTCCTTCACCACGCCGGCGAGCTCGCTGCCGGGGGAGAAGGGCAGCGGCGGCTTGAACTGGTACTTGTTCTGGATGATGAGCACGTCGGGGAAGTTGACGCTCGCCGCCTTCACCGAGACCACGACTTCGCCGGGCCCCGCCTTCGGCGAGGGCAGGTCTTCGATCACGAGCGACTCGGGCGGCCCGTAGGCCTTGCAGAGGACGGCTTTCATGGGGCTCCTAGGTCGAGCGGGCGGACAGCCCGCCGTCGATGGTGAGGATGGTGCCGCTGGTATATGCGGAGCGCTCGGAAGCGAGGAACAGCGTCGCGGCGGCGATCTCCTGCGGCGTGCCCGGGCGTCCGAAGGACATGTTGGCGAACAGCTCCGCGAAGCGGCCGGCATCGCCGAGGAGCGTCTCGGCGCGCTGGCGGTACAGCGTCTTCAGCCGGTCGGTCGCGATCGGGCCGGGGTTGATGCCGACCACCCGGATGCCGTCCGCATGCGAGGCGCCGCCGAGCGCCCGGGTAAAGGCCATCAGGCCGGCGTTCGCGGTGCTGCCGGCGATGTAGGCGGCGTCGAGCTTCTCTCCGGCGCTGCCGATGATGTTGACGATCACGCCGGTGCGCCGCTCCTTCATGCGCGCGTAGACGCGGCGCGAGAGGTTGATATATCCGAACACCTTGAGGTCCCAGGCCTTGCGCCAGGTATCCTCGTCCACCTTGAGGAGGTCGCCGCCGGGGATGGCGCCGGCGTTGTTGACCAGGATGTCGAGGTCGCCCGCCCACGCGGCGAGCGCATCGGCGGCGCCTTTTGCGGACAAGTCGACGGCCTTAGCCGCGAACTTCGCAGCGCCCGCGCTTCTTTCCGGGTTCCGGGAGGCGATGCGGACCTCGGCGCCCTCGGCGGCGAACGCTTCGGCGCACGCGAGGCCGATTCCCTTGGAGCCGCCGGTCACGAGCACGCGCTTCCCTTGCAGGTTCAAGTCCATATAGGCTTCGCATTATGCCAATGCTGGCCGCCGACGACGGGGTGAAGCTCTATTACGAGGAAGCGGGGAGCGGCACGCCGCTGCTCTTCGTGCACGAGTTCGCCGGCGACCACCGCAGCTGGGAGCCGCAACTGCGGCATTTCTCGCGCCGCTACCGCTGCATCGCGTACAACGCCCGCGGCTACCCGCCTTCGGAAGTGCCCGAGCATTTCGACCGCTATTCGCAGGACCGCGCACGCGACGATGCGCGCAGCGTGCTCGACGGGCTGGGGGTGAAGAAGGCGCACGTCGTCGGCTTGTCGATGGGCGCCTTCGCGACGCTCCACTTCGGCCTCGCCTATCCGGAGCGCGCCTTGTCGATCACCACTGCCGGCGTCGGCTCGGGCGCGCCGCCGGCGCAGTACGCGAAGTTCCAGGAAGACTCGCGGCAGAACGCCAAGCGCATCCTGGACAAGGGCATGGGCGAGTTTGCGGCGACGTACGGGCACGGGACGGCGCGCGTGCAGCTCCGGCGCAAGGATCCGCGCGGCTTCGCGGAGTTCGTGCGCCATCTCGCCGAGCATTCGCCCCTGGGCTCGGCGAACACGATGCTGGGCTACCAGGCGCGGCGCCCGTCGCTCTGGGCCCTCGAGGACCGGCTGCGCGCAATGCGCGTGCCGACGCTGATCGTCGCCGGCGACGAGGACGAGATCACGCTGGAAGCGTCGCTGTTCCTCAAGCGAACCATCCCCGGGGCCGGGCTTGCCATGCTGCCGCGCACGGGGCACCTCATGAACCTGGAGGAACCCGCGTCGTTCAACCGGATCGTGGAAGATTTCCTGCACGAAGTGGAGAGGGGGCGCTGGGAATGAGCGAAGGCAGGCTCACCGTCGAGAAGCACGGCGCGGTCGGCCGGATCGTGATCGACAGCCCCGGCAAGCGCAACGCCGTCAATGGCGCCATGTGGCGGGGCATCCCGCCGGCGATCGCCGGATTCGAAGCCGATCCGCAGGTCCGCTGCGTCCTTATCCGGGGGGCGGGGACAGAGGCGTTCGCCGCCGGCGCGGATATCTCGGAGTTCGCGGCCAGCCGCGCCGATCGCAATGCGGTGGCGGCCTATGATCGACAGCTCGACGCGGCGCTGCTCGCCATCCAGGCCTCGCGCAAGCCGTCGCTCGCCATGATCCACGGGTTCTGCATGGGAGGCGGCGTCGAGATCGCACTCGCCTGCGACCTGCGGTATTGCGGCGCGTCCGCGCAGTTTGGGGTCCCCGCCGCGAAGCTCGGCATTGCCTACAGCGTGGAAGGGCACAAGCGCCTGATCGAGACGGTCGGGCAGGCGAACGCGCGGGAAGTGATGCTTCTGGCCCGGCGGTATACCGCCGAGGAGGCCTTGCGCATGGGCATGGTGCATCGGGTTTTCCAGGATCCGCACCTGGAATCGGAGGTGGCGCGGATCCTGGAGACGCTTTGCGAGAATGCGCCGCTCTCGATGGCGGCCTCGAAGACCATCATCGAGGAGTTCGCGAAGTCGGAGGGCTCCCCCGATGCCGCAGTGATGGCCGCCGCCGTTGCGCGCTGCGCCAAAAGCGCGGACTACGAGGAGGGACGCAAGGCCTTCATGGAGAAGCGCAAGCCGCGCTTTGCCGGGGAATGAGCACCCTGCAGCTGAAGATCGAGAACGTCCGGGTTCGCGCGGTCGCGGCGCCCATGAAGCGGCCGCTCGCCACGAGCAGCGGCGCGATCGCGGTCGCGCCGCTCCTGCTTCTCGATCTCCAGACGGACGCCGGCGTGGTCGGGCGCAGCTATCTCTTTGCGCTTTCCCGCGACCATCTCGCGCCGCTCGCCGCGCTCGTCCAGGCGATGGCCGCGATGGTGAAGGGCGACCCGGTCGCGCCTTTCGATCTCGAGCGGAAATTGCGGCAACGCTACGCCCTGCTCGGGGTGCACAACATGGTCATCTTTGCCATGGCGGGCATCGACATGGCGGCGTGGGACGCCTGCGCGCAGGCGCTCGGCCAGCCGCTGGCGCGGCTCCTCGGCACGGCGCGGCGCTCCGTGCCGGCCTACAACTCCAAGGGCCTTGGCCTGCAGCCGCTGGCTTCGCTCGCAAAGGAAGCGCGCGACCTGGCGGACGAGGGCTTCGGCGCGGTCAAGCTGCGCTTGGGGCGCGCGAAGGCCGCCGAAGACCTCGAAGCGTTGCGGACCGTGAAGAAGGAGATCGGCCCGGGGGTGCGCTTCATGGTCGACTTCAACCAGGGCCTGAGCGTCGCCGAGGCGCTGAAGCGCGGCCGCATGATCGACGCCGAGGGCGGCGTGGACTGGATCGAGGAGCCGATCCGGGCCGACGACTTCGCCGGCTGCGCGAGGCTCGCGCGCGAGCTTGCCACGCCGATCCAGATCGGCGAGAACTTCATGGGCCCGGAGCAGATGGCGCAGGCGCTTGCCGCGCAGGCCAGCGACTTCGTGATGCCGGATGCCGAGCGCATCGGCGGGGTGACCGGCTGGATGCGCGCCGCGGCGCTCGCGCAGGGCGCGGGGCTCGAGATGTCGAGCCACCTCTTCCCCGAAATCAGCGTGCACCTTCTCGCCGCGACGCCGACCTGCCACTGGCTCGAGTACGTGGACTGGGCGGACGGGATCCTCGCCGAGCCGGTGCGCATCGAGAAGGGCGAAGCGATCGTGCCCGACCGGCCGGGCAGCGGCATCGCCTGGGACGAGAAGGCCGTGCAGCGCTACCTCGCATGATATTCGACCGCCACTTCGCGCACTGGCCGCCGGATGCGCCGCACACCTTCGACGTGCCGCGCACAAGCGTCTTCGGCAACCTGGTTGCCGCTGCCGAGGCGCATCCCGAGCGCGTGCTCATCGACTACTACGGCAGCCGGCTTACCTACGCGGAGGTGCGCCGGCAGGCCGAGCAGCTCGCCGGCTTCCTGCAGGCGCGCTGCGGCGTGCGCAAGGGCGACCGGGTCCTGCTCTGCCTGCAGAACAGCCCGCAGTTCATCATCGGCTACTACGGTGTCCTGCGCGCCGACGCGGTGGTGGTGCCGGTCAACCCTATGAACCTGACCGACGAGCTGCGGCACTACGTCGAGGATGCCGGGACCGCCGTCGCCATCGTCGGGCAGGAACGCGCCGAGCACATCGCGCCTCTTGTGGGGACGACGCCGCTGAAGACCGTGATCGTCGCGACCTACGCCGACTATCTGGCGGAAAAGTCCGACCTGCCGGTCCCGGAGTTCGTCGCCGCGAAGCGTGCACCGCTTTCCCGGGGCGCGATGGCATGGGGCGAAGCGCTTGCCGCGAACTGCGCGCCGGAAGCGTCCACCGCCGCCGCGGATGACCTCGCGGTGATGCCGTATACGTCCGGCACGACCGGGAAGCCGAAGGGCTGCATGCACACGCACTACAGCGTGCAGTCCACGGCCTGCGCCTATCCGCGCTGGCGCACCGGCCTCGAGGCCTCCGTCGTCCTGAGCGTCCTGCCGATGTTCCACGTCACCGGCATGCAGGGCGGGATGAACGGCCCGATCGTCACTGGATCAACCATCGCGCTCATGTCGCGCTGGGACCGAGACTGCGCCGGCATGATCATCGGCCGCGCGCGCGTCACCGTCTGGACCGCGATCACGACGATGCTGGTGGACTTCCTCTCCAGCCCCAACCTTATGAAGTACAACCTGAGCTCGCTCAAGGTGCTGGGCGGCGGCGGCGCCGCCATGCCGGCGGCTTTCGCCCAGAAGCTGCAGGAGGTCATCGGCCGCGAATACAACGAGGGCTACGGCTTGACCGAGACGATGGCGCCGACGCACATCAACCCGCCGCAGCGGCCGAAGCGCCAGTGCGCGGGGATCCCGATCTTCAACACCGACGCGCGCGTCATCGACGTGGAGACGCGCGCGGAGGTCGAGCCGCACAAGGTCGGCGAGATCATCGTGCGCGGCCCGCAGGTGTTCCGCGGCTACTGGCGCCAGCCGGAGGCCACCGCGGAAGCCTTCATGGAGCACGACGGCAAGCGCTTCTTCCGCACCGGCGACCTCGGCTACTACGACGAAGAGGGCTACTTCTTCATCACCGACCGCCTCAAGCGGATGATCAACGCCTCGGGCTTCAAGGTCTGGCCGGCCGAGGTCGAGGCGCTCCTGTACGCGCACCCCGACATCCAGGAGGCCTGCGTTATCGGCGCGCGCGACGGCTACCGGGGCGAGACGGTGAAGGCCGTCGTGGTCCTGAAGAACGACGCCCGCACGCGCCAGACGCCGGACGCGATCACCGAGTGGGCGCGCGAGCGCATGGCCGCCTTCAAGGTGCCGCGTGTGGTGGAGTTCGTGGAGGAGCTGCCCAAGACCGCCACCGGCAAGATCCTCTGGCGCAAGCTCCAGGAAGAAGAGAACCGGAGAACCTCATGAAGCTCGCGGCCCTACTGCTGCTCCTCGTCGCGCTGCCCGCGTGGGGGCAGGTCGAGATCGAGAATCCCTGGTCCCGGGCCACGGCGCCCGGCGCCAAGGTGGCCGCCGGCTACATGGTCCTGCGCAACAAGGGGTCGACCCCGGACCGCCTGCTCGGCGCGACGACGCCGGCAGCACGCAAGGTCGAGACGCACGTCACCGTGCGCGACGGCGACATCATGCGCATGCGCGAGGTGAAGGGCTACGAGGTTCCCGCCGGCGGCACGTTCGAGCTGAAGCCCGGCGGGCCGCACCTGATGTTCGTCGACGTGCGCCGGCCGTTCAGGGAAGGCGAGAGCGTTCCGGTCACGCTGCGCTTCGAGCGCGCAGGGGAGAAGAAGGTGGAGTTTCGCGTCGGGCGCACCGGCCCGCCCGCGCACCCGCACTAGAAGAGCTGCCGCGCCACCCACCAGGCCAGCCCGGCCATGAACGCCGAGCAGGGGATGGTCAGGACCCACGCCCAGACGATGTTGCCGGCGATCCCCCAGCGGACCGCGGAAGTCGCCTGCGCCGCGCCCACGCCGACGATCGCGCCGGTGATGGTATGCGTGGTGGAGACCGGGATGCCGAGCCCGGTGGCGACGAACAGCATGATCGCTCCCCCGGTCTCGGCGCAGAACCCGCCTACCGGCTTCAGCTTCGTGATGCGCTGTCCCATCGTCTTGACGATGCGCCAGCCGCCGAACGCGGTGCCCAGGCCGATGGTGACGTAGCAGGCGACCACCACCCAGTAGGGGATGGGATCGTCCTTGCCCAGGGTTCCGGCGGCGATGAGCAGCATCCAGATGATGCCGGCGGTCTTCTGCGCGTCGTTGCCGCCGTGGCCGAGGCTGTAGAGGGACGCCGAGACGAGCTGCAGGCGGCGGAACCATCGGTCGACGCGCGACGGCGTGCTGCGCACGAACAGCCAGGACACGGCCAGCATGAGCAGCGCGCCGAGCACCATCCCGGCCAGCGGCGAGATGAAGATGAACGCGATGGTCTTGGCCAGGCCGCTCGGCACCAGCGACCAGGCCCCCGCCTTGGCGATCGCGGCGCCGCACAGGCCGCCGATCAGCGCATGCGAGGACGAGGAAGGGATGCCGTAGAGCCAGGTGATGAGGTTCCAGGCGATGGCGCCGACCAGCGCGCCGAGGATGACGTAGTGGTCGACGATGCCCTGGTCGACGATGCCCTTGCCCACCGTGGTCGCCACCTTGAGCTGGAAGATGAACAGCGCGGCGAAATTGAACGTCGCCGCCATCAGGACCGCCTGGTAGGGCTTGAGCACGCGCGTCGAGACCACCGTCGCGATCGAGTTCGCCGCGTCGTGGAAGCCGTTCATGAAATCGAACGCGAGGGCGAGGACGATCAGCCCGATCAGGACGCCGAGCCCGATCGTGGTGACGTTCCCGTCCATCTAGGAATTCTCGAGGACGATGCCCTCGACGATGTTCGCGACGTCCTCGCAGCGGTCGGTAATGGACTCGAGCAGGTCGTAGATGACCCGCAGCTTCATCACCTGCTTCAGGTCGTTCTCCTCGCGGAAGAGCTTGGAGAGCGCCGAGCGCATGACGCGGTCGGCGTCGGACTCGAGGCGATCGATCTCCTGGCAGTGCTTGAGGATCGCGTCGGAGCGCTTGACGTCGGTGAGCAGGCCGACCACCGTCTTCACGCGGTCGCAGCACACCTGGCAGATCTCGGCGAGCTGCTTCGCCTCCGGGGTGACGCTGCGCAGGTCGTAGAGCGCGACCGACTCGGCGACGTCCTGGATGAGATCGAGGATGTCGTCCATCGCGTTGATGAGCTGCAGGATCTGGTCGCGGTCGAAGGGCGTGATGAACGTCTTGTGCAGGAGCGCGATCGCCTCGTGGGTGATCTTGTCCGCGGCGCGCTCGGCGGCGTCGATGCGCTGCGCATGCGCGTCGAGCTCGCTGAAGGTGCCGATCATGGCGGCGAGCTCGCGGCTGCCTTCGACGATGCGCTCCGCGTGGGCGTTGAACAGGTCGAAGAACTTGCCCTCCCGGGGCATCAGGCGTCCGAGCATCGTCTACTCCAGGAATCCAAGGCCGCGCGATTGTAGTCGCTTCACGTCCTCGGCAGCGAAGCCCCAGCGCGCGAGGGCCTCGCCGCCGCCGCCCCCGCGCTCGGGCGGCGTTGCCGGGACGGGCGGGACGCTGCGCGAGAAGCGCGGCGCCGGCGCCGGCTGCGGAACGCCGGCGACCTCCACGTAAGCCGCGCGCGCGACGTTGTGCGGGTGCGCGCGCGCCTCCGACCAGGACAGCACGGGCGCGAAGCAGGCGTCGGATCCGTCGAACACCGCGCACCATTCGTCGCGGGTCTTCGACCGGAAGGCCTTCGCGAAAAGGGCGCGCATCTCCGGCCAGCGCGCGCGGTCCTGCTGGGGAGGAACGTCCTGCAGCTGGAGCCTTTGCAGCAGCTCCGCGAAGAAGCGCTCCTCGATCGAGCCGATGGCCACGTGTTTCCCGTCCTTCGTCTCGTAGACGTCGTACCAGGGGGCGCCGGTGTCGAGCACGTTCGCGGCGCGCTCTTCCTTCCAGACACCCGCGGCGAGGAAGCCGGAGATCATGGCGGCGAGGAGCGAGGCGCCTTCCACCATGGCCGCGTCGATGACCTGCCCGCGGCCCGAGCGGCGCGCCTCGACGAGCGCGCAGGCGACGCCGAAGCCGAGCAGCATCCCGCCGCCGCCGAAGTCGCCGACCAGGTTGAGCGGCGGCACCGGCGCCTCGCCTTTGCGGCCGATCGCCCCGAGCACGCCGGAGAGCGCGATGTAGTTGATGTCGTGCCCGGCGCGCGGCGCGAGCGGGCCATCCTGGCCCCATCCGGTCATGCGGCCGTAGACGAGGCGCGGGTTCCTCGCGAGCGCGGCGTCCGGCCCGAGGCCGAGCCGCTCCATGACGCCGGGGCGGAAGCCCTCGATCAGGACGTCGGCGCGCCCGATCAGCTCGAGCGCGGCGTCCCTGGCGGGATCCTTCTTGAGATCGAGCGTCACCGAGCGCTTGCCGCGCATCATGACGTCGTGCCGGCGCGCCCGCTTCAGCCCGAGGTCGGCCGCCGCCGGCCGGTCGATGACCAGCACGTCGGCCCCCATGTCGGCGAGCAGCATGCCGGCGAACGGCGCCGGGCCGATGGCTTCGAACTCCAGGACGCGAATGCCGGCGAGCGGGCCCACGTGCGAATCTCCTCTCGTCCCTAGTCTATAGTTTCCGCCATGCCCTCGCGCCTGCCGGAGCGAATCGTCTGCCTCACGGAGGAGACCACCGAGACGCTGTACCTGCTCGGCGAGGAGCGGCGCATCGCCGGCATCTCGGGCTACACGGTGCGCCCGGCGCGCGCCAGGCGCGAGAAGCCGCGAGTTTCTTCTTTTCTAAGTGCAAAGAAGGAAAGAATTCTGGAGCTGAAGCCGGATCTGGTGCTCGGCTTCTCCGACCTGCAGGCCGACATCGCGCGCGACCTGGCGAAGGCCGGGCTGAACATCGTGCTCTTCAACCAGCGCTCGGTGCAGGAGATCCTCGACATGATCGGCATGCTTGCCGCGATGGTCGGCGTGCCGGGGAAGGGCGCAGTCCTTGTTTCTTCCTTGGAAAACAATCTGGAGAAGATCAGGGAAGAAGCAAAAGCGACCGGCGCCCGCCCGGAGGTCTACTTCGAGGAGTGGGACGAGCCGATGATCACCGCCACCCGCTGCGTGAGCGAGCTGATCGAGATTGCCGGCGGGGAGGACGTGCTCGCCGACCTCGCGCGCTCGCAGGGCGGGGCCGGCCGGATCCACGACGGAAAACGGGTGCTCGCGGCGCGGCCGGATGTGATCCTCGGCTCGTGGTGCGGGAAGAAATTCCGCCCGGAGAAAGTCGCGGGACGGCCGGGGTGGCAGGACCTCCCCGCGGTGCGCAACGGCGCGCTGCACGAGATCAAGTCCGCCGAGATCCTCCAGCCCGGCCCCGCCGCGCTGACCGACGGCGTGGCGCGGATCCACGCGATTCTCAGGGGTCTTGCTTCTCCACCGCGATCCGGAGCGGCGGCGCGCTCCCATCCTTGAGCTGGCCGGGGTAGACCGTGAGATGCGGGAAGGGAATCTCGATCCCGCGCCGGTCGAACGCGTCCTTCAGGCGCTTCAGGTATTCCCGCTTCACGTTCCATTGCTGGAGCGGCGGCACCACCCGGAAGCGGGCGCGCAAAATGACGGCGGAGTCGGCCCAGCGGTCCACGCCGATGACCTCCAGATCCTGGGTGATGCGCTCGGTCCATGCCGGGTCCGCGCGCAGGGCGGCGGCGACTTCGCGCATCACCTCGATCGCTTCCTCCGGATCCTCCCGGTAGGCGATGCCGACTTCGATGAGCGGCGTGGCGAACTCGCGCGTGCGGTTGGTGACGATCTTGATCTCGCCGTTCGGCACGTAGTGCACGTGGCCCTCGATGTCGCGCAAGCGCACGAAACGAAGCGTGACTTCCTCGACCAGCCCGCCCTTGCCGCCGACTTCCACCACGTCGCCGACGCGTACCTGGTCGTCGAGGAGCAGGAAGATGCCGTTGAAGTAATCCTTGATGAGGCTTTGCGCGCCGAAGCCGATCGCGATGCCCGCCACGCCCGCGGTGGCCAGCACGGGGGCGATCGAGATGCCGAGCTCGCCGAGCACCAGCATGCCCGTGACGACGACGATCACGATGGCGGCGGCGTTGCGGAACACGCGCGCAAGCGTGTCGATGCGCGCGACCTGCTCGCCGACGCTGCGCCGGGACATGTACAGGCGGAACACGCGGATCAGGCGCAGCGCCAGCGCCTGGACGATCCAGGCCAGGATCAGGATCAGGGAGATCCGCGCCCCCTGGACGAAGAACGCCCGGAGATCAGGATCCAGGCCGCGAAAGAAGGAGACGAAGTCCTGCATGGGCAGGCCCGGATGCTACTGCAGCCGCGTTAAGCCGGCCTTATCAGTGCATTCCCAGTGACGCTTCCAGGTTGCGCACCATCGCCACCAGGCGCGGGCCGAGGTCCTCCTCGAGCTGGCCCTTCTTGGCGATGAAGGCGGGCACGCCGCAGTTGAAGGCGACGATCTCGCCGTCCACCGTGCGGCGCATCGGCACCCCGACCGCGAACACCTCGCGGCGCAGCTCGCCGAGCGAGGTGCAGAAGCCGCGCGCGCGGATGTCCTCGAGCGAGCGGTCGATCGAGGGCCGGAATTTCTTGTGCGCCTCCGGGTCCTTGACCTTCATCTGGTTGAGCACCGCCTCGCGCTCGGGCGGGGTGCAGGCGGCGAGGAAGGCGCGGCCGATCACCGACTGCGAGATCGGCACCGCGGTGCCGATATCCGGCAGCGTGGTGATGCCGTTGCCGCTGCGGCACGATTCCACGTACACCATGTTCAGCCGGTCGCGCACGCCCATCGACACCGAGCCGTTGCAGTAGTCGGCGAGCTCCTTCATCAGCGGTCGCGCCGCCTGGCGCACGCTCATCGACGCGAGCAGCGGATAGCCGATCGACAGCACCGCCGAGCCGAGCTGGTACTTGCTCAGGCGCATGTTGTGGCGCAGGTAGCCCAGCTTGGTGAGCGTGTACGTGAGGCGCGACACCGTCGGCTTCGGCAGCCCGGTGCGCACCGAGATCTCCTTGTTGCCGAGAAGCGGCTCGAGCGGCGTGAAGCAGCGCAGCACTTCCAGGCCGCGCGCGAGGGTGGTGGCGAACTGCCGGTCGCCTTCGTGCTCGTAGCTGAATCCGCCCGGGGCGGGGGAAAGGGGTGCCGCGGCTTCGGGTGCGCCCATGTAGTTTTGTCTCCGGTGAGTTTTTCTAGTGGCCTGCTGCGGATCGTTTCGCGTTTCGATATTCTGTCGGCGACCCTTTGGTGTCAACTTAGTCACATCAAATTTCACATAGCGAAATGAGATTATGCCCTCCCTGTTCGACCTGGCCGGAAAAGTAGCGCTCATCACCGGCTCGACGCGCGGCATCGGCAAGTCCATCGCCGAGGAGCTGGCCCGCGCCGGCGCGAAGGTGACCATCTCGAGCCGCAAGGCCGAGGCTTGCGAAGAGGTGTCGCGCGAGTTCGCGAAGCAGGGCTTTGACCACCTCGCGAGGCCGGCCAACGTCTCGCGCAAGGAAGAGCTGCAGGCGCTCGTCGATGCCACGCTCGCGAAATGGGGACGCATCGACATCGTGGTCGCCAACGCCGCCACCAATCCCTACTACGGCCCGCTGACCGGCCTGCCCGACGACGCCTTCGACAAGATCTTCGCCAACAACGTGAAGAGCACGCTGTGGCTCGCGGGCATGACCCTGCCCAGGATGGCGGAAAGTCAGGGCGGTAAAAGGGCCGCCGGCAGCTTCATCGTCGTCGGCTCGATCGGCGGCATCCTCGCCAACACGGTGATCGGCGCCTACGGCATGTCCAAGGCCGCGGATCACCACCTGGTGCGCAACCTGGCGGCCGAATGGGGACCGAAGAACGTGCGCGTCAACGCCATCGCGCCGGGGCTGATCCGCACTGAGTTCGCCAAGGCCCTGTGGGAGGACGACAAGCGCCGCGCCGAGCGCGAGCAGGCCACGCCGCTGCGACGCCTGGGCGAGCCCCGGGACATCGGCGGCATCGCCGTCTTCCTCGCCTCGGAGGCGGCGGCCTTCATGACCGGGCAGGTGATCGTTGCGGACGGCGGCGTTACTATCCTCTAGTTCGGCTCGCGCAGCAGCGTTTCAAACAGGAAGGGCTTCCATGGACCTGAACTACTCCGCCGAAGAGCTGGCGTTTCGCGACGAGGTGCGTTCCTGGCTGCAGGAGAACCTCCCCGCCGACCTGCGCGAGAAGGTCGCGAGCTACGAGCACCTCTCGCGCGAGGACCTGCTGCGCTGGCACGGCATCCTCGCGAAGAAGGGCTGGGTCGCGCCGGCCTGGCCGAAGGAGTGGGGCGGCACGGGCTGGAACGTCGTGCAGCGCTACATCTTCGAGGAGGAGCTCGGCTACGCCGGCACCCCGCCGCTCATCCCGTTTGGCCTGACGATGTGCGCGCCGGTGCTGCTGCAGTTCGGCACCGAGGAGCAGAAGAAGCGCTTCCTGCCGCGCATCTACAACGGCGACGATTTCTGGTGCCAGGGCTACTCGGAGCCGGGCTCGGGCAGCGACCTCGCTTCCCTGAAGACGAAAGCGCTCAGGGTACAAAGCGGGGACGGCGACCACTATGTCGTGAACGGGCAGAAGATCTGGACCACGCTCGGCCACTACGCCGACTGGATCTTCTGCCTTGTGCGCACGGATCCGACGGTGGAGAAGCGCCAGGAAGGCATCTCGTTCCTTCTCATCGACATGAAGTCGCCCGGCATCACCGTGCGCCCGCTCATCCTCATGGACGGGGCGCACGAGGTAAACGAGGTGTTCTTCGACGACGTGAAGGTCCCGGCCGGCAACCTCGTGCACAAGGAAGGCAAGGGCTGGACCGTCGCCAAGTACCTGCTGGGCTATGAGCGCATGAACACCGGCCGGATCGGCGCCTCCAAGCGCGAGCTCGCGAAGCTCAAGGAGTTCGCTTCTTCCCGGAAGATCTCCGATCCAAGGTTCAAGGACCGGCTGTCGCGCCTGGAAGTGGAGCTGATGGCCCTCGAGATCACCAACCTGCGCTTCCTCGACCAGATGCGCCGCACCGGCCAGCCGCCGGGCGCCGACGTCTCGATGCTCAAGATCAAGGGCACGGAGATCCAGCAGGGGCTCACCGAGCTCATGATGCAGGCCGAGGATCCGGCCGACGCGCGCGCGCTCGCCGAGTCGCTCGGGCCGCGCTACTGCAGCATGCGCAAGACGACCATCTACGCCGGGTCGAATGAAATCCAGAGGAACATCATTTCCAAGATGACGTTGGGCCTATGAACTTCGACTACAACGAAGAGCAGCAGCTCCTCGCCGATTCGGTCCGGCGCTACCTGCAGAAGGACTACGACTTCGAGGCGCGGCGCAGAATCGTCGCCTCGGAAGCCGGCTGGAGCGAAAAGGTCTGGGCGCAGCTCGCCGAGATGGGCCTCACCGGCCTGCCGGTGTCGACCGACCATGGCGGCTTCGGCGGTGGCGCGGTGGACCTGATGGGCGTGATGGAGGCGTTCGGCGATGCGCTGGTCGTCGAGCCCTACCTGCCCACGGCGATGGCCGCGCGGCTGATCCGCAAGCACGACATCCTTACTTCCGTGGTCGAGGGCCAGGTGCGCCTCGCGTTCGCGCACACCGAAAACGGCGCGCGCCACCGCCCGGGCCATGTTGATGCGACCGCGAAGAAGGCCGGCAGCGGCTGGACGGTCGACGGCCGGAAGATGGCCGTCTCCGGCGCCCCTTCGGCGGACAAGCTGGTGGTCTCCGCCCGGGACGACAAGGGCATCGCACTGTTCCTCGTGGACGCGAAGGACGTGCAGATGCAGCCGTTCCGCGCGCTCGATGAGACCCGCAGCGCCGACGTCACGCTGAAAGGCGCGAAGGCGGAGCGGCTGGAGGGCGGCCTCGCCGAGATCGAGGAGGCGCTCGACTTCGGCACCGCGCTCGTCTGCGCCGAGGCCGTGGGGGCGATGAAGTTCGCCTGCGACACCACGCTCGAGTACCTCAAGACGCGCAAGCAGTTCGGCGTGCCGATCGGCACCTTCCAGGCGCTGCAGCACCGGATGGTGGACATGTTCGTCTCCTACGAGCAGGCGAAGTCGATGGCCTGCCTTGCCTGCTCGAAGCTCGACCAGGCCGAGAGCGCGCGCGATCGCGCCCGCGCCGTCTCCGCCGCGAAGATCAAGATCGCCGACAACGCGCGCCACGTCAGCCAGGAATCGGTGCAGCTCCACGGCGGCATGGGGATGAGCGAGGAGCTCAAGGTGAGCCACACCTTCCGCCGCCTCACCGTCATCACCGAGCAGTTCGGCGGCGCGGACTACCACCTCGACCGCTTCGCGTCGCTCTAGTGGAAAACCTGCGCGTCGTGATGGCGAGCCGGCCGAGCGGCTGGGTGACCGAGCAGAACTTCCGCGTCGAGCGGGCGCCGGTGCCGCAGCCGAAGGACGGCGAGGTGCTGGTGCGGAACCTCTGGCTCTCGCTCGACCCGTACATGCGCGGGCGGATGAACGACGTGAAGTCCTACGCCGCGAAGCAGGAGATCGACGCGGTGATGGTCGGCGGCACGGCCGGCGAGGTCGTCGAGTCGAAGAACCCCAAGTTCAAGCCGGGCGACAAGGTGGTCGGTCAGTTCGGCTGGCAGCAGTACGGTGTCTCCGACGGCACCGGCCTGAACAAGGTCGACGCGAGCCGCGTACCGCTCTCGGCGTATCTGGGCGTGATCGGCATGCCCGGCGTGACCGCCTGGGTCGGCCTGCTCGACATCTGCCAGCCGAAGGAAGGCGAGACCGTGGTCGTCTCGGCAGCCTCGGGGGCGGTCGGCAGCGTCGTCGGACAGATCGCGAAGCTCAAGGGCTGCCGCGCGGTCGGCATCGCCGGCGGCAAGGCGAAGTGCGACTACGTGGTAAGCGAGCTCGGCTTCGACGCCTGCATCGACTACAAGGCCGGCAGACTGAACGAGGATCTCAAGGCGGCGACCGCCAAGGGGATCGACTGCTACTTCGAGAACGTCGGCGGCGAGATCCTCGACGCGGTGCTGCGGCGGATGAACGCGTTCTCGCGCATGGCGGTGTGCGGCCTGATCTCGCAGTACAACGCCACCGAGCCCTACGGCGTGAAGAACTTCCAGTCGATCCTGGTCAACCGCATCAAGGTGCAGGGGTTCATCGTCTCCGACCGGATGGAGCTGTGGATGAAGGCGATCCCGGAGCTCGCCGGCTGGGTGGCGAGCGGCAAGCTGAAGTACCGCGAGACCGTCGCGGAGGGGCTGGAGAACGCCCCCAGGGCGTTCATCGGCATGCTCAAGGGCGAAAACTTCGGGAAACAACTCGTAAGAATATGATCGATCTCTATACCTGGCCGACGCCCAACGGGCACAAGATCCACATCATGCTCGAGGAGACGGGGCTGAAGTACAACGTCATCCCCGTCGACATCGGCGCCGGGGACCAGTTCAAGCCCGACTTCCTGAAGATCTCGCCGAACAACAAGATGCCGGCGATGGTCGACCACGACGGGCCGGGCGGCAAGCCGATGGCGCTCGCCGAGTCCGGCGCGATGCTCTTCTACCTCGCCTCGAAGACCGGCAGGTTCCTGCCCGCCGACCTGCGCAAGCGCTGGCAGGTCATGCAGTGGGTGATGTTCCAGATGGGCCACATCGGCCCGATGCTGGGCCAGGCGCACCACTTCCTCGGCTACGCGCCGGAGAAGATCGAGTACGCGATGAACCGGTACCGGAACGAAGCGAACCGCCTCTATGGGGTCGTGGAAAGAAGGCTGAAGGAGAGCAAGTTCCTGGCATGCGACGAATACACGATCGCGGACATGGCGGCCATGCCGTGGATGCGCTTCCCCGAGCGCCAGGGCGTGGACATCGCCGAGTTCCCGAACGTGCAGCGCTGGCGCGACGGCATCGCCGCCCGCCCGGCGGTGGCGCGCGCGCTGCAGGTGCTCGCCGACCGGCGGCGTCCCGAGATGAGCAAGGAGCAGAAAGAGGTGCTGTTCGGCGCGACGCAGTATGCCAAGCGGTAGCCTCGGCGGAAAAGTCGCCTGGATCACCGGCGGCGGCTCCGGCATCGGCCTCGCCGGCGCGAAAGAGCTCGCCGCAGCCGGCGCGACCGTCGTCATCTCCGGCCGCACCGCGCGCACCAATGAAAGCGGGCTCGCGGAGCTGAAGAAGCTCGGCAAGGCCGAGGCCGTCCTGCTCGACGTGTCCGACCAGCAGGCGGTCGTGAAGGCGGCCGCCGACATCGAGAAGCGCCACGGCCGCATCGATATCCTGGTCACGAGTGCCGGGACGAACATCGGCGGCGGCAGGCGCAACTTCAAGAACATGACGCTCGAGGGCTGGAACGACGTCGTGCGCATCAACCTGGACGGCCTGTTCTACTGCTGCCATTCGGTGATCCCGGGCATGCGCGCGCGCAGGGACGGCCTGATCGTCAACATTTCTTCCTGGGCCGGGCGCTACGCCAGCGTGCTGACCGGGCCGGCGTACAACGCCACCAAGCGCGCGGTGATCGCGATCAGCGAGTCGATCAACATGGAGGAGTGCATGCACGGCATCCGCGCGACCTCCATTCTGCCCGGCGAGGTGGCGACGCCGATCCTCGAGAAGCGGCCGGTGCCGCCCTCGGCGGAGGAGCGCGCGCGCATGGCGCAGGCGGAGGACTTCGGCAAGGCGATCCTGTTCGTCGCCACCATGCCGGCGCGCACCTGCGTGAACGAGATGATCATCGCCCCGACGTGGAATCGCTTCTACGTGGGCGGCCTCGAAACGCCCAAAGCCTGAATCTCTTCGTTCGCGTAGCGCTGCCGTTCCTGGCGGGGTACTTCGTCTCGTATCTGTACCGCATGATCAATGCGGTGCTCGGCCCGACGCTGGCTGCGGAGTTCGGCCTCACCGCGGGCGGCCTCGGCCTGCTCTCGAGCGTGTACTTCCTCGCCTTCGCGGTCTTCCAGCTGCCGCTCGGGCTGCTGCTCGACCGCTTCGGCCCGCGGCGCGTCAACGCGGTGCTGCTGCTCTTCGCGGCGGCCGGGGGCCTGTGGTTCTCGCTCGCGACTTCCGCGCCGTCGGCGATCGCCGCCCGCGCGTTGCTCGGCCTGGGGGTCTCGGCGTGCCTGATGGCCTCGTTGACCGCGTTCGTGCTCTGGTATCCGCCCGAGCGGCTCTCGTTCATGAACGGCCTCGCGTTCTCGGTCGGCTGCCTGGGCGCGATGGTGGCCACCGTGCCGGTGGAGCTCCTGCTGCGCGTCTGGCCCTGGCGTGCAGTGTTCCAGCTCATCGTCGCGGGCACCGTAGCGGTGAGCCTCGCCTTATGGCTGGTCGTGCCGGAACGCCCGCGCGGAGGACTGGAGGCGCGCCGCGAAAGCCTGGCGACGCAGGCGCGCGCGCTGGCCGGCTTGTTCCGCGACCCCATGTTTCTGCGCATCGCGGTCTGCCTGGGCGCGAGCCAGTGCGCCGCGGTGGCCATCCAGACGCTCTGGGTGGCGACGTGGCTGCGCGACGTGGACGGCTACACGCCGGCGCAGGTGGCGCGCGGCCTGCTCGCCATCAGCATGGCGATGATCTTCGGCTACCTCGGCTTTGGGCGCGCCGCCGACCGCCTGGCGCGCGCCGGCCGCAGCGCCCTGCCGCTGCTCATCGGCGGCGTGGCCGCGTCGTCGGTCGCGCTGCTGCTCATCATCCTGGGCGCGCGCGGCCTTCCGGCGATGGCCCTTTGGTGCGTGTTCGTCGCGACGGGGACTTCGGTGGTGCTCGGCTACTCCATCCTCTCGAGACGCCTGCCGAAGGAGATGGCCGGCCGCGCGAACACGGCCGTCAACCAGCTCGGGTTCATCGGCATGTTCTGCGGCCAGTGGCTGTTCGGCGTGGTGCTCGACCAGTGGCCGCAAACGCCCTCGGGCTACGCGCCCGAGGCCTATCCCTGGGCGATCGGCCTGGTCTGGACCGTCCAGCTCGCAGGCCTGCTCTTCCTCATGTTCCCTTCAGGCGCACGCGCACGGTAGCGATCGCCTTCGCGACGAGCGAGCCGTCGTCGTTCTTCGCCTCCGCCTCGACGAAGCTCATGCTGCGCCCGTCCTTCATCACGCGCGCCTCGGCGAAGAGCCTGGCGCCGGTCGCGCCGCCGATGAACGAAGTGCTGAGGTCGATGGTGACCACGCCGATCGAGTCCGGATGCAGCGTGCGCGCCGCGGTGCACAGCGCCACGTCGAGCAGCGACATGATCACGCCCCCGTGCGCCGTGCCGAGGCTGTTCATCAGGTGGCCTTCCACCGGCATCGACAGCCGGGCGGTGCCTTCGCCGAGCGCCTCGGTGAGGATCTTCAGGTGCGCGACGAAGGGGATCTTCTTCTGGTACGCCCTTGCGTGCTCGACTTCCATCACAGGATCGTCGCGCCGCCGTCGACCGCGATCGCCTGGCCGGTGATGTGGCGCGACGCCTCGGAAGCGAGCAGCACCGCAAGGCCCTTCAGGTCCTCGTCGTTGCCGAGCCGGCGCGTCGGCGTGACTTCCAGGACCGCCTTGCCGGCCGTATCCAGCGTGGCGCGCGTCATCTTGGACGGGAAGAAGCCCGGGCAGATCGCGTTGACGGTGATGCCGTGCTCGCCCCATTCCGCCGCGCACTGCCGCGTCAGGCCGATCAGGCCGTGCTTGGTGGCGTTGTAGGCGACCGTCTTCACCACGCGCGGGTCGCTCGCGGTGAGCCCGGCCACCGACGCGGTATTGATGATGCGGCCCCACCGGTTCGGGATCATCGAGCGCTTCGCGACCTGCTGCGAAAGCAGGAAGGCGCCGGTGAGGTTCAGGTTGACGAGCTTGTCCCAGGCTTCGATCGGATGGTCTTCGGCCGGGGCGCCCCAGGTCGCGCCGGCGTTGTTCACCAGGATGTCGATGCGGCCGAAGTCCTTCAGCGCCGCGTCGGCGAGCGGAACCACCTGCTCGCGCTTGCCGAGGTCGCATACATATGCCCGTGCTTCGATCCCCAGGGATTTCAAATGTGAGATTGCAAGATCCAGTTCATCCTTCTTGCGCGCAGTGATGGCGACGCGGGCGCCCATCTCGCCGAGCGCTTCCGCCATCTGCAGTCCCAGCCCGCGCGAGCCGCCGGTGATCAGCGCGGCCTTGCCCTGGAGGTTCAACAGGTCCTGGACCTTCATATCAGCCTTTCAGCTGCAGCGATTTGTACTCGAGGAACTCCTCGAGCCCGTAGACCCCGGCCTCGCGGCCGTGGCCGGATTGCTTGAAGCCGCCGAACGGGGCGTTCATGTTGAACGCGCCGCCGTTGATGTCGATCTGCCCCGCGCGGATGCGCCGCGCCACGCTCTGCGCGCGCGCGTCGTCCTTCGACCAGACCGCGCCGGCGAGGCCGTAGATCGAATCGTTGGCGATGCGGATCGCATCGTCCTCGTCCTTGTACGGGATGATCGAGAGCACCGGGCCGAAGATCTCCTCCTGCGCGATGGTCATGTCGTTGCGCACCTTGCCGAAGACGGTGGGCCTCACGTAGTAGCCGCCCTTGGGCGTGCCTTCCGGGGCGTCCGGCCCGCCGGCGAGGAGCTCGGCGCCTTCTTCGATGCCTTTCCGGATGAAGCCGCGCACGCGCTCGAGCTGCGCCTGCGAGGTGAGCGGGCCGAGCTTCGTCGTTTCCGCGAGCGGGTCGCCCACGGTGAAGCCCTTGGCGGCCTCGGCCGCCAGGCGCGCGGCTTCCGGGTAGAGCGAATCGGGCACCAGCATGCGGGTCAGCGCGGTGCAGGTCTGGCCGGAATTGAGGTAGCAGCCGTTGACCGTGCCCTTTACCGCGGCGGCGAGGTCCGCGTCGTCGAGGATCACGGAAGCGCTCTTGCCGCCGAGCTCCAGGGCGACGCGCTTGACGCCTTGCGCGGCAAGCTCCGAGATGCGCTTGCCGGCGCGCGTCGAGCCGGTGAACGAGATCATGTCGACGCCGGGATGCCTGACGAGCGCTTCGCCCGCCGGCACGCCGAAGCCGGTGACAAGGTTGAAGACGCCGGCCGGCAGGCCCGCCGCCTCCATCACCTCGGCGAGGATGAACGCGTTGAACGGCGCCACCTCGGAGGGCTTGAGGACCACCGTGCAGCCCGCGGCGAGCGCCGGCGCCACCTTGAGCGCGATCTGGTGCAGCGGGTAGTTCCAGGGCGTGATCGCGCCGACCACGCCGACCGGCTCGCGCACCACGATCGAGTTGCCCACTTTCTCCTCGAACGAGTACTTCCTGAGGAGCGCCGCGTAGTTCGCGAAGTTCGCGATCGGCAGTCCGGCCTGGATGCGCCCGGCCATCTTGAGCGGCATGCCGACTTCCTGGGCGATGGTCTTCGCGAGCTCGTCGCTGCGCGCCTTCAGGCCGGCGGACACCTTCTCGAGAAACTCGGCCCGCGTCCCGGCGGGCGTGTCGCTCCAGGCCTCGAGCGCGCCGCGAGCGGCGGCGACGGCCGCGTCGATATCCCATTCGCCGGCCGCGGGAATCCGCCCCATGACTTCGCCGGTGCCGGCGTTGTGGACTTCGATGGTCTGCGCGGAGGACGGAGCGATCCACCGCCCGTTGATATAGAGCTTGTCGCGTATCTGCATGGGAAATCCTTATACTGCGGACGAAAGAACGGAACCCATGGAGATTAGCATGGCCCGCAGCGCCAAGGCGGTGGTCTGCCGCGAACTGAACCAGCCCGTCGTCGTCGAGCAGATCCAGGTCGATCCGCCCCGGCGCGGCGAGGTCACGGTGAAGCTGCATGCCTGCGGCGTGTGCCACTCCGATCTCTCGGCGACCAACGGCACCATCGCCATGCCGCCGCCGCTTGTCCTCGGCCACGAGGCGGCGGGCGAGGTCGTGGAGGTCGGCGAAGGCACGCAGGATGCAACGCACGCGCTCGCCGTCGGCGACCACGTCGTCTCCTCGTTCATCTACATGTGCGGCAAGTGCCGCTTCTGCTCCGGCGGCCGGCCGGTACTTTGCCTCGAGCAGGGCAAGGCGATCACCACGCTGCCCGACGGCACGCTGCGCACGCGCGACGCCCAGGGCGCGCCGCTCAGCATCTTTTCCGGATGCGGCGTGATGGCGGAGTACGCGACGGTGCACGCCGACAACCTGGTGAAGATCGACCCGAAGATTCCCTACGACCGCGCGGCGCTCGTCGGCTGCGCCGTGACCACGGGGGTGGGCGCGGTGTTCAACACCGCGAAGGTCGCCCCCGGCTCGACCGTGGCGGTGCTCGGCTGCGGTGGCGTCGGCCTCAACGTCATCCAGGGCGCGCGCATCGCCGGCGCCGAGCGCATCATTGCCGTCGACGCCCACGAAGCGAAGCTGGAGATGGCGAAGAAATTCGGCGCGACCGACGTGCTCGCGGCAAAGCCCGGCGAGGATGCCTCGAAAGCGCTGAAGAAGATGACCGGCGGCGGCCCCGACTATGTCTTCGAGTGCGTGGGCAGCGGCGAGCTGGCCGCGGTCGCATATCGCGCGATCCGCCGCGGCGGCCTCGCGGTGGTGGTCGGCGTGGCCAAGGCCTCCGATTCGACCAGCCTGCGCACCATGACCCTGCCGTTCGAGGAGAAGACGCTCACCGGCAGCTACTTCGGCTCCTGCGTGCCGCGCATCGATTTCCCCCGCATGCTCGGCCTCTACACCAGCGGCAAGCTGATGCTCGACGAGCTCATCACGCGGCGCTACCGCATCGAGGAAGCGCCCCAGGCGTTCGCCGACCTCGCGTCGGGCCGCAATGCGCGCGGGGTGATCGTCTTCGGATGAAAGAGCGCATCCTGGTCGTCGACGACCAGCGCACCAACGCGGAGATGGTCGCGGGCCTCCTGCGCAACCTCGGCTACGAGGTGGACCTCGCGCTGGACGGCGCGGCCGCGCTCGAGCAGGTGCGCAGCACCCCGCCGGACCTGGTCATCTCCGACATCATGATGCCCGGCATGGACGGCTACGAGCTGTGCCGGCGCATTCGCGCGGCGGGCGCCACCGCGCTCCTGCCCGTCGTCCTGGTGACCTCGCTCGACCCGCAGATCGAGCGCGTGAAGGGCATCGAGGCGGGGGCGGACGACTTCCTGTCCCGGCCCGTGAACTGGGCGGAGCTGTTCGCCCGGGTAAAGCGCCTCCTGCGCGTGAAGGCGCTGCAGGACGAGATCCAGACGTTGAACCGGGAGCTCGAGGCGCGCGTGGCCGAGCAGGTCGCCCAGCTCGAGCGCCTTGGCCGGCTGAAGCGCTTCTTCTCCCGCCAGGTCGCCGAGGCGATCGTCGCGGGCGGCGAGGACATCCTCAAGCCGCACCGGCGGGAGATCACCGCCGTGTTCCTCGACCTGCGCGGCTTTACCGCCTTCACCGACCGCTCCGACCCGGAGGAGCTGGTCGAGCTGCTGCGCGCCTACCACGCCACGGTGGGCCGGATGGTCGAGGAGTCCGGCGGCACCCTGGAGCACTTCGCCGGCGACGGGGTGATGATCTTCTTCAACGACCCCTTCCCGGTCGAGCGGCCGGGGGAGCAGGCCGTGCGCATGGCCTACGCGCTGCAGCAGGCGTTCGCGCCGATCGCGCGCGCCTGGAAGAAGCAGGGGCATGCGGTGGGCCTGGGCATCGGCATCGCGCAGGGCGAGGCGACGCTCGGGGTGATCGGCTTCGAGCAGCGCTGGGAGTACGCGGCGATCGGCAATGTGCCGAACCTCGCCGCAAGGCTGTGCGGCGAGGCACGCGCCGGGGAGATTCTCGTCGACGCGCAGACCGAGCGCGAGATCGCGCACCTCGCCGAGACCGAGGCGATCGGGCCGCTCGCCCTGCGCGGCTTCCAGCAGGCCGTTCCGGCCTTCAAGCTGAAGGCCCTCAGGGTATAAGCGGGGTCTGAGCGGGGCCTGCTAGTCGGTCCAGCGGCTCGGGATCACGTCCCGCACCACGCGCTGCGCGTCGGCTTCGTTCCAGTCCAGCCCGAGGGTTTCTTCATCCCACTCGTCGGCTTCGTCGCCGTCGAGGTCGTCGTCGAACTCCAGCGCGTCGTCCTGAAAGTCGTCCAGCTCCATGGCCGTCCCTTTGTCGCTTGTGGGGTACGGCCTCTTTTTAGGCGCCTGCTGTTACGCCCGGGTGACGCCTTGCGCAGCCGGGAGGACTACTTGCATCCGAGGCGGCGCTCCCGGGCGCGCACGAGCAGGGTGAGCGCCTCGTTGACCGGGGCGGCCATGCCGACCTGCGCGCCGACGCGCGGGATCGAGCCGTTGATCACGTCGATCTCCGACTTCTTCTTCAGCATCAGGTCGAGCAGCACCGAGGGGCGCGCGTTCGGGATCTTCGAGCCGAAGTCCCGCACGTAGGCCACCGGGTCGGCGAACCCGAGCTTGATGTTCTTCTTCATCGCCACCGCGTAGGCCTCGCTCGCGCAGGCGGCGGAGATGCGCGCGAGGTCCGGGTCGCCCATGACTTCGGCGATCGTGCCGTCGCTGATCGCGCACGGCCCCGAGTAGGCGCAGTTGCAGATCAGCTTCTCCCAGACGAGCTGGTCGATGTCGTCGAACACCTTGACCTTGAACCCCGCGCCGCTCCACACCGCTTCCACTTCCTTCAGGCGCGGCGTGATCGGGCCCCCGAACTCGCCCAGGCGCACGAGCTCCATGCCGTTGTGGTGCGCGTGGCCGGGCGCGCGCATCGACGCGCCGAAGCCGCCGACCACGCCGACCATCACTCGCTCGCGGCCGAGGATCGACGCGGCGGCGTCGGGCCCGCCCAGCCCGTTCTGGATCGACAGGACCGGCGTTTCGGCTTTCAGAAGAAATTGCTTTATGGCTGAAGCGGCCTGAGAGACGTGCATGGCCTTGGTGGCGAGGATCACCAGGTCGCAGGGGCCGGCGTCCTTCGCGTCGCTCGTGGCGTGCACGCGCACGGTCCGGTCGCCGGAAATGCCTTCCAGGCGCAGGCCGTTCGCGCGCATCGCCTCGACGTGCTCGCGCCAGGCGTCGATCGCCCAGATCTCATGCCCCGCGGAAGCGAGCAGTCCGGCGTACACGGAACCCATGGCCCCGGTTCCTACGATGGCGATTTTCATCAGGTTTCCTTAGCGATGGTCGGCGAAGCGCGCCTGCGCCTGCGCGCGTAGCGCTTCGTAGCGGGCCTGCATCGCCGCCTCGAGGGCGGGGCAGGTTTCGGCCGCCGGCACGGCGAACAGCGCCGCCGGGAGGTCGCGCTCGAAGGCGCGCGCATGCTCGAGGCGCGCGTCCTCGCGCAGGCGCAGAGCCTCGACGTAGTGCTGCCACAGCTCCGCCTCGTCCTCGGGGGTGCCGGCGGGCGGGGTCCAGCGCGGCAGCGTGAGTACCAGCTCGAGCTTGGTGGCGAGCGAGTCGAGCGCGCAGCGCCCCGAGCCCTGGCGCAGCTTGTACTCGTAGCCGAGCTTCCACGCGGCCTCGACCGGACCGGTCGCCCGCTCTGGGGGACCGTTACGCGCACGCGCGAAGCTGCTGCCTTCGACGGCGTAATACGCGAGGCGCAGGTCGTCCGGAACCGGCGCGCCCGGCCGGGGGGCCGCTTCGCGCGCCGTCTTCGCCGGAACCCCCTGCGCAGGCGCGGCCGCGGGCTTGCGCGGCAGCGTGCCGCTCGGCTTGGGAATGAGCTGCGGATCCACCTTGGAGGGCTGGTGCCGGGTGCCGGGCGGGCAGACGTCGGCGTAGCTCACGCTGCCATCGGGCGCGATGCACTTCTCGAGCGCGTGCGCGCCGCCCGGAACGAGCAGGAAGAGCGCGAGGAGCCTAAGCAACTTCGAAGAGCCCGGCTGCGCCCATGCCGCCGCCGATGCACATCGTCACCACCACGTGCTTCGCGCCGCGGCGCTTGCCTTCGATGAGCGCGTGGCCGACGAGGCGCGCGCCCGAGACGCCGTAGGGGTGGCCGACGGCGATCGCGCCGCCGTTCACGTTCAGCCGGTCGTTCGGGATGCCGAGCTTGTCGCGGCAGTAGATCACCTGCACGGCGAACGCCTCGTTCAGCTCCCAGAGGTCGATGTCGGAGACCTTCTTGCCGGCGGCCTTGAGGAGCTTCGGCACCGCGAACACCGGGCCGATGCCCATCTCGTCGGGCTCGCAGCCCGCGACGGCGAAGCCGCGGAATATTCCAAGAGGCTTCAAATTCCGCCTCGCGGCCTGCTGCGCAGACATCACGACGGCTGCGGAAGCGCCGTCGGAGAACTGGCTGGCATTGCCGGCGGCGATCACACCGCCCTGGATCGCCGGCTTGATCTGCGACACGCCTTCATAGGTCGTGTCGGGCCGGATCCCCTCGTCCTCGGCGGCGGTGACGTCCTTGACCGTCTCCTGGCCGGTGTTCTTGTCCACCACCTTCATCTTCGTGCTGATCGGGACGATCTCGTCCTTGAACTTCCCCTCGGCGCGGGCTTTCGCGGCGCGCAGCTGGCTCTCGACGCCGTAGCGGTCCTGCGCCTCGCGGCCGATGCCGTAGCGCTTCGACACGGTCTCGGCGGTGGCGAGCATCGGCCAGTAGATCGCCGGCTTGTGCTCGGCGATCCACGGGTCCTGGATCATGTGCTTGTTCGCCTCGTTCTGCACGCAGGAGATGGACTCGACGCCGCCCGCGACGAAGATGCCCGGCTCGCCGGCGAGCACGCGCTGCGCCGCCATCGCGATGGTCTGGAGCCCCGAGGAGCAGAAGCGGTACACCGTGATCCCGGAGGTGGTCACGGGCATGCCGGCGCGGATCGCGATCTGCCGCGCGATGTTGGAGCCGGTGGCGCCTTCGGGCGTGGCGCAGCCCATGATCACGTCCTCGACCTCCTTCGGATCGAGCTTCGCGCGCTCGACCGCGGCCTTGACCGCGTGGCCGCCCATCGTCGCGCCGTGGGTCATGTTGAGGGCGCCGCGCCAGCTTTTGCAGAGCGGCGTGCGGGCGGTGGAGACGATCACTGCATCGGACTCAGCCATTGAATTTCTTCCCTTCCTTCGCCAGTTTCACGAGAAGCGGCGCCGGCTTCCACGCGTCGCCCATGTAGCCCTTCTGGAATTGCTCTATGGAAGCGAGGACCTTCGGCAGGCCCACGGTGTCCGCGTAGAACATCGGCCCGCCGCGGTAGGGCGGGAAGCCGTAGCCGGTGAGGTAGACCATGTCGATGTCGGAGGCGCGCAGGGCGATGCCTTCCTCCAGGATCTTCGCGCCTTCGTTCACCAGCGCATAGACGAGCCGCTCCACGATTTCCTCGTCGGAAATCGTTCGCGTCTTGATGTTGTTCTCCGATCGGTACTGGGCAATGATCTTGTCCACTTCGGGATCCGGGATGGGCTTGCGGTTCCCCGGCTCGTACAGGTACCAGCCCTTGCCCGTCTTCTGCCCGAAGCGGCCGAGCTCGGCGATCCGGTCGCCGACCTTCGAGTAGACGAAGTCCGGGCGCTCCTGGTAGCGGCGCTTGCGGATCTCCCAGCCGATGTCCAGGCCGGCCATGTCGCCCATCGCGAAGGGCCCCATCGCGAGCCCCCATTTCTGCGCCGCGGCGTCGACCTGCTGGGGCGAGCATCCTTCGTCGAGCAGGAACAGGCTCTGCTGGCCGTACTTCTCGATCATGCGGTTGCCGATGAAGCCGTCGCATACGCCGGAGACGACGGGCACCTTCTTGATCGCCTTGCCGAGCTTCATCGTCGTGGCAAGCACGTCTTTCGCCGTCTTCTTCCCGCGCACGACCTCGAGCAGGCGCATCACGTTGGCCGGCGAGAAGAAGTGCGTGCCGATCACGTCCTGCGGCCGCTTCGTCGCCTCGGCGATCCGGTCCACGTCCAGGGTCGAGGTGTTGGTGGCGAGGATCGCGCCGGGCTTCGCCAGCGCGTCGAGCTTCCTGAAGATCTCCTGCTTCACGTCCATGCGCTCGAACACCGCCTCGATGATGATGTCTGCATCTTTTGCATCATCAAGGGAGACGGAAGTTTTTATGAGAGCGATTCTCTTGTCCATGTCCTCCTGCTTCAGGCGACCCTTGGACACCGTGGCGGCGTAGTTCTTCTTGATCGTGTTCAGCCCGCGGTCGACTGCTTCCTGCTTCGTGTCGATCATCGTCACCGGGATGCCGGCGTTGACCAGGCTCATCGTGATCCCGCCGCCCATGGTGCCGGCGCCGAGCACGGCGGCCTTCTTCACCTCGCGGGTGGGCGTGTCTTCCGGGACGTCGGGGATCTTCGCGGTCTGGCGCTCGGAGAAGAACATGTGGCGCAGCGCCGCCGACTCCGTGGTGCCGACGAGGTAGGTGAAGTTGGCGCGCTCGACCTTGCGCCCCTCCTCGAAGGGCTGCGTCGCGGCGGCTTCGATGCACTCGACGATCTTGAGCGGCGCCGGGTAGCCCTTCGACGCCTTCGCCACCTGCTCGCGCACCGCGGCGAAGAACGCCTTCGGGTCGCCCTCGAGCTGCGGCTTGCGGTCGCGCACCCGCGTGAAGGGCTTGCCGATCACGGACTTCGCGAACTTGATTCCTTCTTCCAGGAGGTCGCCTTCGACGATCGCGTCCACCAGGCCGAGCTTCTTCGCCTGGTCGGCGCCGATCGCCTTGCCGGTGGTCATCATCTTCACCGCCTCGGCCATCGGCACCATGCGCGGCAGGCGCTGCGTGCCGCCGGAGCCGGGCAGGATGCCGAGGTTCACCTCCGGCAGGCCGAGCTGCGTCTTCGCCAGCGCGACGCGGTAGTGGCAGCCGAGCGCGAGCTCGAGGCCGCCGCCGAGCGCGAAGCCGCCGATGGCGGCGACGAGCGGCTTCTTCATCGCGTCCTGCCGGTCGTTCACCTCCGGCAGGTCGGGCGGCAGGCGCGGCTTGCCGAACTCGCGGATGTCCGCGCCGCCGGAGAAGGCCTTCGCCGAGCCGATGATCACGACGGCTTGCACCGCCGGGTCGGCGTCGGCCTTCTTCAGGCCTTCCATGATGCCGGCGCGCAGGGCATTGCCCAGGCCGTTGACCGGCGGATTGTTCAGGCTGATGACGGCGATGCCGTCGCGTATGGTGTATTGAGCGACGTCGCTCATGCTGGACTCCTGTTTCTCAAGCGGTGGGTCTCATTCCCAGGCGCGCGAAGAGCTCGCGGTCCCGGGCCATCTCGGGATTCTCCGTCGTCAGCAGCGTTTCCCCGTAGAACACGGAGTTCGCGCCGGCGAGGTAGCACAGCGCCTGCACCGCGTCGGACATGCGCTCGCGACCGGCGGACAGGCGCACCATCGCCTTCGGCATCGCGATCCGCGCCGCGGCCACCGTACGCACGAACTCGATCGGGTCGAAGGCCTCGCGGCCGTGCAGCGGCGTGCCCTCGACCTGCATCAGGTCGTTGATCGGCACGCTCTCGGGATAGGGATCGAGGCTCGAGAGCTGGCCGATCAGCGCGGCGCGGTCGCGACGCGACTCGCCCATGCCGACGATGCCGCCGCAGCACACGCGGATCCCGGCCGAGCGCACCCGGCCCAGGGTCTCGAGGCGGTCGCGGTACTCGCGCGTGGTGATGATCTGCCCGTAGAACTCGGGCGAGGTGTCGAGGTTATGGTTGTAGTAGTCGAGGCCCGCGTCGCGCAGGCGCTCGGCCTGGCCGGGCTTGAGCATGCCGAGCGTGACGCAGGTTTCCATGCCGAGCGCCTTGACCCCTTCGACCATGGGCAGGACGTGCTCCAGATCGCGCTCCTTCGGCGTGCGCCAGGCGGCGCCCATGCAGAAGCGCGTGGCGCCGTGCGCCTTCGCCGCGCGCGCCGCGGAAAGCACCTCTTCGAGCCCGAGCAGCGGCTCGTCCTCGACGCCGGTGGCGTAACGGCGCGACTGGGGGCAGTAGGCGCAATCCTCGGGGCAGCCGCCGGTCTTGACCGACAGCAGGGTGGAAAGCTGGATCTCGGCCGGATCGAAATGGTCGCGATGCACGGTCTGCGCGCGATAGAGAAGCTCGGTGAGCGGAAGCTCGAGCAGCGCCAGCACTTCCTTGGAGTTCATCCCTCTAGGATAAACTACCTTGCTGTCCAACGAGGGAGCGTTCCATGCGAGGCCTGATGATGGACGCGCCGCTGCTGATCAGCGGCCTGCTCCAGCACGCCGACCGCCATCACGGCGACACCGAGATCGTCTCGAAGAACGTCGATGGCAGCCTGCACCGCTATACCTACAGCGCCGCGCACGCGCGCGCGCGAAAGCTGGCCAACGCGCTGAAGGAGCTCGGGGTGAAGCGGCACGACCGCGTCGCCACGCTCGCCTGGAACGGCTACCGGCATTTCGAGATCTACTACGCCGTCGCCGGCGCCGGGGCGGTGATCCACACCATCAACCCGCGCCTGTTCCCCGACCAGATCGCCTACATCGCGAACCACGCCGAGGACCAGGTCCTCTTCTACGACACCACGTTCGCCCCGCTGGTCGAGAAGCTGCGCCCGCAGCTGAAGAGCGTGAAGCACTTCATCGCGCTCGCGGACGAGTACGAGGCGCTGCTCGCGAAGGCGTCCGACGCCTTCGCATGGCCGTCCTTCGACGAGAACACCGCGGCCTGCCTGTGCTACACCTCGGGGACGACCGGGAACCCGAAGGGGGCGCTCTATTCGCACCGCTCCACGATGCTGCACGCCTACGCGGCGGCGCTGCCCGACGCGCTGAACCTCTCGGCGCGCGACATCGTGCTGCCGGTGGTGCCGATGTTCCACGTCAACGCCTGGGGGCTGCCGTACTCCTGCGCCCTCGCCGGCGCCAAGCTGGTGTTCCCCGGCCCGCACCTGGACGGCAAGAGCATTCACGCGCTCTTCGAGACCGAGGGCGTGACGATGAGCGCCGGGGTGCCGACGGTCTGGCTCGCGCTGCTCAACTACATGAAGGAGAACAAGCTCAAGTTCTCCACGCTGAAGAGCACCGTGATCGGCGGCTCGGCCTGCCCGCCGGCGATGATCCGCGCCTTCCAGGAGGAGTACGGCGTGAACGTCCTGCACGCCTGGGGCATGACCGAGATGAGCCCGCTCGGCACGGTCACCACGTTCAAGGCGAAGCACGGGAAATGGCCCGCCGAGGAGCGCACGACGCTGCAGTACAAGCAGGGCCGCGCGATCTTCGGCGTGGACATGCGCATCGTCGGCGAGGACGGCCAGGACCTGCCCTGGGACGGCAAGGCCTTCGGCGACCTGCAGGTGAAAGGCCCATGGGTCATCGCCAGCTACTTCAAGGGCGAGGGGGGCGATCCGCTCCGGGACGGCTGGTTCCCGACCGGCGACGTCGCGACCATGGATGCCGACGGCTACATGCAGATCACCGACCGCTCGAAGGACGTGATCAAGTCCGGCGGCGAATGGATCAGCTCGATCGACCTGGAGAACATCGCCATGGCGCACCCGAAGATCGCCGAGGCGGCGGTGATCGGCGTGAAGCACCCGAAGTGGGACGAGCGCCCGGTCGTGTTCGCGGTCAGGAAGGCCGGGCAGGAAATCTCGAAGGAGGAGCTGCTCGCGTTCTACGAAGGCAAGATCACCAAGTGGTGGATGCCCGACGACGTGGTATTCGTCGCCGAGCTGCCCCACACCGCCACCGGCAAGCTCTCCAAGCTCACCCTGCGCCAGCAAATGCGCGACTATCGCCTCCCAGAGAAAAATTCTTGATTAATTTCAAAGTAGAGAATCGAATCGGCTTCGTCGAGCTCGCGCGCCTCGACAAGAAGAACGCCCTGACGGGCGAGATGTACGCCGGGCTCGCCGACGCGATGGCCGCGGCCGACGCGGATGCGCAGGTGCGCGCGGTGCTGCTGCACGGGGCGCCGGACTGCTTCTGCGCCGGCAACGACGTGGGCGACTTCCTCAAGCGCCCGCCGCTCGCCCAGGGCTCGCCGAGCCAGCGCTTCTTCGAGGCGATGCAGGCGGCGCGCAAGCCGATCGTCGCCGCCGTCGGCGGCCCGGCGGTGGGTATCGGCACGACGATGCTGCTGCACTGCGATCTCGTCTACGCGGCGGCGAACGCGCGCTTCCAGCTGCCGTTCGTCCCGCTCGGCATCGTTCCGGAGTTCGGCTCCACGTACATCCTGCCGCTGCTCGCCGGCTACCAGCGCGCGGCCGAGCTGCTCCTCCTCGGCCAGCCCTTCACCGCCGAGAAGGCCAAGGAAGTCGGCATCGTCTCGGATGTCGTTTCCCCCGAGAGACTTCTCGAGCGCGCCACCCAGGTCTGTGAAGCATTGGCGGCGATGCCGCCAGAATCCATTCGCCTCACCAAAGCCCTCATGAAGAAGCGCCATGCAGCCCAGGTGCGCGAAACGATTGCCGAGGAGATCAAGGTATTCGGCGAGCGCCTCGCCTCCGCGGAGGCCAAGGAGGCGATGTCGGCCTTCCTCGAGAAGCGCAAGCCGGACTTTTCCCGCTTCTAAGCATGAAAAGCCTGCGGGAGCTCGAGGGCCGCGAAGGGCAGGAGATCGGCGTCTCGCCGTGGCTGCAGGTGACGCAGGAGCGCGTCGATACCTTCGCGAAGGCGATCGACGACTTCCAGTGGATCCACGTCGACCCGGCCCGCGCCAAGGCGTCGCCCTTCGGCGGCACGATCGCGCACGGCTTCCTGACGCTGTCGCTCCTGTCGCACCTTGCCGAGAGCACGTTCTCGTTCTCCGACCGGCGCATGGGCATCAACTACGGCCTGAACCGAGTGCGCTTCACCGCGCCGCTCAAGACCGGCTCGCGGGTGCGCGCGCGCTTCACCCTCGGCAAGCTCGAGCCGCTGGAGGGCAACGGCGTGCAGGTCACCTGGAACACGGTGGTCGAATGCGAGGGCGCGGACAAGCCGGTGCTCGTCGCCGAATGGATCGGGAGGCACTACTACTGATGCGCTGGAAGAACAGACCCGAAGGCTCCAACTGGGGGGACTTCGGCCCCGACGACCAGCGCGGCCGCATGAACTGGGTCACCAAGGAGAAGGTGCTGCAGGGCGTCGCCGAGGTGAAGGAGGGCCGCACGTTCTGCCTCTCGCTGCCGCTCGACTACCCGGGTGGCAACGTCCTCAACCCGCGCCGCACCCCGCCGCGCGTCGCCGCCACGCTGCGCGCCGGCAAGCAGAACTTCTGCTACCCGCTCGACGCCGACACCCCGGGATTGACCGACGTGGTCTCGGACGACCTGGTGCTGCTGACGCTCCAGTACTCCACGCAGTGGGATTCCTTTGCCCACGTCGGCGCGCGCTTCGACGCGGATGGCGACGGCAAGGCCGAGATCGTCTTCTACAACGGCTTCCGCGCGGGCGAGGACCTCGTGCCGGCCGCCGAGAAGAGGGACGGGACCTGGGACAAGTTCGAGGGCACGAACGCCCGCGCCCTGGGCATCGAGAAGCTCGCCGAGCACGGCGTGCAGGGCCGCGGCGTGATGATCGACCTGCATGCCCATTTCGGCCGCGAGCGCAAGGCCGTGGGCTATGACGACCTGATGCGCGTGCTGGAGAAGGACAAGGTCGCGGTCGAGAAGGGCGACCTGGTCTGCCTCCACACGAGCTTCGCCGAGCTGCTCCTCGAGCTGAAGAAGAACCCGGACCCGAAGCTCGTGAACGGCACGTGCAGCGGCCTCGACGGCCGCGACGACAAGCTGCTGCAGTGGATCACCGATTCCGGGCTGGCCTGCCTGCTTGCCGACAACTACGCCGTCGAGCTGATCCCGACCGAGATCTTCAAGCCAAGGCCGCACGCCTCGATGCCGCTGCACGAGCACTGCCTGTTCAAGAACGGCATCCACCTCGGCGAGATGTGGTATTTCACCGAGCTCGCGCGCTGGCTGCGCGAGCACCAGCGCAGCCGCTTCCTCCTGACCGCGCCGCCGCTGCGCCTTCCGGGGGCGGTCGGCTCCCCGGCCACGCCGATCGCCACGGTCTAGATGAAGGTCGCGCTCGTCACCGGGGGCTCGTCGGGCATCGGCGCCGCCACTGTCCGGATGCTGTCCGGGCGCGGATGGCAGGTGGCCGTCGTGGCCCGCAAAGGCGTGGAATTCCCGGCCGACGTGGCAAAGGACGCCGACTGCCGTCGCGTCGCCAGGGCGGTGCTCGACAAGTGGGGGCGGATCGACGCGCTGGTCAACAACGCCGGCACGACCAAGTTCGTGAAGCACGCCGACCTCGAGGGCCTTTCCGCGGAGGACTACGCGCGCATCTTCGGCATCAACCTGGTCGGGCCGTTCCAGATGGTGCGCGCCTGCGCGCAGGCGCTCAAGGCGAGCGGCGGGGCGGTGGTGAACGTCTCCTCCGTGGCCGCGCTGCGCGGCACGGGCTCGTCGATCGCCTATGCGGCCTCCAAGGCGGCCCTCAACACCATGACCCAGTCGCTCGCCCGCGCGCTCGCGCCCGAGGTGCGCGTGAACGCGGTGCTGCCCGGCTTCGTGCGCACGCCCTGGCAGGACGCGCACGGCAAGGAGGCGGGCGACGAGAACGAGAAGCGCTTCGCCGCCGCCGCGCCGCTCAAGCGGGCGGTCGCGGACGTGGACGTCGCCGAGGCGATCTGCTTCCTGGTCGAGGGCGCGCGCAGCACCACCGGCGAGACGATCCTCGTCGACGCGGGGATCCACCTGGCCACCGGGCGTTGACGACCTACGATTACATCGTCGTCGGCGCGGGCTCGGCCGGCTGCGTGCTTGCGGCGCGGCTGACGGAGAATGGCCGCAAGAGCGTGCTGCTTCTCGAGGCGGGCCCGCGCGACACCGACCGCTGGATCCACGTGCCGCTCGGGTACGGCAAGCTCTTCTCCCGAACCGACGTCAACTGGGCTTACGAATCGGAGCCGGAGCCGAACCTCAACGGCCGGCGCATCTTCACCCCGCGCGGCAAGGTCCTCGGCGGCTCCTCCTCGATCAACGGCCTGGTCTACATCCGCGGCCAGGCGGAGGACTTCGATGCCTGGGGCATCCCGGGCTGGGACTTCTCCGGCTTGCGGCCGTACTTCGAGAGGGCGGAGCTCGCGCTCAAGGTCTCGGACCTCGAGCGCCACGAGCTCGCCGACGCATTTGTCGACGCCGCGGCCTCCCTGGGAATCCCGCGCACGGCGGACTTCAATGGCCATACCCAGGAAGGTACGGGCTATTACCGCGCCACCGCGCATCTCGGCAAGCGCCGCAGCACCGCCGTCGCCTACCTGCGCGCCGCCGAGAAGCGGCCGAATCTGAGGGTGGTCACGAATGCGCTGGCGACGCGGATCCTCTTTGACGGAAATCGCGCCAGCGGCGTGGAGTTTCTTCACAAGGGAAAGGTCCAGAAGGCAAGCGCAGCGGGCGAGGTGATTCTTTCCGGGGGTGCCTTCAACTCGCCGCAATTGCTCGAGATCTCGGGCGTCGGGAAGCGATCGTTGCTCGAGGAAAAGGGCATCCGGGTCATTCACGACCTGCCCGACGTGGGCGAACACCTGCAGGACCATTTCTACGCGCGCACCTTCTGGCGCTGCAGCAAGCGCTGCACGCTCAACGACGACATGGCGAGCTGGCATGGCAAGCTGAAGATCGGCCTGCAGTACTACCTGCGGAAGAAGGGGCCGCTGACCATCAGCGCGGGGCATGCCGCGGCCTTCATTCGCACGCGGCCGGAGTCGAGGCGCCCGGACGCGCAGATCTACTTCATCAACTTCTCGACCGCGAAGCGCGGCGGATTCCTGCATTCGCACTCAGGGTTCACCTGCTCGGTCTCGCAGTTGCAGTCCGAGTCGCGCGGCGCTTCGCACGTCCGCTCGGCAGATCCCTCGGCACCGCCGGCCATCCGCTACAACTACCTCGCGACGGAGAACGACCGGCGCGTGATGGTGGAAGGCCTCAAGTGGATCCGGCGCATCGCCGGCGCGCCGCCGCTACGCGACTTCGTGACCGACGAGTTCTACCCCGGCCCGAAGGTGCAGAGCGACGAGGAGTGGCTGGCATTCTGCCGCGAGTCGGGCGAAACGGTATTCCATCCGACTTCCACCTGCAGCCTCGGCAAGGTGGTGGACGCGAAGCTGAAGGTGAAGGGCCTCGACGGCCTGCGCGTCATCGACGCCTCGGTGATGCCCGCCGTGCCCTCCGGCAACATCAACGCCGCGGTGATCGCGGTCGCGGAGAAGGGCGCCGAGCTCGTGAAGGCGGCGGCATGAAGAAGGTCCGGCTCGGGCCGCTGGAGGTGACCGAGGTCTGCCTCGGCACGATGACCTTCGGCGAGCAGAACAGCGAGGCCGAGGCGCACGCGCAGCTCGACTGGGCGCTCGCGCACGGCATCGGCTTCATCGACACGGCGGAGATGTATCCGATCCCGCCGCGCAAGGAGACGCAGGGCCGCACCGAGACCCTCGTCGGCAGCTGGATCGGCAGGAACAAGGGACGGCGAAAGGACTTCGTGCTTGCCTCCAAGATCGCCGGCCCGGGCCGGCGCGACTGGATCCGCAACGGCGACACGCACGTCTCGGCGAAGACGATCCCCTGGGCGATCGACGACAGCCTGAAGCGCCTGCAGACCGACTGGATCGACCTCTACCAGATCCACTGGCCCGAGCGCTACGTGCCCGCGTTCGGCGCCTGGCAGTTCGACCCGGCGCAGGACCGCGAGGCGGTGCCGATCGCCGAGCAGGTGACGGCAATGGCGCAGGCGCTCAAGGCCGGGAAGATCCGCGCCTACGGCCTGTCCAACGAGACCGCGTACGGCCTGTGCGAGTTCGCGCGCGTCGCGAAGGAGCTCGGCGCCCCGGCGCCGGTTTCGGTGCAGAACGGCTACAGCCTGGTCAATCGCCTGTTCGACGGCGACCTCGCCGAGGCGAGCCACCGCCTCGGCATCCCGCTGCTCGCCTACTCGCCGCTCGCCATGGGCCTTCTCACCGACAAGTCGCGCAGCGGCGTGTTTCCGAAGGACGCGCGCCTCGGCCGCTTCGCCGACTTCGGCGTGCGCTACAAGAAGCCGCGCGTCGTCGAGGCGATGAAGCGCTACGCCGCCGTCGCGGACCGGCACGGGATGTCGCTGGCGTCCCTCGCGCTCGCGTTCGTGCGCAGCCGCTTCTTCGTCGCTTCCACGATCATCGGCGCCACTTCGGTCGCCCAGCTCGAGGAATTGCAGGGGCATCTTTCCGTTTCCTTGAGCAAGGAAGCCCTGGCGGACATCGAGGCGGTCAACGCGGAGCTCCCGAGCCCGGCCGCACAGTAGAATCGCTGCCCCATGTGGGAAGCGATGGCGATCGCCCTGATCGCGGCAGGGATGTTCTTCTGGATCGACAGCCTGCGCGCGCGCGAGCGCGCGCTGGAGGCGGGCCGCTCCGCGTGCGAGCGCTATGCGGTGCAGTTCCTCGACGAAACGGTCGCCTTCGCGCAATTGCGCCTGGCGCGCAACGAGGACGGCGGCCTGCGCATCGCGCGCACCTATACGGTCGAGTTCTCCGATACGGGCAACAACCGGCGCCAGGGCGCGATCGTCATGCTCGGCGCGCAGCTCCAGGACGTGCAGCTCGAGCCGTATCCGGTCCAATGAGCTGGCTCGCGGGGCGCGTCGTCGAGAACCGGCACTGGACCGATGCGCTGTTCTCGCTGAAGGTGGAAGGCGCGCCGCTTTCCTTCGAGGCGGGGCAGTTCGTGCGCATCGCGCTCGACATCGAGGCCCAGCGGATCGCCCGGCCGTTCTCGTTCGTCAACCCGCCGGGCGAGCCGGTGCACGAGTTCTACGGCATCGTCGTGCCCGAGGGACCGCTCTCCCCGCGCCTCGCGCGGCTGCAGGCCGGCGACACGCTGTACGTCGCCACGAACCCGGCCGGCTTCCTCGTCCTCTCGGAAGTTCCCGACGCGAAGACCCTCTGGCTCGTCTCGACGGGCACCGGAATTGCACCGTTTCTCTCCATGCTGCGCACCGAGACGCCGTGGAAGCGCTTCGAGAACGTGGTCCTGGTCCACGCCGTGCGCCATGCGCGCGAGCTGGTCTACCGGGACCTGATCGCCGCGACTCTCCGCGTGAAGTACGTGCCGTTCGTCAGCCGCGAGCAGGCGCCCGGCGCCCTGTCCGGCCGCATACCGGCGGCGATCCGGGACGGCCGGCTGGAAGCAGCCGCAGGGCAGGTGCTTTCGCCGGAGACCTCGCATGTCATGCTGTGCGGCAACCCGGACATGCTGCGCGACGCGCAGGCCGCCCTGCAGGAGCGCGGCCTGCGCAAGCACCGGCGCCGCGCCCCCGGCCATGTCACCGTAGAGAGCTTCTGGTGAGCGCGCGGCGCGTCCTCGCGGCGCTCGCGGCGGTGCTCCTGCTCGCCGGCTGCTCCGGCGCCCTGCGCATCGTCTACGACAACGCCGACGCGTTCGCGCGCTGGAAAGCCGACAACTACCTGCACCTGTCCGGCGCCGATTCGGAAGAGCTGGACGGGCGCATCGACGCGTTCCTTGAATGGCATCGCGCGGTAGCGCTGCCGCGCTACGCGCAGCTCGCCGAGGAAGCGGCGCACCGCCTGACCGACGGGCTCTCCCAAGAAGACCTTGTTTGGGGGTACGATTCCCTCGTCGCGCAGGGCGAGGACAGCTTGCGCGGCGCGGCCGAGCGCCTCGCGCCGCTGCTCGACAGGGTGGGCGGGGAGCAGCTGGGCCACCTCGAGCGCGGCTTCGCCGAGGACAACCGCAGGTTCGCGAAGGACTATCTTCGCGGCAGTGAGGAAGACCGGCGCAAGCGGCGCGTCAAGCGCACCGTCGAGCGTCTCGAGGACTGGGTGGGGAGGCTGTCTGAAGCGCAGCGGGCGAGGGTGCAGCAGTACGCGGAGCGGGTGCCGGCCATCGACGAGATGCGCGGGCGCGACCGGCGCCGCCTGCAGGCGGGCTTCCTCGAGATCGTCCGCAACGGCCAGGCGCGCGAGCGGCTGCCCGCTTTCGCGGCCGGCTGGCAGGACGGGCGCGATCCGGCCTATGCGGCGGCGAGCGAAGAGTTCCGCCGCGAGTTCCAGGCGCTGCTGCTCGACCTCGACCGCACGCTCACGCCCGAGCAGCGCACGCGCGCGGTGGCGCGTCTTCGCGGCTACGCCGCCGACTTCGCCGCGCTCGCCGACAAGCGCGCGCCGTAGGCCATGAACGACCCGAAGCCGGCGCGCGGGCTGCAGCTCGAGCAGCCGCCGGCGAGCTACGCCGGGCGCACGCGCTATACGCAGCTCGAGTACGAGGCGCTGCTCGGCAACCTGTCGATCGGCATCGCGTTCACGCGCGACCGGCGCTTCTTCCTCTGCAATCCGCGCATGGCGGAGATGTTCGGCTGGGGTCCCGAGGAGCTGATCGGCCAGCCCGGCGAGGTCGTCTACCCGAGCCCGGAGAGCTACCTCGCGCTGTCGCAGATCGCGGTGCCGATCCTGTCCTCGGGCCGGCAGCTCGACATCGAATGGGAGGTCGCGCGCAAGGACGGCTCCACCTTCCTCGCGCGCATGATCGCGAAGGCGATCGATCCGGCCGACACGCCGCAGGGCACGGTATGGATCGTCGAGGACATCACCGATCGCAAGCGCCACGCGAACGAGATCCAGCGCCTGCTGCGCGAGCAGCAGGCGATCCTCGGCACCGCGTCCATCGGCATCGTCTTCGTCAAGGACCGCGCCATCGTGCGCTGCAACCGGCGCTACGAGGAGATGTACGGCTACGCCCCGGGCGAGCTCGACGGCCAGCCCACGTCGCTGCTCTACGCGAGCGACGACGACTACGCGAAGGCGCAGTTCGCCTACGCGCACCTGGCGCGCGGCCAGACCGCGCGCCGCGTGGAGCTGCGCCGGCGCAAGGACGGCAGCACGTTCTGGAACCGCGCCGACGGCCGCGCGGTCGATCCGGAGGAGCCGCACAAGGGCTCGGTATGGATCGTCGAGGACGTCACCGAGCAGCGGCGCGCCGAGGACGAGCTGCAGCGCGTGCTCGCCGAGCAGCAGGCGCTGCTCAACAACGTGGTGGTCGGGATCAAGTACACGCGCGACCGGAAGACCGTGCGCTGCAACCGGCGCTACGAGGAGATGTTCGGCTACGGCCCCGGCGCCGCGGTCGGCAGCCCGAGCCGCGACATCTACTTCACCGACGAGGAATACGACCGCGCCCGGCGCGAGTACGCCGAGATCGTCCTCGGCCGCACCGGCACGCGCGAGCAGTGGCTGCGCCGCCAGGACGGCTCGGGCTTCTGGTGCCGCATCAGCGGCCGCGCGGTCCAGCCCGGCGACCCGTCGAAGGGCTACGTCTGGCTGCTCGAGGACGTCACCGAGAGGAAGCGCGCCGACGAGGCGCTCGAGCGCGCGGTGCGCGAGCAGGAGGCGGTGCTGCAGAACGCGCTGATCGGCATCGCCTTCCTCAAGGACCGGCAGGTCGTGCGCTGCAACCGGCGCTTCGAGGAGATCTTCGGCTACGACAAGGGCGAGCTGCTCGGCGGCACGACGCGCTTCATGTTCGCCGGGGAACAGGAGTACCTCGAGGGCGGCGAAGTGTACGACCCGATCTGGAACGGCGAGACCACGCGGCTGGAGCGGCAGTACGTGCGCCGCGACGGCACGGCGATCTGGTGCTCGGTGTCGGGCAGGGCGGTGCGCCCCGGCGACCCGGCGCAGGGCTCGGTCTGGCTGTTCGAGGACATCACGCAGGAGCGCGCCGCGGAGGAGCGCGTGCGGCGCGCGCTCGCCGAGGAGGAGCTGATCCTCGACAACGCCACGGTCGGCATCGCCTTCATCCGCAACCGCGTCGTGCAGCGCTGCAACCGCTACCTCGAGGAGATGGTGCGCTGCGGCCCGGGCGACCTGGTCGGCCAGAGCACGGCGGTGCTTTTCGCGAGCGACGCGGCGTGGAAGGAGGCCGGTCGCATCGCCTACGCCCGCACCGCGCCGGGGGGCGCGCACGACTCGGAGGAGCGCTTCAAGCGCTCCGACGGCAGCACGTTCCTCTGCCGCACGCGCGGCCGGCGCATCGACGCCGGCGACACGGTCGAGCAGGAGTGGATCTGGAGCTTCGAGGACGTGACCGCCGAGCGCGAGGCGCTCGACATGCTCGAGCGCGCCGTGGCCGAGCGCACCGCGGAGCTGAAGAAAGCCGAGGAGCGCGCCCGGCACCTCGCCGACCATGACGCGCTGACCGGGCTGCCGAACCGGCGCCTGCTCGAGGACCGCCTCGGCCAGGCGCTCGCGCTCAGCTACCGCAACCGCAAGCAGACCGCGGTGATGTTCGTCGACCTCGATCGCTTCAAGACCATCAACGACTCGCTCGGCCACTCGGTGGGCGACGTGATCCTCAAGGAGGTCGCGGCGCGCCTGGTCAAGCAGCTGCGCGTCGTGGACACCATCTGCCGCACCGGCGGGGACGAGTTCGTCGTCGTGCTGCCCGAGATCAAGCGCTCGGCCGACGCGGCCAACGTCGCGCAGAAGATCATCGAGAACCTGTCGCAGCCGATCCGCGTCGAGGAGCGCGAGCTCACCGTCACGCCGTCGATCGGCATCGCCGTGTTCCCGGAGGACGGGCGCGACGCCGAGGCGCTGATCCGCAACGCCGACGCGGCGATGTACCACGCCAAGGAGCAGGGCCGCTCGAACTACCAGTTCTTCACCGAGCAGATGAACCTCTCGGCCTCGCGCCGCCTCGTCCTGGAGAACGACCTGCGCCGTGCCGTGACGCGGGGCGAGCTGCGCGTGCACTTCCAGCCGATCGTCGAGGCGGGCTCGGGCAAGATCGTGGCGCACGAGGCGCTCGTGCGCTGGCAGCACCCGGAGCGCGGCCTGGTCGGCCCGGCCGAGTTGATCCAGATCGCCCAGCACACCGGCCTCATCCTGAAGATCGGCGAGTGGATGCTCAAGGAGGCCTGCCGCTGGGCGACCTTCATCGGCGTCGAGCGCGGGCTGCCGGTGGCGGTGAACCTGTCGCCGCGGCAGTTCAACGACCCGCGCCTGGTCAGCCTCGTGGCGAAGGCGCTCAAGACGTCCGGCCTGCCGGCCCACCTCCTCGAGCTGGAGATCACCGAGTCGACCGCGATGCAGCACACCGACGCGACCATGAGCACGCTGAAGAAGCTGAAGGAGCTCGGGGTCTCGATCGCCATCGACGACTTCGGCACCGGCTACTCGCGCTTCTCTTACCTGAAGCTCTTCCCGGTGAACACCCTGAAGATCGACCGCTCCTTCATCAGCGAGGTGGAGCAGAACGGCGACCACCGCGCCATCGTCGCGGCGATCATCGCCCTCGCGCAGGTGCTCGGCCTCAAGGTCGTCGCCGAAGGGGTGGAGACCGAAGGGCAGCGCCAGTTCCTGCGCGGCTTCGGCTGCGAGCACGTCCAGGGCTACCTGACCGGGCGCCCCGTGGATGCGGACACCGCGGCGAAGGACTTCCTGTAGCTTCTTGAAAGAAGCCTTCCTTCACGGTGCTCGTGCCGGCCTGCCGGTCGTGCTGGGCTATCTCGGCATCGGCTTCGCCGCCGGCGTGGTCGAGCGCGCGGCGGGCATGTCCTACGCCGAGATCCTGCTCCTCTCCACCGTCCTGTACGCCGGGTCGGCGCAGTTCGTCGTCACCAGCATGCTCGCGCTCGGCGCGCCGCCATCCGCCATCGTCCCGACGGTGTTCTTCCTCAATCTCCGGCACCTCCTGCTGTCCGCCGCCGTGGCGCCTGCGCTGCGCGGCGTAGCCGCGTGGAAGAGCGCGCTGTTGGGCCTGCAGCTCACCGATGAGACATTCGTCGTGGCCTCCGCGAAGGAGAAGATCGCGCCCGCGTGGATGGCCGGGCTCAACCTCGCCGCCTGGACCGCCTGGGCGGTCGCCAACCTCGCCGGCGCGGCGCTCGCGAACCTCGCCACCGATACCCGGCCGCTTGCTTTCGCGCTCCCGGCGATGTTCGCCGGCCTGCTGGTGCTGCAGATCCGCGGCAACGCCCGGGCCGCGGTCGCCGTCGCGCTGCTCGCCGCCGCGGCCGGCGTCGCCCTCCAGCTCGCCCGGCCCGGACCCTGGGCGGTCGTCGGCGCCACGGTGCTCGCGGCGAGCTTCGGCCTTTTCCTGCAGCGATGGAAATCCGTCCCGAGTTCCTGAGCCTCGTGCTCGCCTGCGCGCTCGTCACGGCCGTGCCGCGCGTGCTGCCGCTCGTCCTGCTCTCGCGCTTCGCCCTGCCGCCGTGGCTCCTCGACTGGCTGAGGTTCGTGCCGGTCGCGGTGCTCGGGGCGCTGGCGGCGATCGAGGTGCTCATGCCCGGCGGCAAGGCGCTGGCGCTGCACCTTCCTTCCCTCGCCGGCATCGCCGCCGCGTTCGCCGTCGCCGCCTGGACGCGCAGCCTCCTCGCCACGGTGGCATGCGCCGTCGCGCTGTACTGGCTCCTGGCGTGAATCCGGAATAGGCTGCCGGCCGTAAGTGTTCCCATTCCCATGACCCGGAGGGACGCCCCGTGAGAACCGCCATTTTCGCTGCAGGCCTGCTGCTCGCCCTGACCGGTCCCGCGTTCGCGGCGGATTCCGGTCCCGAGGTCGTCTCGGATCCCGGCCTGGAGAACGCCCGCGCCGCCATTGCGCGCCAGGACTGGACCGCGGCGCAGGCGACGCTGCGCGAGGCGATCGGCAGGGATCCGAAGAGCGCGGACTACCACAACCTCTATGCCTACAGCGTCCGCAAGGGGGCGAACCCGGACATGAGCCTGGTGTTCAGGCACTACAACCAGGCGCTCTCGCTCGAGCCGAAGCACAAGGGCGCGCACGAGTACATCGGCGAGGCCTACCTGATGGTGAAGAACGTCGCCAAGGCGAAGGAGCACCTCGCGCAGCTCGACAAGCTGTGCCTCTTCTCCTGCCGGGAGTATCGAGACCTCAAGAACGCCATCGCGACCTACGAGAAGCAGCCCGCCCGCTAGGCCGGCCGGGGCGCTGGAAACAGTTCGTCGCCACCTCCGGGCTGCGCTGATGAAGGTACGATCGGCGCGGTGACGCCGAATTTCATCTTCATCCTGGCCGACGACCTCGGCTACGCGGACCTCGGTTGCTACGGCGGGCGAGGGCATTGCAGTCCGGTGCTCGACTTGATGGCGCAGGAAGGGCTGCGCTTCACCGATGGCTACGCGAACTCGCCGGTCTGCTCGCCGACGCGCTTCGCCGCGGCGACCGGGCGCTGGCAGTACCGGCTGCGCGGCGGCGCGGACGAGCCGATCGGCAGCAAGGCGAAGGGCAGCCCGGTGCTCGGCCTGCCGCCGGAGCATCCGACGCTCGCCTCGCTGCTGCGCGACGCGGGCTACGCGACCGCGCTCATCGGCAAGTGGCACCTCGGCTACGCGCCGAAATTCCACCCGCTGAAGAGCGGCTACCAGGAGTTCTTCGGCCCGCTCTCCGGGGCGGTCGACTACTTCACGCATCGCGGAACGGACGGCGTGCACGACCTCTACGACGGCGAGGAGGAAGTGCAGCGCCCGGGCTACCTCACCGACCTCCTCTCCGAGCGCGCGGCGCAGTTCGTCACCCGGCAGAAGGGCAAGCCGTTCCTCCTCTCGCTGCACTACACCGCGCCGCACTGGCCCTGGGAAACGCGCGCGGACGAGGCCGAGTCGAAGCGCATTGCAAAGATCGTCCACACGGACGGCGGGTCGGTCGCGACCTACCTGACGATGATCCGCCACATGGACGAGGGGATCGGCCGCGTCCTGCAGGCGCTGAAGGACAGCGGCGCGGACCGCGACACGATCGTCGTGTTCACCAGCGACAACGGCGGGGAGCGCTTCTCGGATACCTGGCCGCTCGTGGGCAAGAAGATGGACCTCCTCGAGGGCGGCATCCGCGTCCCCTACATCGTGCGCTGGCCGGCGCGCGTGAAAGCGGGCGGCGTGACCGCGCAGCACGCGATCACGATGGACTGGGTCCCGACGTTCCTCGAGGCCGCCGGCGTTTCTCCGGATCCCGGCTATCCGCCCGATGGCCTTTCGCTTCTTCCCGTTTTTCAAGGGAAGACCATGCAACGCGAGCTGTACTGGCGGATGAATTTCCGCCAGCAGCGAGCCGCCCGCATCGGCAAGTGGAAGTATCTTTCCGTCGAAGGCGACGAGTTCCTGTTCGACCTGGAGCGGGATCCGCGGGAGCGGGCGAACTACCGGCGGCGCGAGGCCGAAGCGTTCGAGAAGCTCAAGGCGAAATACGAGGCATGGCATGCCTCCATGCCGCCGATCCCGGCGGATGCCCTCGTGTCGATCCCTTATACGAAGGCCGATCTCACCTGGCCCGCCGGCTCACCTTCCTGACTTCAGCTTCTTCCGCGCCCGCTCGGCGCCGGCCACGAGGGCGTGCAGCTTCGCGACCGCAATCTCGCGGTCCATGGGGGCCATGCCGCAGTTGGTGCAGGGGAAGATCCGGCTGGCGGGGACGAGCTTCGCGGCCTTGAGGATCGTCTTTTCCACCTCCGCAGGGGTCTCGACCACGTCGCTCGCGACGTCGATCACGCCCACCAGCAGGTCCTTGCCCTTCAGCAGCTTCATCAGCTCCATCGGCACGCGCGAGTGCATGCACTCCAGCGACACCTGCTTCACCTTGCTCTTCGCGATCGCCGGGAAGATCTCCTCGTACTGGCGCCACTCGGAGCCGAGCGTCTCCTTCCAGTCGAGGTTCGCCTTGATGCCGTAGCCGTAGCAGATGTGGACCACCGTGGTGCATTTCAGGCCGCGCAACGCGCGATCCAGGGCCGTGATCCCCCAAGCCTTCACATCCTGCATGTAGACGTTGAAGGCGGGCTCGTCGAACTGGATCACGTCGACGCCGTCCTTCTCCAGCGCCCGCGCCTCCTCGTTCAGCAGCGCCGCGAAGGCCATCGCGAGCTTCTGCTTGTCTCCATAGTGCCGGTCGGCGAGCGTATCGACGATGGTCATCGGCCCAGGCAGCGTCATCTTGATTTTTTTCTTGGAATGCTTTCTAAGAAGGAGCGCTTCCTTCTGGTGGACTCGCCCCTTGAGCCGAAGCGGCCCGACGACGAGCGGCACCATGGCGTCGTAGCGGTTGTTGCGGATGCCCATTTTCACCTTGTGCTCGAAGTCGATGCCCTCCACCGCCTCGAGGAACCCGTGCACGAAATGCTGCCGCGACTGCTCGCCGTCGCTGACGATGTCGAGGCCGGCGTCCTCCTGCTCCTTCAGCCAGAGGAGCGTGGCGTCGCGCTTCGCCCGCTCGAGGTCCGCGCCGGAAGCGCGCCAGGTGGGCCAGAGCTTGCCGGTCTCGGCGAGCCAGCCCGGCTTGGGCAGGCTTCCCGCGAGGGTGGTCTTGAACATTCTGCCGCTCCTGTGGAAGGCCGCTGTCGGGAACCGCGGACAGCGACGAAATCGCGATAGGCAACTATAATCCGCCGCTACAAGCTACAGGATTTTTCGGGAGGGGCGGTGGTCGCAGGCGTGGTCGTGGGGACATTCTTTTCCTTCCTGCTCGGGATCTTCAATCCCGTGGTCGTCGACAAGGCGGGCCCGGACTGGCTGTGGGCCGGCGGCCGCGACGACCTGGTGCGCAACCTGTATTTCCGGCGCGACGGCAAGTTCCGCCGCTACGGCCGCCCGGCGCTGGTCGTCACGCTCGCGCTCGGCTGCGCGGCGCTCTACTGGATTTCTCAACGCATCTGAACACGCATCTCAAGGGGGAAGCGATGGGCAAGCTGATCGTTGCGGCGCTGGTGGTGGGGATGTCCGGGTCGGCCTGGGCGCAGGGAAAGTCCTGCGACGAGCTGAAAGGCGAGATCGACGCCAAGATCAAGAAGAACGGCGTCGAGAAGTTCACCCTCGACATCGTCGACAAGGATGCGCAGGCCGACGGCAAGGTCGTCGGCACCTGCGGCGGCGGGGCGAAGAAGATCGTCTACAAGCGCGGCTGAGCCGCACGGTCCTCCCGCATCGGGAGGAGCCAGAGCAGGGCCGCGAGCTGCAGCGCGCCGAGGAGGGCGAAGGCGGTCGCGTAGCCCTGCGGCGAGTAGCTCCCGCCGGCCGCAGGGTACAGGCGCAGCACGGCGCCGATGCCCCATTGGAACGCGAACGAGCAGCCGAACATCAGGACGTTCGAGGCGGTGTTCACACGCCCGGTCATCTCCGGGCCGAACAGCGCCGTCATGAGCGGGTAGGCGAGCGCGCCCGAGATCGTCATGAAGCCGTAGACCGCGAGGATCGCGCCCAGGCCGGTGGTGACCCCGGCCGCGAGCAGCCCGAACGTCGCGACGCAGGCGCACAGGCCCAGCTTGTAGACGGTCATGCGCGGGATCCCGGCCCGCGCCAGCCGGTCGCTCGACAGGCCGAACACGACCGAGCCCGCCACGTACGCGAAGATCGTGTACAGCAGGTAGCGCGCCACCGCCGGGCGCTCCATGCCGGCGATGTCGACCAGCCACGGGGCGAGCCACAGGCCCTGCAGCGCCAGGTAGACGGCATGGGTGACCACCAGCGCCGCGGCGATGCGCCAGAACGGCAGCGAGGCGAAGATGCGGCCGAACGCGGCGAACTGCTCGCGAAGGGTCTCGCCGGTGCTGGGAAGCTTCTTCTCCGGCACGACCGTGAAGACAGTTGCCGCCGCAGCCAGCGACAGCGCCGACATGCCGTAGAAGAGCGCCCGCCAGCCGAACTCGCCGATCAGCGCCTCGGCCGGCGCGGTCGCGGACAGCCCGCCCAGCCCGCCGACCGCCAGGAACATGCCGTTCAGCGTCGCGAGGCGCGAGTGCGGGAACCAGAGCGTGAACGCCTTGATCGCGCCCATCAGCCCCGCCGAGACGCCGATGCCGATCAGCGCGCGGCCCAAGGAGAGCATGACGAAGTCCTGCGCCATGCCGAAGATCAAGGCCCCGCCTGCGGCGACGCAGAGCAGGGCGGCAACCACGCGGCGCGGGCCATAGCGGTCGAGCAGCACCCCGAGCGGCAGCTGGATCGCCGCGAACGAAAGCAGGTACATCGAGGTGAGGAACCCGAGGTCGGAGGGGGCGAGCGAGAACTCCTGCGCCAGGTCCCTGGCGATGATCGCGTTGATGTTGCGGAAGAAGTACGAGAGGAAGTAGCCCGCCGCGAAGGGGCAGAAGACGGCGAGCACGAGTTTCACGGCGCGATTCTAATCGGGTAGCCTTGGCCGCATGGCGAAACGGCTCATCGTCGGAATCACCGGTGCCACCGGCGCGATCTACGGCGTCGAGCTCCTGAAGGCCCTGGCGGGCCAGCGCGGATGGGAAAGCCACCTCGTCCTCACGGACGCGGGCGCGCTCAACGCCTGGCACGAGCTGAAGCTCAAGCGCAAGGCCATCGAGGAGCTCGCGCACGCGGCCTACCACCCGAAGGACATCGCCGCGGCACTGGCGAGCGGCTCGTTCCTCACCGCGGGGATGGTGGTCGCGCCGTGCTCGATGAAGACGCTCGCCGCGGTTGCGCACGCACACGCGGCCGACCTCGTCTCGCGCGCCGCCGACGTGACGCTCAAGGAGCGCCGCCGCCTCGTGCTCCTGACGCGCGAGGCGCCGCTCAATCTCGCGCACCTGCGCAACATGGTCGCGGTGACGGAGATGGGCGGCGTGATCTACCCGCCGGCGCCGGCGTTCTATGCGCGCCTCAAGTCGCTCGACGAAATGGTCGGGCACACGGTCGCGCGGATCCTCGACCTCTTCGGCATCCATTCGCCGAAGCTCGCCCGCTGGAAGGGCCTCGATGGCGGCTGAGCTCGCTGCTTTTTCCGAGACCTATGCCGACGCGCGCGCGAAATTCCTCGATGCCGCCGGCCCGCGGGTGAAGTCCTACGCGCACCCGGAGCCGGGGCTCTTCCTCGATGTGGCGACCCTCGGCGATCCATCCGCCCCGAACGTCTTCGCGGTGGGCTGCGGCACGCACGGCATCGAGGGTTACTCGGGCTCGGCGGCGCTCACGGGCTGGCTGCGCGAAGGCGGCGCGAAGCGCTTGCCGGCCGGTACTGCCGTCGTGCTCCTGCACGCGCACAATCCGTGGGGATTCGCGCATCGCACGCGGGTCACCGAGGAGAACGTCGACCTCAACCGCAACTTCGTCGATTTCGCGCAGCCGCGCCCGGCGAATCCGGGCTACGCCGAGGTGCACCCCCTGATCACGCCGGAGCGCTGGGACGACGCCTCGCTCGCCGAGGTGTTCCGCAGGCTCGCGGAGTACCGCGCACGCGTGGGCGAGCAGGCGTTCTCGGACGCATTCAATGGCGGCCAGTATTCGCACGCCGACGGCATCTACTTCGGCGGCGCGCGCGCCCAGTGGTCCAATGGCGCCTTGCGCCGCGCGTTTGCCGAGAACCTCGGCCAGGCGAAGCGCGTCGCTTTCCTCGACCTGCACACCGGCATCGGCCCGCGCTACGAGCACATCTACCTCACGTTCGCCGCGCCCGGTTCCGGGGCCCACGAGCGCGCGCGCGCCTGGTGGGGCGAGCGGGCGGTGAACCGCGCCGGGGTCACGCACAAGGCGCTCGCCGTCTACAGCGGCCTGCTCATCGATGCCCTCGCGCAGGAGCTCCCCGCGGCCGAGCTGACCGCGCTCGTGATCGAATTCGGCACGCTGCCGCGCGAGGGAATGCAGCGCGGCGCGCTCCTGCAGCGCTGGCTGCGCTTCCACGGCGCGCGGCACCCGGACCGCGTCGCGGCGCTGCAGCGCGAGTACGACGAGGCGTACTACCCGTCGGAGCCGCGCTGGCGCGAGGCGGTGCTCGCGCAGTCGCGCGAGTTCCTCGATCGCGGCGTGCGCGGGGTCAGCGCTTCGTAAGGAATTCGGCGAGCGCCTTGTTGAAGGCCTCGGGCTGCTCGATGTTGGACAGGTGCGCGGCGTCCGGGATCATCACCAGCCGGGATCCCGGCGTGTTGGCATGGATCTCGCGCGCCATGGCGGGGGGCGTGCCGGGGTCCTGGTCGCCGCACAGGACGAGCACCGGGCAGGTGATCTCCTTCAGGCGCGCCGTCAGGTCGATGCGCGGAATGGCGTGGCTGCAGCCCACGTATCCCGGGACCGGCGTGGCGGCGATGGCGCCGCCGATCGCCCGTACCTTGTCGGGCGCGCGCTTGCGGAACGGCTCGGTGAACCAGCGCTCGAGCGTCGGCTGGACGAGCGGCTGCATGCCCTGCGCCTCCGCGGTCTGGATGCGCGCCGCCCAGAGCGCCGCCGCCTCCGCCGGATAGCGGCTCGTCGTGTCGGCGAGCGTGAGCGAGCTGAACAGGCCCGGATACCTGATCGCGAAGGTCTGCCCGATCATCCCGCCCATCGACAGGCCGACGAAGTGCAGGCGCTGGATGTCGAGCTGGCTGAGCAGCGCGCGCAGGTCGTCGGCCAGCGCCTCGAGCGTGTACGGCCCGCGCGGCGCCGCGCTCTGCCCGTGGCCGCGTGTGTCGTAGAGCAGGATGCGGAAGCGGTCCTCGAGCGCCGCCACCTGCGCGTCCCACATGCGCAGGTTGCAGGCGAGCGAATGGCTGAAGGCGAGCCAGGGCGCGCCCGGCTTGCCGTGGATCTCGTAGTGGGTGTCGATGCCGTTGACGGTGGCTTTCATTCAGGCCTCCTCCACGATGAGCGGGATCATCATTTCATCCTCCGTTGCGCCGCCGTGGTTGCCGATGTGCAGCCACGGCTTCTCCCCCGGCGTCCAGTCCTTCACGGTGTAGTGCCCGCGCATCAGCAGCGTGACGTCGCCGATGCGCTCGCCGAAGCGGGCATGCGGCGTGCCCGGTCCGAACCAGCCCTCTGCGGCGAACGCCGCGCTCGCGCGCACTTCCGCCCGCTCGCCCAGCCAGTCGCGTGCCCGCGCCGTGAAATCGTCCGGGTCATGGACGTGGCAGTAGGCGACGCGCCGCTCCCCGCAGAGCGGAAAGCGCAGGCGCGATGCGAGCGCGGCGGGCAGCTCGAGGGATTCCTCGCGCGCCACGTCGACGAAGCCGTGGTCGGCGGTGGCGACGAGGAGCGACTCCGTTCCGGCGAGCCGGCGCACGATGTCCGCGAACGCGGCGTCGATCTTCTCGAGCTCCGAGAGCGCCTGGGCGCTCTCGCAGCCGAACTGGTGCGACACGCGATCGTAATGCGGCCAGTACACGTACACGAACTTGCGCTCCGGCCCGGATTTCACCACCGCCTCGACCGCTTGCGCCATCTCGCCTTCGCTGTCGTAGGCGTGCCGCTGCGCGCCGGCGCAATGGCGCTGGTTGTACGCGGAGTCGACGATGTCGCGCGAGGTGACGACGAAGGAGCGCGTGTCCAGCGCGCCGAAGAGCGGCTCGGACGTGAGCAGCTGGCGGGGCGTTACGCCGCGCTCGCGCAGCGGCCGGTGGTCGCCGCGGCTCATGAACGGCAGCGGCGCGCCGACGCAGCCGGCCTCGCCGAAGTACGTGAACCAGCCGGTGAGGCCGTGCTCGTGCGGCGTGCGACCGGTGTAGGTCGTGGTGATCGCGGAGGCGGTGGTCGAGGGAAATACGGAGGTGATCGCGGCGCGGCGCCGGCCGGCGAGCGCGCTGCCGGCGCCGCGCCGCATGAGGTAGCGGTCGCCCAGCCCGTCGATGACGAGCAGCACGATGTTGCGCGCGGCGGCGAGACGCGCGGGCGGCAGGGCGTCGAGCGTGGGATGCAGCGCGCGCGCGCCGCGCGACTGCATGAGCGATGCCATCAGGTTGACGAGGCTGGCCCCGCCATAGCGCGGCAGCACGCGGTCCGGCGCGTCCATCGCGATGATTGTAGGGTAGAATTGCCGGCTCCCTCGAGAGGCAAATTCCCATGCGGCACGAAGTCCACGTCCATGCCGACGTCCCCATTCTCGAAGGCGTTTCGCGGCGCCAGGTCGAACAGGCGCTCGCGCCCTGGCTCGAGTACCTCGACGCCGACGGCATCGCCGACGTGAAGAGCGTCGAGCCCGACGAGCCGGGCATCAAGTACGACGAGAAGGAGCTGCTCCTCACCATGTGCTGGACCGGCGAGGTCGGCCGCAGCTTCCATCCGGCGTTCGAGCAGGCGCTCGATAACCTCGGCCCGTTCTGCTACGAGGCGGTCGAGGTCGACCTCACCGTCTACCACGAGAACGGCGAGCAGGAGTCGAAGCTGCTCTTCGTCGGCCCGACCGCCAAGGCGATCCACGAGGCGCAGCGCCGCTGCATGCTCGAGGACGTCGCGGCGGTGCTCGGCCGCCAGTTCGACAAGGCCGAGGTCGGCCGCGTCGCGGCGATCGTCAACGAGCTGTTCGACCGCGACTGGACGGAGAAGGCGTCGCAGGAGAAGAAGCCCGAGCGCGCCTTCGAAACCCACACGCGGCCGTCGCGCAAGAACCTCCACTAGGCTTGGCCGGACCCAAGTACCCCGGTTTCGACACGCTCGCGCTGCACGCGGGCCAGTCGCCCGATCCCGCGACGGGCGCCCGCGCGGTCCCGGTCTACCAGACCACCTCGTACGTCTTCCGCGACACCGAGCACGCCGCCTCGCTCTTCAACATGGAGCGCGCGGGGCACGTGTACTCGCGCATCTCCAACCCGACGGTCGCGGTCCTGGAGGAGCGCATCGCCGCGCTCGAGGGCGGCGTCGGCGCCATCGCCACCGCCTCCGGCCAGGCCGCGCTGCACCTGGCGGTCGCGACCCTCATGGGCGCGGGGAGCCACATCGTCGCCTCGGGGGCGCTCTACGGCGGCTCGCACAACCTGCTCGCCTACACGATGAAGCGCTTCGGGATCGATACGACCTTCGTCTCGCCACGCGATCCCGCCAACTTCCGCAACGCCATAAAAAGCAATACGCGGCTCCTATTCGGCGAGACGCTCGGCAACCCGGGCTTGGACGTGCTCGATATCCCGGCCGTCTCGGCGATCGCGCACGAGGCGAAGCTCCCGCTGCTGGTGGACGCGACGTTCACCACGCCGTACCTCATGAAGCCCTTCGCGCTCGGCGCCGACCTGCTGTACCACTCGGCCACCAAGTTCCTGGGCGGGCACGGCGTGGCGATCGGCGGCGTGCTCGTGGACTCGGGGCGCTTCGACTGGGAGGCGTCGGGCAAGTTCGAGACGCTGACCGCGCCGTACTCGGGCTTCCACAACATGGACTTCGAGGAGGAGTCGGGCACGCGCGCCTTCCTGCTGCGCGCGCGCCGCGAGGGCCTGCGCGACTTCGGCGCCTGCATGGCGCCGATGACGGCTTTCCAGATCCTGCAGGGCGTGGAGACCCTGCATGTGCGGATGCCGCGCCACGTGGAGAACACGCGCGAGGTGGTGAAGTTCCTCGCCTCCCATGCGCAGGTCGAGACCGTCATCTATCCCGAGCTACCGGCGCACCCGGACCACGCGCTGTGCAGGCGCCTGCTGCCGAAGGGCGCCGGCGCGGTGTTCTCGTTCAACATCAAGGGAGGAAGGCCGGCCGGCAAGGCGTTCATCGAGGCGCTGCGCGTGTTCTCGCACCTGGCGAACGTCGGCGACGCCAAATCGCTGGTCATCCATCCCGCGACTACGACGCACTACCGCATGAGCGACGAGGACCTGAAGCGCGCCGGCATCGCCGCCGGCACCGTGCGCCTGTCGATCGGCCTCGAGGATCCGCAGGACCTCGTCGACGACCTCGATCGGGCGCTGAAAGCCGCTGCCCGGGCCTGATGGAGCTCCGCCTCCAGGACAAGCGCGCGTTTGCGTACACGGCGGCGCACGAGCTCGACCCGAAGAAGCCGACGGTGGTGTTCGTGCACGGCGCGGGCCTCGACCATTCGTCCTTCGCGCTGCAGAGCCGCTACTTCGGCTACCACGGCTGGAACGTGCTGGCGGTCGACCTTCCCGGCCACGGCCGCTCCGAGGGGCCGCCGCTGCCGACCGTCGGCGCGATGGCCGGGTGGGTGCTGGCGCTGCTGGATGCGCTCAGGATCGAGAAGGCCTCGCTCGTCGGCCATTCGCTGGGCTCGCTCATCGCGGTGGAATGCGCGGCCGCGCAGCCCGCGCGCGTGGAGCGCATCGCGCTCGTCGGCACGGGCTTCCCGATGAAGGTCGGCGAGGCCTTCCTCGAGGCGGCGCGCAAGAACGAGCCCGCCGCGTTCGACATGGAGACGATCTGGGGCCATGCGGCACAGGTGCCCCTCGGCGCCAACCCGAACCCGGGCATGTGGATGTATGGCGACGCGCTCGCCCGCCTCGGGCGCCTCGCGCCCGGCGTGCTCTACAACGACCTCAAGGCGTGCAACGACTACGCGGCCGGCATCGAAAGCGCGGCGAAGGTCCGCTGCCCGGTGCTCTTCGTCCTCGGCCGGCGCGACACGATGACGCCCATGAAGTCGGGGGTCGCTTTCTCGCAGGCGTTCACGAATGCGCAGAGCGTGCAGGCCGCCACCGCCGGGCACACGCTGATGGCCGAAGCGCCGGATGCGACGCTCGACGCGCTGATCGCGTTCTTCGCCGGCCGCTAGCGCCGGCTCCAGTCGGTCTTCGCCACGACCCAGATCGTGCCGAGCCCCGCCGCGACCATCCCGAGCGCGATGACGCCATAGAGGGTAGCGAGGCTGCCCGCGAGCATTCCGCCGGCAAGGACGATCGCCAGGCGCGCCGTGCCGGCCAGAACGGTGCGCGCCACGTGGCCGGCGCCTTGCGAGGCGAAGTAAAGGGCGATGCTGGCCGCGAGGAACGGATAGAACGGCGCCACCGTGCGCAGGTAGCGCGTGCCGCTTTCCAGCACCTCCGGATCCGCGCTGAACAGGCCCATCCACAGCCGGGGTGCCACGGACACGGTGATGCCGATGAGCAGCGAGATCCCTGCGCCGAGCGCCGCGCCGAGCCACGCGATGCGCTTCGCGCGCGCCACCCGGCCCGCGCCGACGTGGGTGCCGACGAGCACGACGAGCGCCTGGCCGACGGCGAAGACGAGCGGGATCTGCAGGAACTCGAGGCGCAGGCCCACGCCGTACCCCGCAAGCGCCGCCGCGCCGTAGCGGCCGACGAAGCCGGTCAGGATCACCGCGGTGAGCACGGTCTGGCAGGCGTTCAGCACCGAGACGCCGCCCACGCGCAGGATGTCGCGGAAGAGCCGGCCTTCCAGCCGGAAATCGCCCGCGTGCGGGCGCAGCGGGCTGCCGCGCCGGAACACGAACAGGCCCATGGCGATCGCCGCGAGGCTGAAGCTCGCGACGTAGGCGATGCCGGCGCCGGCGATGCCGAGGCGCGGCAGGGGGCCCAGGCCGAGGACCAGCGCACCGCTGAGCGGCACGTGCAGGACCGCGGCGGCGACGAGCGTCACGGCCGGGACCAGCATGTTGCCCGTGCCGCGCAGCACGCTCGAAAGCGTATTGGCGATCCAGACCACGATGGCGCCGGCGAAGAGCACGTTGGAGTACACGAGCGCGTGGCCGAGCACTTCGCCGGTTCCCCCGAGCAGCGCATAGAGGCCCCTGCCAAACAGAAGGACCAGCACGGTAAACGCGATGCCCATGCCCGCGGCGATGACCAGGGAATGGATCACCAGCCGGCGCGCCGCGGCCGGGTTGCCCGCGCCGAGCGCGCGCGCGATCGCGGAGGACACGCCGCCGCCCATCGCGCCGGCCGAGGTCATCTGCAGCAGCATGATCAACGGGAAGACGAGCGCGAGGCTGGCGAGGGGCGGCGTGCCCAGCCGTCCCACGAAGTAGGTGTCTGCGATCGCCACCATCGACTGGAATACCACCAGCAGGACGCCCGGCGCGGAGAGCCGCAGCAGGGTCGGGAGGATCGGCGCGGAGAGGAGGCGCTCGGTGGCTGGGTTCAACGCCGCAGGATTGTAGGGGCTGCGCCGGCGATGGCCCAGCCGAGCAGCACGCCGAGCGCGTTCGCCGCCATGTCGGCGGTGTCGTAGAGGCGGTAGCCGAGCGCGCCCTGGGCGAATTCCAGCGCCACGCCCATGGCGGCGAACCCGAGGGCGTATGAAACGCGCGCCGGGAGTCCCCGGTAGAGGAAGCAGAACCACAGCATCAGGCTTGCGTACGCGGCGAGGTGCCCGAGCTTGTCGCCGCCCTCGATGCCGGTCTCGGGCGGCGAGGGCATGAGCGAGAGCGCGACGATCGCCGCCGCCCACGCCCAGCCCGCGCCGACCTGCGCGGCGCGCCTCAGAAGAGCTTCATCTGCCCGCCAAGCGCGGGCGGCCGGAAGCGGCTGCAGTCGAGGTGGGCGCGCTGCCGGGGCGCGCCGTGCCCATTCAGGCCGAAGCGGCGGCAGGCGATCTCGAACCGCTTCTCGATCAGCTCGGCGAAGTTGCCCACGCCGGTCATGCGGGTGCCGTAACGCGGGTCGTTGTGGCGCCCGCCGCGCATCTGGTGGATGATGCTGATCACGTGGTCGGCGCGCTGCGGGTAGTGCGTGGCAAGCCATTCCTTGAACAGCTCCTTCAGCTCGTTCGGCAGGCGCATCACGACGTAGGCGGCTTCCTCCGCGCCCGCGGCCGCCGCGGCCTCGAGGACCTGCTCCATCGTCTTGTCGTTCAGGGCCGGGATGAGCGCGGCCACCATGACGCCGCAAGGGACCCCGTTCTCCTTGAGCGCTTTCAGGACGTCGAGGCGGCGTTGCGGGCTGGCGGCGCGCGGCTCGAGCTTGCGCGCGAGCTCGCGGTCGAGGGTACCTATGGATACGAACACTTTCACGAGGTTCTTGGAAGCAAGTTCCTTAAGCAGATCGAGATCTCTCTCTACCAGAGCGGATTTCGTCACCAGCGTCACCGGGTGGTCGCACTCGGCGAGCACCTCCAGGATCTGCCGCGTGATCCGGTACTTGCGCTCGATCGGCTGGTAGCAGTCGGTGTTCGCGCCGAGGGCGATCGGGCTGGGCGCGTACCCGGGCTTGGCAAGCGCCTCGCGCAGCAGCTCGGCGGCGTTCGTCTTGGCGAAGAGCTTCGTCTCGAAGTCGAGGCCGGGTGAGAGCTCGAGGTAGGCGTGGCTCGGCCGGGCATAACAGTAGATGCAGCCGTGCTCGCAGCCCCTGTACGGGTTGATCGAGCGATCGAAGCCGACGTCCGGCGAGTCGTTATGCGAAAGGATCGAGCGGGCCCGCTCGATCGTCACCTCGGTCTTCAGCTCGGCGGCGTCCCGCTCCTCGGGCGTCCAGCCGTCGTCGAAGGCCTCGCGCGCCGCGCTCTCGAAACGGCCTTGCATGAACGAGCGCGCACCGCGAAGATGCAGCTTGATCTTGTCCTCTCTCATCCCGGGCATCCTACTCCTGTACTGTATGAATGAACAGTAACGGCCCCGACGCGCGCCGCAACGTCGCCCTGCTGGCCGCGTGCCAGGCGATGCTGTTCACGAACAACGCGACCCTGATCGCGATCAACGGCCTGGCCGGCCTGTCGCTCGCGCCCTACGCGGCCCTCGCCACACTGCCGATCACCTGCTGGGTTCTGGGCGCGGCGATCGCGACCATGCCGGCCTCCTTGCACATGAAGCGGGTGGGGCGCCGGGCGGGCCTGACCTCGGGTACGTTCTGGGGCATCGTCGGCGCGCTGATCTGCGCCGGCGCGATCTGGCTGCAGAGCTTCTGGCTGCTGTGCTTCGGCACGCTGGTGTGGGGCGTCTACAACGCGTACGGGCAGTACTACCGCTTCGCCGCCGCCGACGCGGCCGGCCCGGACTTCAAGGCGACCGCCATCTCGCTCGTGCTCGCGGGCGGCCTGGTGGGCGGCATCCTCGGCCCCACCACCAGCCGCTTCACCGTCGACCTGCTCGGCCCGCGTTTCCTGGGCGCCTATCTCGCCCTGATCGGCTTCGCGATCGTCACGATGGTCCTGCTGCGCTTCCTGCGCATTCCCGATCCGACGCCTTCTTCGCGGGAAGCGAAGGGCCGGCCGCTCTCCGTCATTGCCGCGCAGCCGAAGTTCATCGTCGCGGTGCTGTGCGGCGCGATCGGCTACGGCGTCATGAACTTCGTCATGACCGGCACGCCGATCGCGATGCAGGCCTGCGGCCACACCTACGGCGATGCCGCCTTCGTGATCTCCTCCCACGTGATCGGCATGTTCGCGCCGTCGTTCGTCACCGGGCCGCTCATCCGCCGCATCGGCGTGCTGCCGGTGCTGGCGATCGGCGTGGCGCTCAACCTGGTCACCATCGCCATCGCCCTTTCCGGGATCACGCTCGCGCACTTCTGGTGGGCGCTGGTGCTGCTCGGGGTCGGCTGGAACTTCCTCTACATCGGCGGCACGACGCTCCTCACCGAGACCTACCGCCCGGAGGAGCTGGCGAAGGCGCAGGGCGCGAACGACCAGGCGATCTTCATCGTCATGGTGCTCTCGTCCTTCAGCGCCGGGATGACCGTGACGCTCGGCGGCTGGGAGCGCGTCAACCTCCTCGCGCTGCCGCTCATCGCCGCGATCGGCGTCGCGATCGCGTGGTATGCAGTCACGAGCGCCCGGCATGCTCCCGCCGCCCGCTAGGGTCGGGCAGCGCCTCGACGAGGTCGACACGCCGGCGCTCGTCCTCGACCTGGATGGCTTCGAAAGGAACCTGGAGGCGTTGAGAAGGAAAATTCCCTCCCGCATCCGGGTGCGTCCGCACGCCAAGACGCACAAGTCCGCCGACATCGCCCTGCGCCAGGTCGCCGAGGGCGCGGTCGGCGTGTGCTGCCAGAAGGTGTCCGAGGCGCAGGCGCTCGCCGAGGGCGGCGTGAAGGACATCCTGGTGAGCAACGAGGTAGTCGGCGCGGCGAAGATCGCCCGCCTCGCCGCCGTCTCGAAGAGGGCGCACCTCGGGGTCTGCGTCGACGACCTCGACAACCTGCGCGCCATCGCCGCCTCGGGCGCGCGGCTCGACGTCTATATCGAGCTCGAGGTCGGCATGAAGCGCTGCGGCATCCCGCCCGGCGAGGGCGCCGTGGCGCTGGCGAAGGAGATCCTGGAGCACAAGCACCTGCGCTTCGCCGGCCTGCACGCCTACCACGGCCGCGCGCAGCACATGCGCACCATGGAAGAGCGCAGGAAGGTTATTGCTTCTGCTTCTGAAAAGATAATTCATATGAAATCGCTGCTGAAAGCCGAGCAGATCGATTGCCCGCTCGTCACGGGCGCCGGTAGCGGCACCTTCATGTTCGAGGTCGAGTCCGGGAGCTGGGACGAGATCCAGCCCGGCTCGTACATCTTCATGGACGCCGACTACGCGCGCAACGAGTGGCTGCCGCCGCTGCCGCGCTTCGAGCACGCCCTCTTCGTCCTCACCACGGTGATGAGCCGGCCTTCGCCGCAGGTCGGCATCGTCGACTGCGGCCTCAAGGGCTCGAGCGTCGATTCCGGGCTGCCCACCGTCTGGCAGCGCCCGGGCCTCGAGTACACGCACGCCTCGGACGAGCACGGCTGGGTGGAGGGCGCCGCGGTCCCGCCCCTGGGGGAGAAGATCCTCCTCGTGCCGGGCCACTGCGATCCCACGGTGAACTTGTACGAGTGGTACGTCTGCGTGCGCAAGGGCAGGGTCGAGGCGCTCTGGCCCGTGAGCGCGCGGGGCGCGCACTACTGATGTCCTACGGCTGGGTGGTGGTGGCGTGCACCTTCACCCTGCTTTTCACCGGCTTCGGCGCGGCGTACTCCTTCACCGCGTTCTTCACCGGCTTCCAGCAGGAGTTCGGCGCCTCGCGGGCGCATGTCGCGCTGGTGTTCTCGGTCGCCGCCTTCGTGTGGTTCTCGTTCGGCGCGCCGGGCGGGATGCTGGCGGACCGCTTCGGGCCGCGCCGCGTCACGCTCGCAGGCGTCGCGTTCATCGTCGGGGCGCTCGCGCTCGCAAGCTTCGCCGGCTCGGTGGAGGTGCTCTACGCCACCTACGGCATCGGCATAGGCATCGGCATCGGGCTCGTCTACGTCCCCTCCGTCGGCGCGATGCAGCCGTGGTTCGAGCGCAACCGCGCGCTAGCCTCCGGGATCGGCGTGGCGGGCATCGGCGCGGGGAACTTCGTCGTGCCGCTGCTCGCGGCGTGGTGGATCGGCCTCTTCGGCTGGCGCGGCGCGTACCTCGCGCTCGCGCTCTTCGTCCTTGTCCTGGGCGGCGCGGCCGCGCTCCTGATCCGCGAGAAGTCGGTGCTGAAGAAGGGCGAGAACCTGCCCGGGACGCCGCTGCGGGTCGCGCTGCGCACGCCGCAGTTCGCGCTCCTGTACGCCTCGCTTTTCGCAAGCTGCGTGGGCGTGTTCATTCCCATGGTGCACCTCGGCCCGCAGGCGCAGGACCTCGGCTACACGGAGGCGCAGGGCGTGGCGCTGGTCAGCCTGATCGGCCTGGGCAGCCTGCTGGGCCGCTTCACCATCGGGCCGTTCGCCGACCGGCTCGGCCGCAAGGCGTCCCTCGTCGCGGCCTACGCGGGCCTCGGCGTGATGCTGCTCGTCTGGTGGGGCGCGCAGTCGTACTGGCTGCTCGCGGCCTTCGCGATCGCGTTCGGCATGTGCTACGGCGCCGCGGTGGCGCTGCTGCCGACGATCGTCATGGATTTCTACGGCGGGCGCGCGGTCTCGGGGATCATCGGCTGCCTCTATACGGGCGCGGGCCTCGGCACGCTGCTCGGCCCCTGGCTCGCCGGCGCCGCCTATGACGCGTTCGGCGCCTACGACGTGCCGATCCTCGCGAGCGCGGCGCTGTCCTTCCTTGCGGCGGCGTGCACGCTGCCGCTGCTGAAGCGTGAAGAACAAGCGCTCGGTCATCGCGGTTAGCGACGCGCGCGGCGTGCGCAGCCTGCACGTCGGCGGCGAGGCGATCCAGAGCGCGATGAAGCTCGGCGACCCGTTCGCCCTCGCGCTCGACTACACGCGCTGCATGATGGCGTTCCTGCTCTTCCACCCCGAGCCCCGCCGCGCGCTGATGATCGGGCTGGGCGGCGGCTCGCTCGCGAAGTTCTTCCACCGCAACCTGAAGAGGACGCAGGTCCGTGCGGTCGAGCTGGATGCGCGCGTGGTGGCGGCGGCGCGCGCGCAGTTCGCGCTTCCGGGCGACGATGCGCGCCTGCGCGTCGAGGTGGGCGACGGCCGGGAGGCGCTCGCGCCGGAGTGCTGCGATGTCCTGGTGCTGGACGCCTTCGACGACGAGCGCCACGTGCAGGAGCTGGCGAGCCAGGAGTTCTATGATGCGGCCTGGCTGTCGCTCGAGGAGCGCGGCGCTATGGTGGTCAACTTCATGGACGACGACCCGAAGCTCGACCAGTGCCTGCAGCGCCTCGAGCGCGCCTTCGGCGGCGCCGTGCTCGCCATGAAGGCGCTCTACGACCCGAACCTGATCGTGTTCGCGCTGAAGGGCATGCCGCGCGAGGTGTCCTGGAATGCCCTGCGCGACAGGGCGGCAGCCCTGGAGGCGCGCTACGGCCTGCCGTTCCGGAAGTACGTGTCGCGCCTGCGCGGCATGAACCCGGCCACGCGCGAGCACTTGGTGCTCGCATGACCGACAACCTCACCCTCGCTGCGATCGGCTTCCTCGGCGCGCTGATCTTCGGCATCACCGGCTTCGGCTCGGCGCTGGTCACGATCCCGCTCGCCACCCATGTGGTTCCGCTCAAGTTCGCGCTCGCGCTCTTCGCGATCGCCGACCTTCTCAGCGCGCTGCGCGTCGGGCTGGAGAAGCCGGCGAACGCGGTGCGGGCCGAATGGACGCGCCTGGTGCCGATGATCGTCGTGGGCACGGCCCTGGGGGTGACGGTGCTCGTCAACCTGCCGCGCGCGGCCGGGATGGCGATGCTCGGCGCCTTCATCCTCTCCTACGCGGCGTATACCCTGGCCAGGAAAGGCGTGCCGCACAAGGTGTCCGCGCGCTGGGCGTGGCTGGCCGGGCTCGGCGGCGGCCTGACGAGCACGCTCTTCGGCGCCGGCGGCCCGCCCTATGCGATCTACCTCTCGATGCGCGGCCTCACCAAGGAGCAGTTCCGCGCCACGATGGGCTTCGCCACGATGACGAGCATCGGCCTGCGCGTCGCGGCGTTCCTGCTGACCGGGCTGCTGCTCGACAAGGAAGTCTGGATGGCGGCCGCCTTCGTCATCCCGGCGGTGCTTGCGGGCCTGTACGTTGCCGGCAAGGTATTCAACCGGATGCCGCGCGAGATGCTGCTGCGCGCCGTGGCCCTGCTGCTCGTGGTCTCGGGCGCGTCGCTGCTCTGGCGCGCCGCCGCTTCGATCTGACGCAGCTACCTGACGCGGGCGCCCGCCTCGACGAGGAGGCGGCGCAGGAGCGAGCGGTGGCAGCGGCTTTCGTCCTCGCAGTAGCAGCCCACCGAGAAGTCGGCCTGCTGCGAGAGCGCCGCGAGCACGGCGAGCAGGCGCTGCGGCCCGGGCCGCGCCATCTCGCGCCGGTAGGCGGCGGCGAAGCGCCGCCAGCGCTGCGAAGTCAGCGCCTCCTTCACCGCGTAGGAGAAGAGCTTCGCGCTCGGCGCGAGCTCCGGCAGCCAGAGGTCGAAGAAGTCGCGCCTCGCGTAGTCGGCCTTGCGCACCCCGCGCGGCAGGCGCCGCACGGTGCCCAGGCGCAGCCCCTCGCCGCGCAGGCGCGCCGTGCCGAGCCGCACCACGCGCGCGGCCATGTCAGGCGCTCGTCTTTTCGCGCAGCGTGACGAACTCCTCTGCGGCGGTCGGGTGGATGCCGATCGTCTGGTCGAACTGCGCCTTGGTGGCGCCGAGCTTCACGGCGATCGCCACGCCCTGGATGACCTCGCCGGCGTCGGGCCCGATCATGTGCGCGCCGACGACGCGCTGGCTGCCCGCGTCGACGACCAGCTTCATGAACGTGCGCTCGTGCTTGTCGGAAAGCGTGAGCTTGAGGGCGCGGAACGACGTCTTGTAGACATCGACGGCGCCGAAGCGCTCGCGCGCCTTTTCCTCCGAGAGCCCGATGGTGGCGATGTTCGGGCTGGAGAAGACCGCGGTCGGCACGTTCTCGTGGTCGACCTGCACGGGATCGCCGCGAAAGAGCGTCCGCGCGAGCCACATCGCCTCCGCGGTCGCCACCGGCGTGAGATTGATGCGGTTGGTCACGTCGCCGATCGCGTGGATCGAGTCGACCGTGGTGTTGGAGTAGCGGTCGACCACGATCGCGCCGTCCGCGGCGAGCTTCACGCCGGACTCCTCGAGCCCGAGGTTCGCGGAATTGGGCTTGCGGCCGGTCGCGAACAGGACGAGATCGGTCTCCTGCTTCGTCCCGTCGCTGTAGCCGACCTCGAGGGCGCCATCGGCGCGCTTGACGATGACCGCCGGCTCGGCGCCGAAGTGCAGCGTCAGGCCCTTCGCCTGCATTTCCTCGCCGATGCGCTGGCCGATCTCCGCGTCGAAGCCGCGCAGCAGGCGCTTGCCGCGGTAGGAGAGCGTGGTCTTCACGCCCAGGCCCTGGAAGATCGACGCGAACTCGAGGGCGATGTAGCCGCCGCCCACCACCAGCGCGCGCGCCGGCAGCTGCGCGAGGGAGAACGCCTCGTTCGAGGTGATTGCGTGCTCGCCGCCCGGGATCGGCGGGATCACCGGCCAGGAGCCGGTGGCGACGAGGATGTGCCTGGCCGTGACGCGCTTTCCCCCGACCTCGACCTCATGCGGGCCGCGCACCGTGGCGCGGCTGCGGAAGATGTCGACGCCCGCGAGGGCGAGGACGCGCTCGTAGACGCCGTTCAGGCGCAGGATCTCGCGGTCCTTGTTGGCGAGGAGCGTGGGCCAATCGAAGCGCGGCTCTGCCTCGTTCGTCCCGAATTTCCAGCCGAAGCCCCTGGCGATCTCGAAGTCCTCGCGGAAGTGCGCGGCGTAGGAGAAGAGCTTCTTGGGGATGCAGCCGACGTTGACGCAGGTGCCGCCGAAGCGGCCGGACTCGGCGACCGCGACCTTCGCGCCGTAGCCCGCGCTCACGCGGCTCGCGCGCACGCCCCCGGAGCCGCCGCCTATCGTGAAGAGGTCGTAGTCGAAGCCCAGGGCTACTTCAGGTTCGGCAGGTTGAGCTCGATCATCTCGAGCTGCGCCATCAGGCTCTTGTGCTCGGGCTTCCCCATGGTCCACTTCAGGGCCGCCTTGATCTTCTGCTCCATCGCGGCCCGCGGCTGGCCTTCGGCGCCGGCGAGCAGGCCGGCGAGCTCGGCGGGAGCGCCTTTTCGCACGTCCGCGATCCGCGCCTCGATGGCCGCGCGGTCGAGGTTCGTCACCAGCTTCAGAGTCTTCTCGTGGGACATGCGGCCTCCTGTTATGGCGCGACGCGAGGGGATTCTACCAGCGCGAAGCCGTCCGGCCCTTCCGCGACCGCGCCTTCCGCGAGCAATTTGCCGAGGTGCGCCGAGAGCGAGCGCGCCGCCCAGCGGTGCATGCGCGAGGAGACGTCGTCGTAGACGAGCGGCACGAGCGCCTCGAGCGAGGCGGGGCCGTGCTGCGCGAGCGCGCGGCGCACCTTCGCCTCGCGCGAGAGGCGGTGCGCGATGAGCCGCCGCAGCTCGCGGTGCGGCATGCCGATGAGGAAGCCGTGCCCGGGCGCGATGACGGCGAGGTCCTCCGCGAGCAGCATCTCGAGAGAGGCGAGGTAGGCGCGCATGTCGCCGTCCGGCGGGTTGATCACCACCGTCGAGCCCTGCATCACGTGGTCGCCGGTGAAGAGCATCCGCGTCTCTTCGAGCAGGTAGCAAAGATGATTGGAGGCGTGCCCCGGCGTATGGATGGCGCGAAAGCCGGCGATGCGCTGCCCGTGCTCGAGGACGACGTCGGGGTTGAAGCTGTCGTCCTGCCCCGCGGGCGCAGGTCGCCCGTAGACCTTCGCGCCCGTCGCGGCCCTTATCGCGGCCGCCGCGGGCGAATGGTCCAGATGCGTGTGCGTGCACAGGATGCGGCGGATCCTGCCGGCGCCAGCTTCAAGGATCGCGCGGATGTGCGAATCCAGGTCCGGGCCCGGATCGATGACCGACAGCTCCGCGTCGCCGACGAGATACGTGTTCGTGCCGGGACCGGTCATCGCCCCCGGGTTCGGCGCGGTGAGGCGCGTCACCAGGCGATCGAGGCGCTTCGGTACGCCGGGCACGATCTCGTACGAGGAGGTGCCGGTCTCCTCCGGATCGGTCCAGTGGATCTCGAAGTATTGCGGATCGGCACGGCGGAAGAGCTTTGTCCCCTGGCTGCCCTGCGCCCAGCAGGCGCGATTCTCGTCGATGTCCGTGACGGACGCAGCATGCTCGAAAGCCGCGCGCGCCTCCTGGAAGCCCGCCAGCTCGCGCAGCGTCGTCTGGGTGGCGGTGACGAGCTCGATCTCGCCTGTCTCCGCGCGATCGAGCGCGTCCTGCGGGCGCACCCACATGCTGTGCACGGTCTCGCTCTGGTCGTGCGCGCCTTCCTGCCCCTCCGGCGCCAGCGCGACGAAGAAGCGTGTGTTGAAGCGCCGCGAGCGGCCGGGCGCGGTAATCCAGTGGCCGAAGTAGGCGAGCTCGCCTGCGGGCACGTAGAGATCTTCGGCGGCGAGGAAGGCATTGAACGGCGCGTCGCGGAAGCGCATCAGCTGGGCAGCGCGGTCCGGCCGGAGGTGGCCGCCCTGTGAAGTGGTCGCGAGCACCACACCCGCCTCCTCGAAGCATTCGCGGACGGCGGCGACGTAGTAGGGCAGCGCCGGCTCGCCCTTCACCTTCATCTTCGCGTTGGCGTCGTCCTCGGTGCGCCCGGTCACCCGCGCGAGCACCGCCGGATCGGCGTCCGCGGCGTCGAGCGAGCCGCCGGGAAACACATACGCGCCGCCGAGGAACGCGGCGGCCTGCGTGCGCTTCAGCATCAGGACCTCGGGACCCTGCGGTCCCTGGCGCAGCAGGACGATCGTCGCTGCGGGACGCGGTGCTTGTGTCATGTCACGCCCGCATCTACGCCGTCCTGCCGACGCGGTCCTTGTCGTTCTGCGCCTTGATCTGCGCGCGCGCCTGGTCCCAGTCGGTGTCGCTCATCTTGTCGAGCTGCAGGAAGTAGCCGCCGGAGCCGGTGGCGAGGTAGCCCGCGCCGTCGAGGGCGATGGTCTCGCCGGTCAGCCACTCGCAGCCGTCGGCCATCAGGAACGTGGCGAGGTTCTGCAGCTCCGCCATCTTCCCGACGCGGCGCATCGGGTTCATCTGCGTGGTGTCCTCGAACCCCGGGCCGGCGGAGCCGGGGCGCAGGCGCTTCGAGGCCCCCTCGGTCGGGAACGGCCCGGGGGCGATCGCGTTCAGGCGGATGCCGAAGCGGCCCCATTCCACCGCGAGGGATTTCGTCATCACGTGCAGCCCGGCCTTCGACATCGCCGAGGGCACCACGTAGGGCGAGCCGGTGTGCACCCAGGTGACGAGGATCGAGACCACCGAGCCCTTGTGGCCGCCGGCGATCCAGCGCTTGCCCACCGCCTGCGTCACGTAGAACGTGCCGTGGAAGACGATGTTGGCGATCGCGTTGAAGCCGTTCGGCGTGAGGTCCTTGGTCGGGCTGATGAAGTTGCCGGCGGCGTTGTTGACCAGGCCGTCGAGCGGGCCGCCCTCGTCCCAGATCCGCTGCACCATCGCGTCGACCGCCTGCGCGTCGCGGATGTCGACCGAATGGGTCTTTACGCTTCCCCCAAAGGCTTTCATCAATCCCTTGGCTGCCTCATCGAGAACCGGACCGCGCCGTCCCGCGAGCCACAGGTCCGCGCCGAGCTGCAGGTAGCGGGCGGCGATCTCCTTGCCCAGGCCCGTCCCGCCGCCCGTGATGAGGATGCGCTTGCCCTTGAGAATCCCGTCCTTGAACATCGGCCCTCCGCGAAGGAAGGGCTATTCTATGTCTACGTCAGGCGCCCTCGCGGCCCGGCGGCGACCAGCGTTCGCCGCCAGTCGCGCACGATGCCGTTCAGCGCGGCAAAAAACCGGGCGGCGCTCACGCGAACGACACGGCGGCGTTGCCGCCGAGGGCGTTGACGATGGCCACCCCGCGCTGCTTCAGGCGGTAGCAGGCGCCGCGCTCCAGGACGATGTCCTTCGGCTGGTTCTCTTCGGTGATCCAGACCGCGCCTTCCACGGCGCAGACCGTGGTTCCGGCGGCGTCGCGGACGCGCAGCGTCTGGTTGGGGGACAGCTTGACCGCACCGGCTTCGAACTCGACTTGCATGGCAGGCACTCCAGGGTTGCGTTTCGTATGCGCAGGATGCATCCTTGCTGCGGTGCGCTCAAACGATGAATGTGCAGGTCTGGCATGAGGAAAACTCATGCTATTCCGCCCCTGGACCTGCTCGTGGGCTTCGAGGCCGCCGCGCGCCACCTGTCCTTCACCAAGGCGGGCGAGGAGCTGTTCCTGACCCAGTCGGCGGTGAGCCGGCAGATCAAGGACCTGGAGGACGAGCTCGGGTTGGCGCTCTTCCACCGCAGGCACCGCGCCCTGTCGCTGACCGATGCCGGGCAGCAGTTCTATGCCGTCGCCGCGCAGGTGATCACGACCATGCGCAGCGCGACCGAGCGGCTGCGCGCGCAGGCGGGGCGCAAGCGGCCGCTCTCGGTGACGACGACGAACTCCTTCGCCTCCCTGTGGCTGATCCCGCGCCTGGCGGGATTCACGCGCACGCACCCCGGCGTGGATGTGCGGATCACCGCGGACACGCGCGTGCAGGACCTCGAGCGCGACGGGCTCGACGTGGCGATCCGGCACGGGCCTGCGTCGCTCGCCGGCCCGAACGCGATCAAGCTCATGGGGGAAAAGGTCTTCCCCGTCGCGAGCCCGAAGCTCCTGAAGAAGCTGCCGCTGAAGAAGCCCGCCGACCTCGCGCGCCACGTGCTGCTGCAGTACGACGACCCGGACATGCGCCATCCGTGGCTGCACTGGAAGACCTGGCTCGAGGTGGAGCGCCTGTCGGACCTCCGGCCCGCGGGGACGCTCGTCTTCTCCGGGTACGAGCAGATCATCCCGGCCGCCGTGGAAGGGCATGGCGTCGCGCTCGGCCGCAGCCCGCTGGTCGGCGACCTCATCCGCTCCGGCAGGCTGGTCGCGCCCTTCGCCAGCACCGCCGAGCCGGCGCGGGGCTACTTCGCGATCGTCTCGAAGAACGCCGGCGGCCGCCCCGAAGTGGCAGACTTCGTCGCCTGGCTGAAGAGCGAATCAAGGAGCTGAACCATGTCCACCAGCACCATCCGCCTGCACCGCGTGCTGCGCGCCACGCCTGAGCGCGTATACCGGGCGTTCCTCGACGCCGACGCCAAGGCGAAGTGGCTGCCGCCGTACGGATTCACCTGCAAGGTTCACCACATGGAGGCGAAAGTGGGCGGCACCTACAAGATGTCCTTCACCAATTTCACCACCGGGAACAGCCATGCGTTCGGTGGACGCTATGTCGAGCTGGTCCCGAACGAGCGCATCCGCTACACCGACAAGTTCGACGACCCCGGCCTTCCCGGGGAAATGATGACGACGGTCACGCTGAAGAAGGTGTCCGTCGGCACGGAGCTGAACGTCGTGCAGGAAGGGGTGCCGGCCGCCATCCCCGCGGAAGCGTGCTACCTCGGCTGGCAGGAGTCGCTCGCCCAGCTCGCCAAGCTGGTCGAGCCCGAGATCCCCGACTAGAGCGTAAGGACGATCTTGCCGATGTGCTGCGAGGTCTCCATCAGGCGATGGGCATCCGCCGCCAGTGCGAGCGGGAAGGTTTTGTAGATCTCGGGCTTGATCTTGCCCGCCTCGATGAGCGGCCAGATCTTTTCGCGCAGGTTCTTTGCCAGGTAGCCTTTGAACTCCACCGGCCGCGGGCGCAGGGTGGAGCCGCTGATCGTCAGCCGCCGGCGCATCAGCTCGTTGATGTCCAGCTCGGTCTTCGGCCCGCGCAGGAAGGCGATGAAGACGAGCCGGCCGTCGTCGGCGAGCGCCTTCAGCTCCTTCGGCACGTAGTCGCCGCCGACCATGTCGAGGATCACGTTCACGCCCTTGCCGCCGGTCGCCGCCTTGAGCTCCGCCGCCCAGTCCTGCGTCTTGTAGTTGAACGCCTTCTCGGCGCCCAGGCGCACGCAGGCGGCGACCTTCGCGTCGGAGCCGGCGGTGGCGAACACGCGGTTGCCCGTGGCTTTCGCCATCTGGATCGCGGTGACGCCGATGCCGGAGCTGCCGCCCTGCACGAGGAGCGACTCGCCCGGCGCGAGCTTCGCGCGGTCGTAGACGTTGCCCCAGACCGTGAAGAACGTCTCCGGCAGCGACGCGGCTTCGACGGCGGACAGGCCCTTCGGGATCGGCAGCGCGGTGGCCTCGGGCGCCGTGCAGTACTCTGCATAACCGCCGCCGTGCACCAGGGCGCACACGTTTTCCCCAACACGGAAATTCTTCACCGAAGGACCGACAGAAACGATCTGGCCGGCCACTTCCAGGCCGGGCAGGTCGGAGGCGTCGGGGGGGACGGGGTAGAGGCCCATGCGCTGGAGCACGTCGGGCCGGTTCACGCCCGCGGCAGCCACCTTGATGAGGATCTCGCCCGCCTTCGGCGCGGGAACGGGGCGCTCGACGGGCTTCAGGACTTCCGGACCGCCGGGGGCGGAAACCTCGACGGCGCGCATCTTCGTGGGCAGGCTCATGCGGTAGATTTACCCGGAAAAGCGGGGGATATTACGGCGAACAGGAGAACACATGGCCCAATTTCGCGTCGAGTTCGTGCTGGACCCCGCCACCCAGAAATACATCGCGGAGCTTTACCACCCGGACAAGGCCGACGAGCTGATCGTGCGGACCGAGGCGCTCTACCCGACGCAGGCGGCCGCGGTGCTCGGCGTGGTGAGCCTGTTCAAGAACGCGATCCTAAAATTCCCGCCGCCCAGCGAAGGTCGACGTTCCCCCCGGAAAGCAGCACGCCGACGCGCTTCCCCGGCGCGGAAACCTTCTTCTCGAAAAGCGCGCAAGCGGCCAGCGCGCCGGTCGGCTCCACGACGGTCCGCAGCTTCTCCCAGAGGAAGAACATCGCGCGCAAAAGCTCGTCGTCGCTGACGGCAAGCATGTCGTCGACGTTCTGCAGGATCAGCGGCAGCGTCACCGCGCCGAGCGATTGCGTCTTCGCGCCGTCGGCGATCGTCTCCGGAACCGGGATCTTTACCAGGCGCTTCTCGCGGAACGAGCGGCCGCCGTCGTCCCCCGCGGCCGGCTCCACGCCGATCACCTTGCAGCCGGGCGAGAGCTTGCGCGCGGCAAGCGCGCTTCCGGAGAGCAGGCCGCCGCCGCCGCACGGCACGAGCAGGTAGTCGAGCGGCCCCGTCTCCTCGAACAGCTCCTTCGCCGCCGTGCCCTGGCCCGCGACGATGTGCGGGTGGTCGAAGGGCGGAATGAGCGCAAGCTGCCTTTCCTCGCTCAATTTTCTCGATAATTCTTCCCGGTCCTCGCCCTTGCGGTAAAGAACGACCTCGGCGCCGTGGCTGCGCGTGCCTTCGAGCTTCACCTTGGGCGCGTCCTCCGGCATGACGATGGTGGCGCGGATGCCGAGGACCTTCCCCGCGAGCGCCACGGCCTGCGCGTGATTGCCCGACGAGAAGGCGAGGACGCCGCGCTTTTTCTCCTCCGCGCTCAGCTGCGAGAGGGCGTTGAACGCGCCGCGGCTCTTGAAGGCACCCACGTTCTGCAGGTTCTCGCACTTGAAGAACACCTTCGCCTCCACCCGGGCATCGATGGCCGCCGACGAAAGCACCGGCGTCCTCACGACGTGGGCGCGCACGCGCTCGTGCGCCGCGGCTACATCTTCGAAAGTCACCGTCATGCGCCGATTGTAAAATGCCCGCATGGACTACAACCGGTACAGTGACCTCAAAGTTCGCCTGCTCGAGCCCGGCATCGCGGAGATCGCCATGGGCGAGGAAGGCAAGCTTCCCACCGCCACCGCGCGGGCGCACGCGGAGATGGCGAGCATCTGGCTGGACATCGACCGCGACCCGGAAATCCGCGTCGCCATCCTGCGCGGCTCGGCCAAGGGCTTCTCCGCCGGCGGCGACATGGCGATGGTCGAGCAGATGACCCAGGACTTCGAGGTGCGGGCGCGCGTGTGGCGCGAGGCGCGCGACCTCGTCTACAACATGCTGAACTGCTCCAAGGTCATCATCTCGGCGATCAACGGCCCGGCGGTCGGCGCCGGCCTCGCCGCGGCGCTCATGGCCGACATCCCGATCGCGGCGAAGAACGCGCGCCTGATCGACGGCCATACGCGCCTTGGCGTCGCGGCGGGCGATCACGCGGCGATCATCTGGCCGCTGCTCTGCGGCATGGCGAAGGCGAAGTACTACCTGCTGACCAGCGACGAGCTCAGCGGCGAAGAGGCCGAGCGGCTAGGGTTGGTCGCTTTGGTTTCTGAACCTGAGAAATTGATGGAAACGGCGCTCGGCGTGGCGCGCAAGCTCGCGTCCGGCCCGCAGACTGCGATCCGCTGGACGAAGTACTCGCTCAACAACTGGCTGCGCATGGCCGGGCCGTCGTTCGACGCCTCGCTCGCGCTGGAGATGCTCGGCTTCACCGGCCCGGAAGCGAAGGAAGGCCTCGGCGCGATCAAGGAAAAGCGCAAGCCTTCGTTCCCGAAGGAACCCAGGGACTTCTAGGCGGGCTTGCTGAAGTCGAGCGTCTCGCCGGTTGCCTGGGCAGCAGGCGCAGCCGGCGCGGCGCCGAGAAGCCGCTCGAGGTCCTTCGCCGCCGCGTCGAGATCCGGGCCGCCCATGCGGCCCATCGATGCGAGCAGCAGGCGGACGGGCAGATCAGTCAGGGTGGGCTGGGGATGATCCCGCAGGTGGGCGGCGTTCTGCACTGCCGGCACGATGCGGCCGCTCTTCACCCCGGCCAGCTCGCTCTCGAGCCCCTGGACGAGCGCGGCTTGCGCGCGGGCGATGCCGGCGAGAAGTTCGGCGAGCTGCTGCGCTGAGATCTGGAGCATGGCGTCCCCCTTCGGAAGATGGCGGCGATGGTAGCATCGCCGCCATGCTCGCTGGACGGCGGCCGGACTATCTTGGCGTCACCGACGGCAAGCTCGCGCGTCCCAAGCGCACGCCGAACTGCGTCTCCTCGCAGGCCGATCCCGCCGACGCCGGGCACTACATCGCGCCGATCGCGTTTCGCGGGACCCCCGTCGAGGCGATGGCCGCCGCGAAGCGCGCGGTGGAGTCGATGAAGCGCGCGACGATCGTGCGCGAGGCGCCGGGCTACCTGTATGCGGAATTCAAGAGCCGGCTGCTCGGCTACGTCGACGACGTGGAGCTGTATTTCGACGCGCAGGCCGGTGTCTTCCACGTCCGCTCGGCCTCGCGCCTGGGCCGGCGCGATTTCGGCGTGAACCGCGAGCGCGTCGAGGCGCTGCGCCGGCTCATCGAAGCGCGACGATGACCGGCTGGTGGTCCGAGGCGCGCGTCTCGAGGTCGATGCGCACGGACGCGATCCGCGGCGCCAGGTCCGGCGTGACGAACACGTAGTCGCAGCACGCCTTCGTCTTCTCGAACGTCGGCGGTGGCGGCACCCCGGGATGCGCGGCCTCCCAGGCGTCGGCGAACGCTTCCTTCATTCTCGCGTGCAGGGGATCGTCGGGCGGCAGGTTGAAATCCCCGCAGACGATACCGCTCGCCGGCCGCGGCCAGCTCTGGAAGATGCCCGGCTCGTCGCAGCGGAACTGGGGGCTGCAGGCTTCGGCATGGATCTCGAGCAGGCGTGCGACCTGCGCGGCGCGCTGCGCCTGCGAGTAGGCCTCGAGGTGCGTGGTGGTGACGCGCAGCGCCCCGAACGGCGCCTCGACGACCGCCTCGATCGCCACGCGCGGCATGCTCTGCACGTCGGCTGCCCCGGGCCACGGCAGCGAATGGCGCAGGACCCGGCCCACGGGCAGCCGGGAGAGGATCAGGTTGCCGAAGTAGCCGCGCCGCGCGCCTGCCGAGGGGATGTCGATGCCGCTCACGAAGCAGGCCGTGTAGCCGGGAAACAGGTGGGCGAGGGCGTGCGGCTGGTCGCTCGCGTCGTTCCCTGCGAGCTGGGGCAGGTTGACCGCCAGCTCCTGCAGGCAGATCACGTCCGGGTCGGCCAGGCGGCGGATCTCCGCGGCGATGCGGCCGGGATCGACGCGGCCGTCCATGCCTCGGCACCACTGGACGTTCCAGGTCAGCAGGAGCATGCGGTGGAGCGCCTCATCTATATACTTCCTCTCGCATGTACGTGGTGACCAAGACAGGGCGCGGAGCCTGGGAATCGGGCGATGCCGCGGTTCCGGAGCAGTATCGCCTGCTCCTCTGGCGCATCGACATGCAGGGCGACGAGCAGGCGTGCAACGCCCTGCGCGAGCTCTATCCGAAGGCGCTGGTCGCCGACTGGATCGGCGAGCTGGTCGAGCTGGGGTACATCGAGCGCGGCAAGCGAAGCGACGCCGACATCACCGTGCCGCTCGAGGCGAGCGTGATTGCCTCGGCGACCGCCACCGCGACGCAGTCCCTGTCCAGCGTCGGCGCCTACGTCGCCCCCGATTCCCTGCCGCGCAGCGGCAAGAAGCCGGGCGAAACCGTGGTGCTGGTGGTGGAGGACGACCCCGACCAGCGCGCCCTCGCCGACCTGCGCGTCAGCATGGCGGGGTACCAGGTGCGCGTCGCCTCGAGCGTCAACGAGCTCCTGTGGGCGCTGCTCAACGAAGAGGCGCCCGACGTCCTGCTGCTCGACGTGATGCTCCCGGACGGGAACGGCTTCGACGTGCTCGCGAATCTGCGGCGGCATCCCAGGTTCTCCGGCCTCGCGATCATTCTACTGACCGCGGTGCGCGATCCGGAGGCGATCGGCCGCGGCCTCGCGCTCGGCGCCCAGGGCTACGTGGCGAAGCCCTATTCGAAGAACGTCCTGACCCGGGTGATCCGCACCATCTTCGGCCACCCGGCCTAGAGCTTCAGCAGGTCTTTCGGATAGGGCTCGGCGTCCGCCGCCAGCGTGCTCGGCGGCTGGCGCCGCAGGCCTTCCCCGATGCTCGGCAGCTGCACCACGCGCTGCGCGTGGTCGATATTCTTCCGCATCTCGCTCAGATAGAGGTTCTCCCCGCCGAAGTGCTCGCCTGCATAGTCGTATGCGCGGGCGAGCTGCAGGTCCAGCCGCCGCGAGGCGCCCAGGTAGAACCCGGGCGTGCGCTGCACGAGCTCGTCGCCCGAAGCGAACTGCGGCAGCGAGCGCTTGCCGGCGAGCTTGCGCCCCGCCAGCCCGCCCAGGACGAACTCCGGGTACAGGCGGTCGCGGCATTTCTCGAGGTAGCAGCGGTCCGACATCTGCGCAAGGATGTCGGCGGTCCCGAGCATGTGCCCAAGGCGCCGCATGACGGTGTCCGAGAGGCGGATCGTCTCCGCGGGGCGCTCGTAGCCGGTGAAGTGGATCAGCGTCGCCCCCGCGCTGGCGAGCCCGCCCATGCCGAGCTCGCGCAGGTAGCCCCGCAGGTAGGTCGCGCCGCGCGAGACATGGGTGAGCGTGTACTCGGCGCCGTAGCGATGGCGCCGGTCCTGGCGATGCCGCAGGTAGCCGAAGTCGTGGAAGAGCGCGGCGAGCGCGCCGATGATGAAGCGCTCCGGGCCCAGCGGCGCTTCGCCCGTGCGGCGGGCGCGCTCATACCCGTCCATGAGGCGCGCCATGGCGAGCGTCACGTCGAGGACGTGCTGCAGGTCGTGGTACTCGGTATCGCAGGGGTGGTAGTCGGCGTGCCGGCCTTCGTAGAGCGCAGCGGCGTCGCGGAACGCACGCTCCAGTTCCGGCGCAGCAACCTGATACAGGCCCTTGAAAATTCGGACGACTTCCCCCGCGACCGCGGCCGTATCGGTGGTCTGTATGGAGTTCGAGACGTCGTAGTCATTGCGACGCAGGGTCATCTAGGAGACCGGGGGCTTTCCTGCCGGAAGGGATCGGGAGTAGGATGGTCGCAACGGTGCCGCGCTGCGATGAAGTTTTTCACGACAGGTAATCATTCGGGTCCGCAAGATTCTGTCAGAGGCTTGCCCGGGATGACGGATTTTCCTCCGCTCGACGAGGAGAAGCAGCAGATCCGGCTGCGCCTGCACGAGTTCGAGATCGAGCACCACGACCTCGACGACATCATCAACCGCCTCTCGCTCGATCCTGCGCAGGACCAGCTCCAGCTGCGCCGCCTGAAGAAGCGCAAGCTCGTCCTCAAGGACCAGATCGCCCGCCTGCGGGCGCAGCTCATTCCCGACATCATCGCGTAGCCTGGAAGATGCGCGCGCTGTGATTGCGTTGATCCAGCGCGTCACCTCGGCGAGCGTCGCCGTGGGCGGGGAAACGATCGCCTCGATCGGCGCAGGGATCCTCGCGCTGGTCGGCGTCGAGCGCGGCGACGGCGAGGCCGAGGTCCAGCGCCTCGCGGAGAAGGTGCTCGGCTACCGCATCTTTGCCGACGCCGCAGGGAAGATGAACCTGTCCCTCAGGGACACCGGCGGCGAGCTGCTCGCCGTGCCGCAGTTCACGCTCGTCGCGGACACGAACAGCGGCACGCGGCCGAGCTTTTCCACGGGAGCCTCTCCCGCCGAGGGCGAGAAGATGTTTCTCCTCTTCCTCGAGAAAACAAAGGCGCGGGCCGGCCGCTTCGGGGCCGACATGCAGGTCAGCCTCGTGAACGACGGGCCGGTGACTTTCTGGCTGCAGGCGGCGCCTCGCGCGTCCTGAAGCTCGCGGGCGCCACGACCTCCAGCATCTGCACGTCCTTGGAGTGGCGGATCTCGCGGTGGCGGATGCGCGGCGGCTGGTAGAAGCACGCGCCGGCCTTCATCCGCACGCGGCCGACGCCCTCGTACTCGAACTCGATCCAGCCCTTCAGCACGTAGACGAACTGCACCGCGCAATCGTGGAGGTGCCACTCGCCGTGCGGCGCCTTGCCGGGCCGCGCGCGGATGACGTGCGCCACGACCTTGCCGCCGGTCGCGCGCGCGATGCCGAGGTCGCGGTACTCGAAATACGCGCGCAACCCGCGGCGCACGAACGGCGAATCCTTGGCGTGGGAGACGTGAAAGCGACGCGGCATCGTGCAGGAATTCTAAGGTAAGCTCGGCGCCCATGTTCGAGCAGTTCACGGGGACGAAGCCGGTCGAGGAGCGACATCGCATCGACGCCGCGGCGCTCGAGAAATTCCTCGGCTTCCCCATTGCCCAGGTCGAGCAGTTCAAAGGCGGGCAGTCCAATCCGACCTATCGGCTCACGGCCGGCGACGGAAAAAAGTATGCGCTAAGAAGAAAACCCCCCGGGAAGCTGCTGCCGTCCGCGCACGCCGTGGACCGCGAGTACAAGGTGATCTCGGCCCTGCACAGGACCGGCTTCCCGGTCGCGAAGCCGCACGTCCTGTGCGAGGACGAGGCGGTGATCGGGACCGCCTTCTACGTCATGGACTGCGTCGAGGGGCGCGTCCTCTGGGACCAGGCGCTGCCCGGCATGGCGAGGCACGAGCGCTCGGCGATCTGGGACGAGCTGAACCGCGTCATCTCGCTGCTGCATACGATCGACTACCAGGCGATCGGCCTCGAGGGCTTCGGCAAGCCCGGCGCGTACATCGAGCGCCAGGTCGGGCGCTGGACCAAGCAGTACCAGGCCTCGGAGACGCAGAAGATCGAGGCAATGGACAACCTGATCGCCTGGCTGCCGATGAACATCCCGCCCGAGACCGGGACCACGGTGGTGCATGGCGATTACCGCCTGGACAACACCATCTTCCATCCCACCGAGCCGAGGATCCTCGCCGTGCTCGACTGGGAGCTTTCCACCCTGGGCGATCCGCTGGCCGACTTCGCCTACCACTGCATGAGCTGGCACATCCCGCCCGGGCAGTTCCGCGGCATCGGCGGGCTTGACCTGGATCAGCTTGGGATCCCGGCGGAAGCGCAGTATCTGGAGACGTACCTGAAGAGGACCGGGCGCGGCGCGATCGACCGCACGCACTGGGACTTCTACATGGCCTACAACCTGTTCCGCATCGCCGCCATCCTGCAGGGCATCGCCAAGCGCGTCGTGGACGGAACGGCGGCCTCGGCGCATGCGCGCGACGCAGGCGCGCGCGCGCCGATGATGGCCGAGCTCGGATGGCAGCAGGTGGAAAAGATCATGAGGAGAGCCGCTTGAACTTCGACTACACCCCCAAGGTCCAGGAGCTGCGCAAGCGCCTCATGGCGTTCATGGACGAGCACGTCTACCCGAACGAGCCGGCCTACTACGCGCACGTGCGCGGCGACAAGCGCTGGACGCCGGTGCCGATCATCGAGGAGCTGAAGCCGAAGGCCCGCAAGGCGGGGCTGTGGAACCTGTTCCTGCCGCACTCGAAGCGCGCGCCCGAGGGGCTGTCCAACCTCGAGTACGCGCCGCTGTGCGAGATCATGGGCCGCGTCACCTGGGCGCCGGAGGTCTTCAACTGCTCGGCGCCCGACACCGGCAACATGGAGACGATCGAGCGCTACGGCACCGAGGCGCAGAAGAAGGAGTGGCTCGAGCCGCTGCTGCGCGGCGAGATCCGCTCCGCGTTCCTGATGACCGAGCCGGCGGTGGCCTCGTCCGACGCGACCAACATCCAGCTGCGCATCGAGAGGAAGGGCGACCAGTACGTCGTCAACGGGACCAAGTGGTGGTCGAGCGGCGCCGGCGACCCGCGCTGCAAGGTCTACATCGTCATGGGCAAGACCGACCCGGATAACGCTTCGCGCCACAGCCAGCAGTCGATGATCCTGATGCCGGCCGGGCTGCCGGGCATCCACATCAAGCGCTTCATCCCGGTGTTCGGCTACGACGACGCGCCGCACGGGCACATGGAGATCGAGATGAAGGACGTGAAGGTGCCGGCGTCCAGCATCCTGCTCGGCGAGGGCCGCGGCTTCGAGATCGCCCAGGGCCGGCTCGGGCCGGGTCGCATCCACCACTGCATGCGCCTCATCGGCCAGGCCGAGCGCGCGCTGGAGAAGATGTGCAAGCGCGCGACGCAGCGCATCGCCTTCGGCCGCCCGGTCGCGGACCAGGGCGTGACGCGCGAGCGCATCGCCGAGGCGCGCATCATGATCGACTCGGCGCGCTTCATGGTCCTCAACGCGGCCTGGAAGATGGATACCGTCGGCAACAAGATCGCGCGCAAGGAAATCGCGATGATCAAGGTGCTCGCGCCGAACATGGCCTGCCAGGTGATCGACTGGGCGATGCAGGTGCACGGCGGCGGCGGCGTCTCGGACGACTTCGGCCTCGCGAACATGTACGCGCACGCCCGCACCCTGCGCTTCGCCGACGGGCCCGACGAGGTGCACCGCAACGCCATCGCCAAGATGGAGCTCGGCGAGCAGACCACCATCGCCGAAGCGACCAAGCCCCGGAAGTAATGGAGCTCAAGGGCAAGGTCGCCGTCATCACCGGCGCCGCCAGCGGCATCGGCAAGGCTGCCGCCCTCCGCTTCAAGCAGGAAGGCGCCGAAGAATTGGTGTTGGGAGATTTGAGTTTCAAGAAAATTGGATCCACCCCCCAAGGCATCACCGTGCCCTGCGACGTCGGCAAGGAAGGCGACGTCCAGAACCTGGTGAGGGAAGCCGAGAAGCGCTACGGGCGCGTCGATGTCTTCTTCTCCAACGCCGGCATCTTCCAGGCCGGCGACATCCATGCGCCGGACGCGGACTGGGAGCGCAACTGGAAGATCCATGTCATGGCGCACGTCTACGCGGCGCGCGCGGTCGTGGACGGCATGATCGCCCGCGGCGGCGGCTACTTCATCGTCACCGCCTCGGCCGCCGGGCTGCTCAACATCGTAGAGTCCGCCACCTACGGCGTGACCAAGCACGGCGCGGTGTCCTTCGCCGAGTGGCTCGCCATCGCCTACGGGCGCAAGGGCCTGAAGGTCTCGTGCCTTTGTCCCCAGGCGGTCCTCACCAACATGTTCACCGGCGACGGCGGCTCGGCCGGCGTGGACGGCGCGCTGACCGTCGAGCAGCTCATGGACGAGGTGGTGAAGGTCATGCGCGAGGAGAAGTTCCTGATCCTTCCGCACCCGAAGGTCCTCGACTACCTCCGCATGAAGACCGGCGACTACGACCGCTGGCTAGGCGGGATGCAGAAGCTCTTCCTGAAGCACGCGGGCCGCTAGCCGCAGCTCTTCTTCGCTATCAGCAGGTCAGGGCAAATGCGCAGGTGCTCGCCGCGCGCGTCCACCTTCACGCCTTTGCCTTTGAGTCTTTCGGACAACCGCACGGCGTCGGGCCGCGTGATCGTCACGAACGCCCCGTGGTCCTCGCCCGCGCCGCTCACCGGCAGCAGGCTCGCGAGCAGCCTTTTCTGCGCCAGGTTGTGCGCGCGGATCCGCTCGACGCCGATCTCGAGCGTGATCTCGAGTCCCGCGAGGGCCTGCGCCGGCGAGAGCACCGGCGGGGTCGACTCGAGCCAGGCGTCGCCGCCCGGGCCGAACTGCGGCGGCTCCGGGCGCTCGTAGGCGAACACGTCCTTCTTCGCGAACCAGCCCGTGTCCGTCGTGATCCGCTTGTGATGGCGCGGATGCACGTACAGCCAGCAGGCGCCGGGCCCGCCGCGCAGGTACTTGTACGACCCGCCCACCGCGAAGTCCGCTTCGCCGACTTGCAGTGGAAGCACGCCGGCGTGGTGATACACATCGAGGAGCACCAAAGCTCGCCCCGCGTGCGCTTGCCTTATGAGCTCCTGCGTTTCTCCAAAGACCTTTCCGGTCCGGAAGGCGACGGTGGAAAGGACCAGCAGATCGCAAGGCTCGAACCGGAAGCGGTCGAGCGGCAGGACCTTGAGGTCGATGCGGCCCTGCTGGCGGTACACGCGCAGGATGAAGTCGAGCGAGTCGAACTCCGCGTCGCTGGTCAGCACCCTTGCTTTGCCAGGAAACGAATTCAGGACCGCGCGCAGGCCTTGTCCGGCGCTCGTCTTCGGGACGATGCAGTCGGGGCTCGGCGCGCCGAGGAGCTGCGCGGTCAGCCGCCGGTGCTTGTCGCGCGCCTCGAGCCAGGCGTCCCAGGCGCCGTCCATGTCGCGGTACCACGCGTCGAGCGCGGCGCGGACGTCGTCGGCGGCCCGGTCGGGCGGCCGGCCGAGCGAGTGGTTGGCGAGGTAGATCTCCTTGCGCTGCAGGACGCGCGAGAAGCGCGGCCATATCTCGCGCCTGAGGGCCGCCTCATCCAAGCTCGGTGCGGACATCGATGAGCTCGGGGAAGAGGGCGTGCTCGAGGGTCTTCCTCAGGAAGGCGACGCCCGCCGAGCCGCCGGTGCCGCGCTTGAAGCCGATCACGCGCTCGACCGTCTTCACGTGGCGGAAGCGCCAGAGCTGGAAGTTCTCCTCCACGTCGACCAGCTTCTCGCACATGTCGTACTCGGCCCAGTACTGCTCCGGATTTTCGTAGATGGTCTTGAGGCAGGCCGTGACGCCCGGGTGGCGCTCGTAGGGCTGCGACCAGTCGCGCTCCACGCGCTCGGGCGGAACGGGCAGGCCGCGCCGCGCGAGGTAGCGCAGGAACTCGTCGTAGAGGGCCGGCGATTCGAGAAGCTTCTTCAAATAGGCTTCCACATCCGGAGCGTGCGAGTGCAGTCCGACCCGCGCGGCGTTCTTGTTGCCCAGCAGGAACTCGATGGCGCGGAACTGGAACGACTGCAGGCCGGAGGCCGGTCCGAGGACGTGCCGGAATTCGACGTACTCGCTCGGCGTGAGCGTCTCGAGGACCGCCCATTGCTCGAAGAGCTGGCGCTGGATCTGCTTCACGCGGGCGAGGATCTTGAAGCAGGGCTCGAGCTCGTCGGCCCGCACGTGCGCGATCGCCGCCGTCAGCTCGTGGACCATCAGCTTCATCCAGAGCTCCGAGACCTGGTGCTGGACGATGAACAGCATCTCGTCGTGGTGCGACGAGCGCGGCTTCTGTGCGGTGAGGAGCTGCCCGAGCTGCAGGTAGCCGCCGTAGGAGCTTTCCGCGCCGAGCGCGGTGATGATGCCCGGATCGTCGTCTGCGGGGCCGGCCATGCTCCTATAATGCCACCGCAACCGAGGAGGAGTCCTGCATGCTCAAGCTCTGCGGCGTCCACATCAGCAACTACCACAACAAGGTGCGCATCGCCCTGCTCGAGAAGGGCGTGCCGTTCGAGGAGGACGCGGGCTGCGCGCCCTCGCAGAAGGACGAGACGCTCGCGCGCTCGCCGCTGGGCAAGGTGCCGTGGATCGAGCTTGCCGACGGCCGCCGCCTCACCGAATCGCAGTCGATCGTCGAGTACCTCGAGGACGCGTATCCCGAGAAGCCGCTCCTGCCGAAAGACGCGTTCGAGCGCGCCAAGGTGCGCGAGCTCGTCACCTATATCGAGTGGTACGCCGAGATGGTCGCGCGCCGGCTCTATGGGCAGGCGTTCTTCGGCAAGGGCCCGGTCTCCGACAAGACCCGGGAAGGCGTCGAGCAGGAGCTGAACAAGGGCCTGCGCGCCCTGAAGGGCCTGGCGAGCTTCTCGCCGTTCATTGCCGGCAAGGCGCTCACGCTCGCCGATTGCGCGGCGTTCGTGCACCTTCCGCTCATCTCCCTTTCCACCAAGATCGTCTACGGGCGCGACTTCCTGGAGACGGCGCTGCCGCAGGCGAAGGGCTACCTGAAGATGCTGGGCGAGCGGCCCGCGTTCGCGAAGGTCAACGAGGACCGCAAGGCGGCGTCCGCGGCGCTGGCGGCCCGGGCACGGGAGAAGGCCTCCAGCGCGTGACGCTCCAGGAGTACCTGCGCTTCACCGTCACGCTGGTGGCGGTGCTGGACCCGTTCCTCGCCGTGCCGATCTTCCTGGCCTTTACCGCCTCGCGCGACGCGGCCGCGCGAAGCCACCTCATCAACGCGGTCACGCTCACCGTCTTCCTGGTGCTCATCGGCTCCGCGGTCTTCGGCGAGCTGCTGCTGAACATGATCGGCGCGAGCCTGCCGGCGTTCACCGCGGGCGGGGGCCTCGTCCTGCTGCTCATGGCGCTGGCGATGCTGAACGCAGAGGCGGGGAAGGTGCGGCAGAACCCCGTGGAAGCCGAGGAGCTGGAATCGCGCGACCTCTCGGGCGTGGTGCCGCTCGCCGTGCCGCTGCTCGCCGGGCCGGGCGCCATCAGCACCACGATCATCGCCGCGCAGCACGGGGGCGCAGCCCACCTGGGCGCCCTGGCCGGGTGCATCTTCGTGGTCTGCCTCCTGCTCTGGATCGTGCTGCGCCTTGCGCAGCGCATCGGCGAGCGGATGAGCATGAGCGCGCTCAACGTGGCGACGCGCCTGTTCGGCCTGCTGCTCGCCGCCATCGCCATCGAGATGATGGCGACCGGCGCGCGCCAGCTCCTCCCGGGCCTCGCCGGCTAGACGGTTTCCAGCCAGCGCGCCGCGTCCTCCCACAGGGTGGCGCGGAAGCGCTCGCGGAAGAACCCGAAATGGCCGATGCGCTCCGCCCCGGCCTCGCGCGGCTCGATCCACGCCAGCTCCTTGCGCGCGTTCGGATAGAGGTCGAGCAGGCCCTGCGCCGCGGCGCGCGGAGCATAGATCAGGTCGTCGGCCATCGCCATGAGGCGCAGCGGCGCGCGGAAGGACGCGGCGCGCGCCTCCAGGCCGAGCGCGCCGACGAGGTAGCGCGGGTGGTGGACCCAGCGCGCCCATTCGAGCGCGACGCCCGCAGGCAGGTTCTCCCCTTCCCGGAGCAGCTCGCCGGGGAAGTAGCCGGCGACGCGCGTCGCCGCCGGCAGCAGCACGCGGGTCAGGACCCACAGGCCGACCTTGCGGGCGCCCGTCCAGTGGCCCCAGTACACGCTCTGCGAGGCGACCGCGAGCAAGGCATGCACGCGATCATTCCCCGGCATGACCGCGACGGACTGGCCGCCGAAACTGTGTCCCACCACGAGCCGCTTCTCGCAGGGCAGGGATTCCATGAAAGACAGAACGGCGGGCGCGTCGAGGAGGGCCCAGTCCTGCATGCGGGCGGCGATGCCGCGGACGTGCGTTGGCGCCGAGCGCCCGACGCCGCGGTAGTCGAAGGTCACCACGGTGAAGCCGCGCCCGGCGAGGAAGCGCGCGAAGTCGGCGTAGTACTCCTGGCGCACGCCCGCGGCGGCATGGACCTGCACGGCGCGGCCGTTCGGCGCCGGGGGGCGGAAGAGCGTTGCGCCCAGCGCGAACCCGTCGCTCGCGAGGATGCTTACTTCCATGAATGCCAGAGCATGAAGGCGCCACCCGCGACGATCAGGGCTTCCATGAACAGGATGTGCAGGCGCGCGTGCATCCGCGTGACCAGCCATTTGCCGAAGGCGCTGCCCGGGACGGTCGCGAGCCCGATCAGCACGCCGGCGACGAAGGCGTGCTCGTCGAGCAGGTCGAACCTGTGGAAGAGCGCCGCCTTGCACAGGTCGAACGCGATCGTGACGAGGGCGTCGGTGGCGAGCACCGCCGGTCCGGCGAGCCCGGCGCCGAGGAGCGTGGACACGAGGATCATGCCGGTGCCGCTCGCGACGCCCGAGGCGAGGCCCCAGATGCCGGCGCCCACCGCGAGCCCCGGCGTGCCGAGCACCACGCGATGGTGCTCCAGCACCCGGCGCGCCGGCACCGACGCGATGACCACCAGGCCGAGCACCGTGCCGATGGTCCGTGCGTCCAGCACGCTGTAGAGCCAGGCGCCCAGGACGAGGAAGGGGAGCGATGCCCCGAGCACGATCAGGACCGCGCGCGGCACGACGCTGTCGCGGTAGAACCAGAAGCGACCCGCGTTGATGATGACCCCGGCGACCGCGAGTACCGGGATCACCGTCTTGACCCCGACGATGGGCGTGAGCGCCGCCGTGAGGATGACGCCGGTGCCGAAGCCGCCGACCGCGCCGACCACGGCCGCCGCCATCGCGAGCGCCGCGACCGCCGCGAGCGTGGCGCCGTCAATCAGCAAGCTAGTTTGAAGGCGCTTCTCGCGGCACGGGGCGCGGGCGCCCGCTGCCGTCGATCGCCACGTAGGTGAGGGTCGCCTCCGTCACCTTCACCACCTTGGGATCCGAGGGCCGGCGCTCGGCGAAGACTTCGACGTTCACCGTCACCGACGTGTTGCCCACCCGCACCATCTGGGCATAGAACGACAGCACGTCGCCGATCTGCACCGGCTGCTTGAAAACGAACTCCTTCACCGCGACGGTGGCGACGCGCCCGCGCGCCAGGCGCCCGGCGACGATGCCGCCGGCGATATCGACCTGGGCCATGATCCAGCCGCCGAAGATGTCCCCGTTCTGGTTCGCGTCGGCCGGCATCGGCACGACGCGCAGCGTCGCATGCTTGTCCTTCGGCAGCTGCTCCACGCCTACTTCTTCCGCGTCGCGAGGTAGTGCAGCGGGCCGCCGCGGAACGGGGCGAAGCCGGTGCCGAAGATGAGGCCGGCATCGGCGAGGTCCGCGTCGGCGACTACGCCCTCCGCGACCGCGGCCTTCGCCTCGGCGAGATACGGCTCGACCAGCGCCTCGACGAGGTCCGGGCCGTAGGCATCGGGCTGGCCCTTGACCGGCTTGCCGTCCACATACCGGTAGATGCCCTGGCCGGTCTTCTTGCCGAGGTGGCCGAGCGCGACCTTGTTCGCCAGGAGCTGCGGGATGTCCGCCTCGGTCGCGTTCTTCGCCAGCGATTTCCCGGCGTGCAGGCAGATGTCGAGGCCCACCGTATCGGCGAGCTCGGCCGGCCCCATCGGCATGCCGAAGTCTTCCATCGCCTTGTCCAGCGTCTCGGGCTTCACGCCTTCGTCCAGCATGCGGAACGCGTTCTGCATGTACGGGCCGAGCACGCGGTTGACCAGGAAGCCGGCCGAATCCTTCGTCGGCAGCGGCAGCTTGTCGATCTGGCGCACGAAGGCCATGGCCTTCTTCGCCAACTCGGGTTTTGTTTTTTCACTGCTTACTACTTCTACAAGCTGAAGAAGAGGGACGGGGTTGAAGAAGTGGATGCCGACCAGGCGCGACGGGTCCTTCAGGGCGGTGGCGATGTCCGCGAGCTTCAGGCTGGAGGTGTTCGTCGCGAGGATCGCCTCGGGCTTCGCCTTGGCTTCGAGGTCGGCGAAGAGCTTGCGCTTCGCCTCGAGGTTCTCGAAGATCGCCTCGATGATCACGTCGGCGCGCGCGGCGCCGGCGCCGGAGACGTCCGGGATCAGGCGGTCCATCGCGTCGCGCACGCGCGCCTTGTCGCGCAGGCGCCGCTCGAAGAGCTTCGCCGAGCGCTGGATCGCCGGGGCGATGCGCTCCGGCGCGGTGTCCTGCAGCGTCACGGTCAGGCCGCGCATCGCGCAGATGGCGGCGATGTCGCCGCCCATCACGCCCGCGCCCACCACGTGCACGTGGCGCGCCTTGAAGTCGGTGCCCTTGCCGAGGCCCTTCATCCGCTCCTGCAGGAAGAAGATGCGCACCAGGTTGCGGCCCGTCGGATGCTCGATCAGCTTGTGGATCGACGACGGATGGCCGGCCGGCACCGCGAGCGCGTTGCCGCCGAAGTTCTGCCAGATGTCGAGGATCGCGTAGGGTACCGGGTAGTGCTCGCGCTTCGCCTTCTTCGCCACCTGCTTTCTCGCCTGGGATGCCACTACGCCCTTCATCTTCAACATGAGGCGCTGCATGAAAGGCAGTGGCTTGCGGGGCGGGGCCTCGAGGGTCAGCATGCGCGCGGTGTTCTCGAAGATGCGCAGCGGCACCGCCTGGTCGGCGAGGCCCAGGCGCTTCGCGCGCTTTGCATCGATCGTTTTACCGGTGAGCAGCAGGTCCATCGCCGCAGCGGGACCCACCCGCTCGGGCAGCCACTCCATCGCGTGCCACGCCGGGATCACCCCGACCATCACCTCGGGCTGGGCGAAACGGGTCTTCGGGTCGTCGAGCGCGACGATGTAGCGGCACGCGAGCGCCATCTCCATCCCGCCGCCCATGCAGAAGCCGTGCACCATCGCGGTGGTCGGGAAGGGCAGGTCGTGCAGCTTCTGGAACGTGTCCCAGCCCAGGCGCGTGAACGCGATCGCGTCCTCGGGGCCCTTGAAGTTGGCGAACTCCTGGATGTCCGCGCCGCCGATGAAGTTGTCCTTCGCCGAGCGGATGACGAGCCCCTTGGGACTCGCCGCCCGGATCTCGTCGAGGATGAGCGAGAGCTCGTTCAGCGCCTCGCGCGAGAACGTGTTCGTCGACTCGCCCTGCTTGTCGAAGGTGAGCCAGGCGAGGCCCTGGCGGTCGGTTTCCCAGCGCCAGTGCTTCGCGACGACCTTGCTGTCCGCCCGTTCCATGATGCCTCCTAGACCGCTTCGACCAGCATCGCGCCGCCGAGGCCGCCGCCGATGCAGATGCAGGCAATGCCTCGCTTTGCATTTTTTCTTTTGAGATCTTTTATGAGATGCAAAACAATCCGGGCACCCGATGCGCCGACCGGGTGGCCGAGGGCGATCGCGCCGCCGTCCGTGTTGAGCTTTGCCTCGTCGAGGGCGCCGAGGGCGCCGTCGAGGCCGAGCTCGTCCCGGCAGTACTTCTCGTCCTTCCATGCGGCCACGCACCCGAGCACCTGGGCGGCGAACGCCTCGTTGATCTCCCACGCGTCGAGGTCGTTCAGGCCCAGGCCGTGGCGCTTCAGGATCGGCGTCGCGGCGTGCACCGGGCCCAGGCCCATCTGCGCCGGATCCAGGCCCGCCCATTCGGAGTCGACGATTCTTCCAATGGGGTTCAAGCCGAACTTTGAAACTGCAGATTCCGAAGCCAGGATGAGCCATGCCGCCCCGTCGGTGATCTGCGAGCTGTTGCCGGGCGTGACGTTGCCGTACTTGCGGTCGAAGAAGGGCTTCAGCCTGGCGAGGTTCTGCGGCGACGCATCGCGCCGCACGCCGTCGTCGAGGGCGAACGTGTTGCCCTTGCCGTCGTAGAGCGCCTCCACCTCGCCGCCGCCGGGCGCCAGCCGTCCTTCGTCCTGCGCTTTGGCGACTCTCTGATGCGACTTCACCGAGAACTCGTCCATCTGCTCGCGCGTGATCCCGAACCGGTGCGCGACATTCTCCGCAGTCTGGCCCATGAGGAGCCCTACCATCGGATCGGTCAACCCCTTCATGATGCCGATCACAGGAGCAAGAATTGCCTTGAAGGGCATCCTCGCGAACAGCGCGGCGCGCTGGCCCGCGGTACGGGCAGCGGCCATGTCGGAAAACCAAAGAACCATCTTGTCGCTGTAGAGGAGCGGGGCGCGGGAGAGCGCATCGACGCCACCGGCGAGCACGAGGTCGGACTTCCCGGCGAGGATGTTGCTGATGCCGGAGTCGAGCGCCTGCATGCCCGAGGCGCAATTGCGCATCACGGTCCAGCCCGGCACCTTCTGCCCGCAGCCCATCCGCAGGGCGGCGACGCGGCCGATGTTCACTTCGTCCACCGAAGGCGCGGCGCAGCCCAGGATCACCTCGTCGAGCTGGTCGGGCGCGAACTTCTGCCGCACGAGCAGCGTGCGGCCGGCCTGCGTCGCGAGGTCGGCGGCGGAGAAGGGCCCCGGGCGGTTCTTGGATTTCAGGAACGGTGTGCGGGCGCCGTCGACGACATAGATGGGCTTGGCGTACATGGGCTCAGGCGGCCTTTACCGCGGCGAGTTTCTCGGAGGAGAGCTTCTGCAGGGCTTCGGCGCGGCCGTAGTCCTGCGGGAAATCGTCGACCTTGATGGCGTTCCTGCGCAGCGCTTCCTTGCGCTGCCAGAGTGCGCACTCTTCCGCGCTGATCACTCCGGAATCCCGGGCGAGGATGGAAAGATCCCGGGAGGGGTGAGGCTCGATCCTTCCGGCCTTCACCGCGTCGCGCAGCTTCTTGTCGATCGGCTCGCAGGCCACCGTCGCCAGGAAGGCGGCCTCCAGGTTCCCGGTCGGGTCCTGCTCGTTCTTCGACACGAACACCATCCGCGTCAGGCGGTCGCGCGCGGCGCCCGGGGAGAGCACGATGGTCGCGCACTCGCGGTTGCGCGAGTCGAGCGGCGGGCGGAACGGCATTCCCAGGGGGAAGAGCGCGAGGCGCAGGAACCGCGCCAGCGGCTTGACCGGGAAGTTGGAGAGCACCTGGTCGATGGCGTTCTGCGCGTCGTAGAGCGCGTCGCGCACCGACCAGCGCACGAGCGGCAGGTCCTCGCGGATGCGGCCCTCGTCCTCGTAGCGCTTGAGCGTCGCCGAGACGAGGTACAGCACCGAGAGGACATCGCCGAGGCGCCCGGAGATCTTCTCCTTGCGCTTGAGCGCCCCGCCCATCGCCAGCATCGACACGTCGGCGAGGAACGCGAACGCCGCGGAGAGGCGCGACAGGTGCTTGTAGTAGTGCTTGGTTTCCTCCGCGGCATTGCGCGGCGCGGGAGCTATGGAGGACCTGAAAATTCCAAAAGCAAAGGCGCGCACTCCATTCGAAACCGTGTGGCCGATGTGCGAGATGAAGGCGTCGTCGAACTCGCGCGACGCTTCGGCGCCGGCGAGGTCCTTCGCGGCGCGCATCTCGCGCAG
>CBDDRX010000092.1:0-10056 GCA_965233165.1 uncultured bacterium | reverse complement strand
GAGCAGCGCCGCCGGCGCGACGATCTGCAGCCAGGCCGCGGGCTCGGTCGCCTTCCAGAAGTCGAGCATCGCGCCGGCCTGGCCGGGCAGGAGGTCGACCTGCGGCAGCGCGCCGACGACCGGGCCTACCGCGCCCGGCATCCAGTAGCCGATCAGGTGATGCAGCGGAATCCCGACCAGCAGGCCGCACAGGAGCGGCGGCACCGCGCGGGTCAGGCGCGGAACGACGAGCAGCGTCGCGAGCACGGCGAGCGTCACCGCGATGCTGCCGCCCTTGATCCCCGCCCCGTCGGCGAAGAGCGCCGAGGGCGGCCCGGCCGGCAGACCGAGCGCGGGCGCGAGCTGCGAGACGATGAGCGTGAGCGCGATGCCGTTCATGAAGCCGGCGACCACCGGATAGGGGACGAACTTCATCACCCGGCCGGCGCCGAAAAGGCCGAACAGGAGCTGCAGCGCGCCGGCGACGAGGACGACCGTGAAGGCCGCGGCGGCCACGACCGCCGGCGTGGTTCCGCCGGGAGCGTGCAGCAGCGGATGGGCGGCGATCCCGGCGAGGATGCCCGCGAACACCACGGTGATCGAAGCGCGCGGGCCCATGATCTGGCAGCGCGCCGCCGGCAGGCCCGCCGACACCACGTTGGCGATGACAGAGGCGAGCAGCGCCGCGACCACCCCCAGGCCGGCGTACTCGGCGCCCAGCGGAGCGAACGCCAGCAGGCCCAGCGTCATCGCATACGGAATCGCGATCAGCGCCGCGGCAAAGCCGCCGGCGAGGTCTCCCGCCAGGCTCCGGAGCGCCGTGCGCTCGGTCGAGGTCGCTCCAGAAGTGGCTACGGCTGCATCCGCGGGATTCGACACGGGCGGCAGTTTATATCGCCCGGTCCTGTTTTCGCGGGAAAGGACTAGGCGTCGCGCGCCAGCCGGACTCCGGAGAACTGCCAGCGCGCGTCGGCGGGGAAGAAGTTGCGGTAGGTCGCCCGGACGTGGCTCGCCGGGGTGGCGCACGATCCGCCGCGCAGTACATATTGGTTGCACATGAACTTGCCGTTGTACTCCCCGACCGCGCCGGCCGCGGCGCGGAAGCGAGGATACGGCCCGTAGTCGCTGCGCGTCCACTCCCAGACGTCGCCGAAGGCCTGCGCCAGCATGCCGGCGGGCGCGGCCTCGCGCTGCGCGAGCGGATGCAGCGCCCCGCTTTCCAGGAAGTTCCCCTCGACCGGCACGCAGGCGGCCGCGACTTCCCATTCCGCCTCGGTGGGCAGCCGTGCCTCGGACCAGCGCGCATAGGCATCGGCTTCGTAGAAGCTCACGTGGCACAGCGGCGTGTTCGGATCGACCGGCACCTCGCCGTGTAGCGTGAACGTGTGCCATTCACCGTCGCGCCGTCTCCAGTAAAGCGGTGCTTCCCAACCGCCCGAGCGGACCGCGTCCCAGCCGGCGGAGAGCCACAGCTCGGGCCGGCGGTAGCCGCCGTCCTCGACGAAGCGCATGAACTCGCCGTGCGTGACCGGATGCGAGGCGAGCTCAAACGGCTCGAGCCAGACGCGATGGCGCGGGCCCTCGTTGTCGAACGCGAAGCCGCTTCCGGCGTGGCCGATCTCGCGCAGCCCGCCCTTGAAGTCGAGCCACTCCGGCTCGCGCGCCTCGACCGGCGTGAGCGGCCAGCGCTTCTGGTACGCGGGCTTCAGCGGGTTGCGCGACAGGAGATGCTTCACGTCCGTGAGGATGAGCTCCTGGTGCTGCTGCTCGTGGTTCAGGCCGAGCGCCGCGAGGTCCTCCACCTCTTCGGTCATGGGCGCGTCGAGCAGCTTGTCCATCGCCTCGTCGACGTGGCGCCGGTACGCCACCACCTCGTCGAGGCGCGGGCGGGAGAGCATGCCGCGCTCGGGCCGCGGGTGCTTCTCGCCGATCGCGTTGTAGTAGGAGTTGAAGAGGACGCGGAATGCCGGGTCGAACGCGCGATAGCCCGGCAGGTGCGGCCCCAGGAGGAACGTCTCGAAGAACCAGGTGGTGTGGCCGAGATGCCACTTCACCGGGCTCGCGTCGGGCATGGACTGGATCGCGCAGTCCTCGGGCGAGAGCGGACGCGCGAGGCCCATCGTCACGCCGCGCACCGCGGCGAACCGGCGGCGCAGCTCGTGCTCCAGGCCTGAAAAGCGCTGCTCGGTGCTGGGATGCATGGGTCCTCCGCCGTGGCGCAGGCATCTGTCGTGCCCGCGGGGCGCAGCCTTACGGGGGAACACTTAAGGCCGGCTTAAGGTGCGCCCAGCGTGCCGGGATTCAGTTTCCATACCGTCCAGCAGAGCGCGGTCGCGAAGCTGACCCAGCAGAGATACGGGACGAGCAGCATCCCCGCGGCCGGCCGCGCCCGCCAGAACGTCACGACGGTCGCGACAACGAGGATCCACAGGACGACGATCTCGGCGAACGCCGCGGCGCCGAGGCGCCACGCGAAGAAGAGCCAGGTCCACAGCGCGTTGGCCGCGAGCTGCACGAGGAAGAGGACCAGCGCCGCGCGCGCGCCGCGGGATCCGTGCGCCGTCCACACGAGCCACGCCGCGATTCCCATCAGGAGGTAGAGCACGCTCCACACCGGCGCGAAGAGCCATCCCGGCGGCGCCCACTCGGGGCGGGCGAGCCCCGCGTAGAACGCGCCCGCGTCGCGCGAGGCCAAGGCGCCGAGGGCCGCCGCGGCGAAGGTGGCGAGCAGCCAGCCGGCGAGGCCGAGCGGCTTCACGCCCGCCCTACTTGGCCTCGACCGCCTGGAAGCGCTCGCGCAGGCGCTGCAGGGTGGCCGGCTCCCCGCGCACGCGCAGGAATGCGCCGGCGCCGTCGGCGCGCTCCTCGAGGACCTTGCAGGTGGTGAACACCTCGCCGCGCAGGTTCTGCGCCGACCAGGGGAGGAAGAGCTCGGCCTCGACGAGGTCGCGCTGGAAGAAGGCGACGATCGCCTCGTGCAGCTTCGCCACGTCGCCCTCGCGGCGCGCGCTCATCACGACGCAGCCGGGGAACCTCGCGCGCAGCGCCGCCTCGTCGCCGCCGCGGTCGATCTTGTTGAACACGAGCAGGCGCGGCACGTCCTTCGCGCCGATCTCGTCGAGCACCTCCTCGGTCACCGCGAGCTGGCGCTCCCAGCCCGGATCGCTCGCGTCGACGACGTGGGCGAGGAGCGACGCCTCGAGCGCCTCGTCGAGGGTCGACTTGAACGAGGCGACCAGGCCGTGCGGCAGGTTCTTGATGAAGCCGACCGTGTCGCTCACCAGCACGCGCGGCACGCTCTCCGGGTGCAGCGCGCGCACCGTCGTGTCGAGCGTCGCGAACAGCTTGTCGGCCACCAGCGCCTCGCTCGCGGTGAGCGCGCGCATCAGGGTGGACTTGCCGGCGTTGGTGTAGCCGACCAGCGCCACGCGCGCGAGGCCCTGGCGCTCCTGCCGCCGGGTGCGCTGCGTCCTGCGCTCCAGGTCCATCGCGTCGAGCTCCACCTGCAGCTCGGCGATGCGGTTGCGGATCTTGCGCCGGTCGAGCTCGCCGTGCGACTCGCCGCCGCTTCGCCCGCCGGTGCCGCTGCGCGCCCGGTCCTTCGGCCCGGCGAGCTTCGCCGCCTCGCGCAGGCGCGGCGCCATGTAGCCCAGGCGCGCGATCTCGACCTGCGCCCGCGCCGCGCGCGAGCGCGCGTGGCGGTGGAAGATCTCGAGGATCACCATCGTGCGGTCCATGATCTCGCGACCGACCTCCTTCTCCAGGTTGTGCGCCTGGGAAGGGGAAATTTCGTGGTCGACCAGGATCGCGTCCGCCGTTTCCGCGAGCGCCTTCAGCTCCTCGCGCTTGCCTTCGCCGAAGTAGGCGCCCGAATCGATCTTCGCGCGCTTCTGCGTGAACGTCTCGACCACCTCGAAGCCGAGCGTCTTCGCGAGCTGGCGCAGCTCCGCGAGCGAGGACTCGAACTCCAGGTCGCTCACGCTGGAGAGGTGCACCGCCGCGACGATCGCGCGCTTTCTCTTCTGCTCCGCCTGTTCCGTCATGCACGAAGCGTATCAGTCAAAGCTGGACGGCGCCGATCCAGTTCCTTTTCCGCCGCGCCAGCCGCTCGCCCTCGCCTTCGCCGTCGAAGTTCGCCGGCGCCCTGCGCAGCAGGCCGGGAGCGACGTTCTCGAACGCATTGACGCTCACCACCGCATAGAGGTTCCCGTCGATCCGGCTCGTCACCACCGGCACGACGCCGCAACGCGCGCAGGTATGAAATTCCGCCGTCCTAGTGCCGAACGCGTACGCCGAGACGAGCTTCGGGTCCTTCGCCGTCACCTTCAGCTCCCCTTGCGGGTACGACGTCCAAACCCCGCCGTGCTTCACGCAGAACGAGCACCCGCATGCCCGCGCCGGGATCTCGACCGGATCCGGCTCCCACTTCAGCGTGAACGCGATGTTCCCGCAGTGGCACTTTCCCTGGATGAGCACCCGCTAGTCCTTCTTGACGGCTTCAATGGGGTGTAAGGTTTGGTCGTTCACGCAGCACTAAGGGTCGCAGAATTTCACGCCTCAGCGAAAGGGGTACCTATGCTGTCCGACACATCCGTCACGACCATGCTGCCCGTCAAGGACATGAAAAGGGCGCGCGCCTTCTACGAAGGATGCCTGGGATTGAAGCCGGGCGGCCTGAATGCGGATGGCAAGTTCGTCTACAAGGTCGGCGGAAGCACCCTGGCGCTGTTCCCGAAACCGGAAGGGACCAAGGCCGAACACACGGCGATCAGCTTCCAGGTGCCCGACATCGCCGCCAGCATCCGGGAGCTGAAGCGCGCCGGCGTGGTGTTCGAGGACTACGACTTCCCGGGACTGAAGACGGAGAACCACGTCTGCGTGCTCGGCGCCGAAAAGGCCGCCTGGTTCAAGGACACCGAGGGGAACTACCTGTGCCTTCACGAGGACCTTCCCCAAGCTTAGCAAGGCCGGGCTGATTCTCTTCGGTATCAGTGCTGAGCTTCATCAGCATGGAAAGCGTGTCGCTTTGCGGCGGACAAATTCGACTGAACCCAGCCGCAACAATTCGCCGTTCACTAGCAGATCCGGAAAGATAACGGTCATGCTTTGAGGTTGCACGTCCAGCGGTACTTCAAAGGGATACAGAAGTGTGTACTCGTATTCCAAGTGCTCCAACGGGACGCGCTTGCGTGTGCCGTCGGCGAGGGCGATCGTCAAATATGGCGTCGAAGAAGTGACTCGAACGACGGTCTGTTTTCTCTTCTCTTGCTCACTGATGAGGAGATGCCAGCTGCGGATGAAGTGCACGAACACAGTCGGCTCGGCTAACCGCCTCATCTTCGTCTGCTCCGAGTCCCAGATTCCAACCTTTACCGTAAGCCACTTAGGATTGTCTGCATCGATCTGGCGAGCGGGTGTACGGCTTGGACATCCCCCAGCTTGGGTAGCAGCTCCCCAAGACGCCTTAGGGAAGTACTCGTCAACCTCATAAGGCATCAACAGGCCTACAGGTGCACATCCTCCAACGCTGGCGCAGATGCATACGGCGAGCAATCGTGCCGCGAAGGTCATGCGCTCTAACGTCGTGGTGAACGGCGGGCCATGCCTGACCACTCGCAATGAAACGATGCGCTGGTGGCCCGTCCGTTCCACCTAGAGTTAGACGGAAGCATCCTTGTAGGCCTTTAGAACAGCGTTGATGCGAGTCTGATACCCAGGTCCCTGCGCCTTGAACCATTCCAGTACTTCGGCATCAACCCGGAGCGAGATGGATGTCTTACCTGAAGCGGGCTTCAGGCCTTGCCGCGCAATCCCTCGAACGATGTGCTTTACGTCCGCCTCGGGATGTTGAGCGGCGCGCTTGATGTCCCTGTCCTTCATTCCCCGTACCCGCGCCCAATCGGTCTTAGAGGTTCTCGAAGAGGATTGACGTTTCACGCTTAGTTGCCTTTCGGAAGGAGATGAGGTGGATGTGATCCTTCGTTTCAGTATGCACGATCGACACCGGGATGCCCTCGATAAGGCCGAGGGTCACGAACCGTTGCTCTTCATACCGAAAGCGGTCGTCTTCGTAGGTGAATGTGGAACCCTCGAATACCCGCTGTGCATCCACAAAGTCGAACCCGTGGTCCTTCAGGTTGCGCTTGCGCTTAACCTCGTCCCACGCAAACCGCATCGCGCTATCGTATATTCGTGATGTATATACGTCAAGGCGCTCGGTTTGGCTGCCGACTAACGTGAAGTAGCTGACAACGGCGGCTTGTAAGGCGCCTGGATGTAAATGGCATGGTGTTCTACCTTCCCGAGCAGCACCTTACCTGCGTGGTGGATGGGAAGGCAAACGGGCGGAAGGAAATCGGGCTCCGTCCCCGATTTTCGGTGCCTGGCACCGATTTGGTTATCGGGCTATCCGGCGCCGGGAGGGGCGACGAGGCGGAGTTTTTCGAGGGCTTCGGGGAGGGTGGCGGCGACTTCGTGGGCGCCGGCGGCGTGGAGGCGGCGCACGACGGAGTCGGGATTGGGCTCGTCGCACCAGAGGGCGACGACGATCTTGATGCCGGGGAGGCGCTGGCGCAGGCGCTTGGCGAGGTAGGCGGCGCCGGCGGCGGCCTGGGGCGGCACGGCGGAGATGCAGACCGCCCTGGCGTGCGAGGCGGCGATGCGCTCGACGGCTTCCGCGGCGAGGATGTTCTCCGAGAGGAGGATCGCCTCGACGTGCTCGGGGGCGAGCAGGCGCGCGAGCAGGACGGCGGCGATGTGGTCGGCCTTGTCGCTGGCCGGAACGATGCAGACGTGTGGCGCCGGGATGGGGACCGCGGCCTGGCCGGCGTCCGGGGCGGGCGCCTTCGCGTCCTCGGCGAGTTCCTCGGCGATGCGCAGCATGCCCTCGTAGATGAAGTCGCCGCGCTCGAGGTCGAGCGCCTGGCGCTGGCGGTCGCGCTTGGCGAGCAGGAGCGCGGGCATGAGCATCGCGTTGTAGAGCGCCGCGAGGCCGTGCTTGCGCGCGAAGGCCTCGGCGACGTCGTAGGCCTCGTCGTAGTCGGACGAGACCAGCCGCTGGTAGAAGCGCACCGGCGGCGTGAGGACCGGCGCGTCGCTCAGGATCACGGTGAGGAACCGGAAGTCCGGGAAGTAGCGCGTGACGACCGCGATGCAGACGGTGATCGGCGTGGCGAGGATCAGGCCGAACGGGCCCCAGAGCCACGTCCAGTACACCGAGGCGATCACCACGGCGATCGGCGTGAGGCCGGTGCGCGCGCCGTAGAGGAACGGCTCGACGACGTAGGCGATGATCACGTCCACCACGACGATCGCGCCGACGGTCCAGGCGACGAGCGACCAGCCGTCGGCGATGGCGAACGCGAGCGCGACCGGCATGATCGCCGCCGCCGGCGCGCCGATGTACGGCACGAAGCGCAGGATCGCCGCGAGCAGGCCCCACAGCAGCGCGTTCGGCAGGCCGATGAGGGCGAAGGCGATGCCGAGCAGCGTGCCGAAGGTGATGTTCACGAGGAGCAGCGACAGGAGGTAGCGGCTGACCCGCCCGGCCGCCTCCTCCATCGCCTGCGTCGTGACGTGGATGCGCCCCTCGCCGACCAGGCGGATGATCCGGTCGCGCAGGTCGTGCCGGTTGAGCAGGATCAGCAGCGACACGACGACGATCACCGCGAGCGCGGCGAGGACGATCGCGGCCGGCAGGCCGGCGCGCGCGGCGAGCTCGAGCGGCGTCGTGGGAAGGCTCACCGCGGGCGCGGGCGGCGGCGGCTTGGCCGCCGGCTTGCCCTTGCCGTTCGTCTGCGACTCGAGCTCCCGGATCGCCTTCGCCGCCTTCGCGAGGTCGCCCTCTTTCGGCGGGGAGCGCAGCTCCTTCAGCTTGCGGGAGATGTTCTCGCGGTACTCCGGCAGCTTGCCGGCGAGGCTGACGGCCTGGGCGACCGCGAGCCAGCCGAGGCCGACCACGACCGCCATGCCGAGCAGCACCGCGACCAGGACGGACGGCACGCGCCCGAAGCGCCAGGACTCGAAGCGGCGCACGAGCGGCGCGAGAACGAAGGCGAAGAAGATCGCGAGCGCGAGCGGGATGATGATCTCGCGCGCGAGGTACAGGGCGGCGGTCGCCACCACGAGCGCGAGCAGCGGCGTGGCGCTGGAGCGCGGGGCGCGCTCGGCGTGGGTGGCCATCCGCACACTATAGGGGGCCGGCAGGCGCGGCCCTCCCCGGCCCGGTTGCGCCGGAAGGACTAGCGGGGCAGCGGGAACGGCGCCGCGGCGCCGGCGCTCGCGGCGTCGAAGGCGTAGGCGCCGCCCTTCTCCACCGCGCGGCGGTAGGCGGGTCGGGCCTGCACCCGCACCAGGTAGTCGCGGAGCTTCGGATGCCGGTCGGCGACCAGGCCGACGAATGCCGCGAACTCGAGCCCGAAGGCCATCTGCACGTCGGCGGCGCTGAACGCTTCGCCCGCGAGGTGCGCGCTGCGGCCGAGCTCGGCTTCCACCAGGTCGAGCTCCGCGCCGATCATTCCCTCGACGCGCGCCAGGATCGCCTTGGCCGGCTCGCCGACCCGCGAGAGGTACAGGCGCGCGAGCATGTGGAGCATGAGCGTGCCTTCCGCGAAGTGCATCCAGTGCAGGTAGCGGACGTGCTCCGGCGTGCCGCGCGGCGGCATGAGGCGGCCGCCGCCGTGGCGCTCGAGCAGGTACTCGACGATGGCGCCGGATTCGGAGAGCACCTGCCCGCCGTCCTCGATCACCGGCGCCTTGCCCAGCGGATGGACGGTGCGCAACTCGGGCGGCGCGAGGTTCGTCTTCGCGTCGCGCCGGTAGTGCCGGATCTCGTAGGGCAAGGCCAGCTCCTCGAGGAGCCAGACGATCCGCTGCGAGCGGGAGTTGTTCAGGTGGTGGACGATGATCATGGCGTGGATCCTAGCGCCGGCCGTCATACCACGCCGGGCAATCTTCCTTCCGGCGGAGCGTCCGCCCGCCGGTCAGGATTGTCTTCAACATGAAGCGCAGGTATTCGCCCGGGCTGTAGAGGTGCAGCTTGCGCTCGCTCGTACGCAGCGGGTAGCGGTGCAGGATCACCATCGCCCGGCCTTGTGCCCTGCCCAGGCGCTTCAGGCGGCGCGAAAGGTCGATCTCCTCGGCGGCGAAGAGCGCGTGGCTGAACCCGCCGAGCGCGCGGAACGCCGCGGCGTCCACGAAGATGAACGAGCCCGCCGCCCACCGCAGCGTCCGGCTCGCGAGGTTCCAGGCGCCGACCGCGATGCGCGCGGCGAGCGGCATTCCCGCGGAGGAGACGGTCACGCCGCCCGCAAGCGCATTGGAATGGATTTTCTCGAGGACTTCCTGGAAAAGTTCCGGGGAAGGATACGAATCCGCATCCACGAACACCAGCCAGTCGCCTCTGGCGGCGCCCGCGCCGGCGTTGCGCGCGCGGGAGATCTGGTTCACCGGCTCGAAGACCACCTGCGCGCCGGCGGCGCGCGCGATCTCGGCGGTGCGGTCGGTGGAGTTGTTGTCGCAGACGATCAGCTCGGCGTCCGGGAAGACCGCCATCGCTTCGCGGATCGCGCGCAGCGATTCGCCGAGGAGCTTCTCCTCGTTGTACGCCGGGACGACGACCGAGAGCTTCATTCGACGCGGACCGCGTCGCCCAGCCGGATGAGCCCGCCCGCCCCTTCCGCGCGCAGCGCGACGGCGAAGGTCGGCTTCTCCGCGCGCCAGGCCTTCAGGAGCGTCTGCATGAGCGGCAGGTCGCGCTCGCCCGTGCGGGGGTTCGCGTGCGTCGCGAGGCAGCGCCCCTTCGGCCGCTCGAAGCGCAACGCCAGGTCGCCGATCCGGATGCGCCGCCCTTCCCAGCCCTGCTCCTCCCACGCCGCGAGGCCTTCGACCGCGACGTTGGAGCGGAAGCGCGCTTCGTCGAGCTCCGCCGTGCCGGCCGACAAGGCGGCCGCGGCGAGGCTTGCGCGCCCGTGCAGCGTCACTTCATCGGTGCCGCGGTCCTGGTAGCGCGGCGTCGCCCCGTCGCCGACCAGCTTGAGCGGCAGGCGCTGCGGATGGCCCGCGAGCGGATTCACGTCC
>CBDDRX010000091.1:0-9059 GCA_965233165.1 uncultured bacterium | reverse complement strand
GTGGCGAACGAGGCAGGCCTGTGCGGGATTCATTTCCTCGGGCAGAAGTACTACCCGGCCGGACGCGATGGCTGGATGAAGGATGAAAAGGCTTTGGCCAAGGCGAAGAAGGAGCTCTCCGAGTACTTCGCGGGCGAGCGTGCCGTGTTCACGGTGCCGTTGGCGGCGGAAGGAACGCCCTTCCAGCGTGCCATCTGGCGCGAGATCGCGAAGGTGCCGTACGGCGAGACCATCACCTATGCCGAGCTGGCACGCCGCGCGGGCTTCCCGGGGTGCGCGCGCGCCGCGGGCGCAGCGACGGGGCGCAATCCGATCGGCGTGATCGTGCCCTGCCATCGCATCGTGGGCACGAACGGCAACCTGACGGGCTATGCGGGCGGGCTGTCCAAGAAGAAAGCGCTGCTCGCCCTGGAAGGATCAGCCGGCCATCGTCAGGCCGCCTGAAACGCTGATCACCTGGCCGGTGATGAACGCGGCTTCGTCCGAGGCGAGGAAGGCGACGATGCCGGGGATGTCGGCGGGCTGGCCGACGCGCTTCATCGGGATCGCGCGCACCAGGGCGTCGTAGACCTTCTGCCCGGACTCGCCCTCGCCGAGGAAGCCGCGCAGGATCGGCGTGTCGGTCGGGCCGGGGCAGACGACGTTCACGGTCACGCCCTTGCGCGCGAGCTCGCGCGCGAGCGTCTTGGAGAAGGCGAGGATCCCGCCCTTGCAGGCAGAGTAGACCGATTCGCCCGACGAGCCGACGCGCGCCGCATCGGAGGAGATATTGATCACGCGGCCGCGCCCGCGCGCGAGCATCTGCGGCACGACGATATGGTGCATGTTGAGCGGCCCGCGCAGGTTGATGTCGAGCAGCTCCTCCCATTCCTGCGGCTTCGTGTCGACGAAGTTCTGGAAGCGGTCCCAGCCGGCGTTGTTGACCAGGATGTCCACGGTCTCGGCGCCGATCGCCTCCCTTGCCTCGGCGTACTTGGAGATGTCGAAGACGAGCGCCTTGCCGTCGAGCTCTTCGGCGACCTTTTCCGCGGCAGATGCGTTCCGGTCGGCCACCAGGACATGGGCACCTTCCTCGGCGAATCGCCGGCAGATCGCCGCGCCGATGGCGCCCCCGCCGCCGGTCACCAGCACCGCCTTTCCCGAGAGGCCTTTCATAAAATAGGGACAGACCCTGTTTTTCTCATCTGGGGCGCTTGTCGATGACGCGCTTCGCCTTGCCGATGGAGCGCTCGATGGTGCTGATGGGAACCTCCTTCACGTCGACACTGATGCCGATGTAGGACTTGATCGCGTGGCGCAGGGCCTCGCCGCCGCGGCCCTCGACCAGGACGGTCAGGTGGTCCAGGGGCCCGTCCTTCGTCAGCTCGAGCACGTAGTGGGGGCTGAGCTGCGGCTGCTGGAGGATCAGCTCCTCGATCTGCGAGGGGAAGACGTTCACGCCGCGGATGATCAGCATGTCGTCGGAGCGGCCGGTGATCTTCTCCATGCGTCGCATCGTGCGTGCGGTGCCGGGCAGGAGGCGCGTCAGGTCGCGCGTGCGGTAGCGGATGACCGGCAGCGCTTCCTTGGTGAGCGAGGTGAACACGAGCTCGCCCTTCTCGCCGTCGGGCAGCGCCTTGCCGGTGGCGGGATCGACGACCTCGGGGAAGAAATGGTCTTCCCAGATGGTGAGCCCGTCCTTCGTCTCGATGCACTCCTGCGCGACGCCCGGGCCGATCACCTCGGACAGGCCGTAGAGGTCGATCGCCTGAAGAGACGTTTTTTCCTCGATGCTTTTACGCAGTTCATTGGTCCAGGGCTCCGCACCGAAGATGCCGATGCGCAGCGACGCCTTCCTCGGGTCCAGGCCCTGGCGCTCCATCTCGTCGGCGATGGCGAGCATGTAGCTCGGCGTGACCATGATGAGCTCGGGCTGGAAGTCCTGGATGAGCTGCACCTGGCGCTCGGTCATGCCGCCGCCGAGCGGGATCACCGCCAGGCCGAGCCGCTCTGCGCCGTAGTGCGCGCCCAGGCCGCCGGTAAACAGGCCGTAGCCGTAGGCGTTGTGCATCTTCCAGCCGGGACGGGCACCGGCGGCGCGGATCGAGCGCGCCATCACGTGCGCCCACATGTCGATGTCCTTGGCCGTGTAGCCGACCACCGTCGGCTTGCCGGTCGTGCCGGAGGAGGCGTGGATGCGCACGATCCGATCCATCGGCACCGCGAACATGCCGAAGGGATAGGTCTCGCGCAGATCCGCCTTCGTGGTGAACGGAAACTTCGCCAGGTCCTCGATGCGGCGGCAGTCCTGCGGCTTCACGCCGGCGGCGTCGAGCTTCTTCCGATAGTGCGGGACGTTCTCGTAGGCGTGCTGCAACGTCCATTGCAGGCGCTCGAGCTGCAGCGCCTGCAGCTCGTCCCGCGACGCCTTCTCGATCGGCTCGAGGGGAAACGCGTTCATTTGCCCTTGAAGACCGGCTTTCGCTTCTGCAGGAAGGCGCCGACGCCCTCGCGGTAGTCCTCCGAGAAGCCGGCTTCGCGCTGCAGGTCGCGCTCGAGGTCGAGCTGCGCGTCGAGCGAGTTGCCGCCGGAGGCATAGAGCGCCTTCTTGATGAGGCCGTAGCCCTTCGTCGGCCCCGCGGCGAGCTCGCGCGCGATGCGGGTGACCTCGGGCATCAGCTGGTCGTCGTCGAGCACCTTCCAGAGGAGGCCGATGCGCTCCGCGTCCTCGGCGGAGAGCTTGTCCGCGAAGAGCGAGAGGCCCATCGCGCGCGCCAGGCCGACCAGGCGCGGCAGATAGAACGTGCCGCCCGAGTCGGGAACGAGGCCGATGCGCGCGAAGGACTGGATGAGGCTCGCCGAGCGCGCGGCGAAGACCACGTCGCACGACAGCGCGACGTTGGCGCCGGCGCCCGCGGCGGTGCCGTTGAGCGCGCACAGGATCGGCTTGGGCAGCTCGCGCATCCGGCGCACGAGCGGGTTGTACAGGGAGCCGAGCGTGACCGAGAGGTCGATCGGCGCAGCGCCGGGGCTTACGTTGCGCTCGGAGAGGTCCTGCCCCGAGCAGAACGCGCGTCCGGCGCCGGTCAGCACGACGACGCGGACCTCGGCCTCGTCGCGCGCCCGCTCGAGGGCGGCGCGCAGGAGCTGGTGCATCTCCGGGTTGAACGCGTTGAGCTTGTCCGGGCGGTTCAGTGTGACGGTGAGGACCCCGGACTCCAGCGAAACCAGAACGGGCGGCATGGGCGGGGAGCTTACCGCAGCCTTAGAATCGGGCGCATGCCGAAAGTCTATGCGATCGACGGAATCGTCCCGGTCGTCGACCCGAGCGCTTTCGTCCATCCCTCGGCGGTGCTGATCGGCGACGTGATCGTCGGCCCGCGCGCCTATGTCGGGCCGGCCGCCTGCCTGCGCGGCGATTTCGGCCGCATCGTGGTGGAGGAGGGCGCGAACATCCAGGACACCTGCATGCTGCACGGCTTCCCGGGCAAGGACACGGTCGTCGGCGCCGAGGTGACGGTCGGCCACGGCGCGGTCCTGCACGGCTGCGTGGTGCGCCGCGGGGCGCTCATCGGCATGAACTGCGTGGTGAACGACAACGCCGAGGTCGGCGAGGATGCGGTCGTGGCCGCGCTCGCCTTCGTGAAGGCCGAGGCGAAGATTCCCGCCCGCGCGCTCGCCGCCGGCATCCCGGCGAAGGTCCTGCGCGAGCTCTCCGCCGAGGAGATCCAGTGGAAGCGCGACAACATGCTGCTCTACCAGCAGCTCGCCGAACGAAGCGCCGGCACGATGCAGGAAGTCGAGGCGTTGACGCAAGCCGAGCCGAACCGCAGGCGCATCGACATTCCCGGGTCCATTCCACTGTCCGAGCTGAAGAAGAGGAAGCATGGCTGACACCGACACCGCACTAATCATCATCGACATCCAGAACGACTACTTTCCCGGCGGCGCGATGGAGCTCGAAGACGCCGACGCCGCCGGCGAAAATGCCGGAAAGCTTCTCCAGAAGTTTCGGAAAGACGGTCTTCCGATCGTCCACGTCCGCCATCTCTCCGTACGTCCCGGCTCGACGTTCTTCCTGCCTGGCACCAAAGGTGCCGATATTCATGGGTCGGTTTCGCCTCTCCCTCAAGAATTGGTTGTCGAGAAAAACTTCCCGAACTCTTTTCGAAACACGAACCTTGAAGAAGAACTGAAAAGCCAGGGCATCAAGAACCTGGTGGTGGCGGGGATGATGACGCACATGTGCGTGGATGCCACGGTGCGCCACGCGGCGGACCTGGGCTACAAGGTCACGCTGCTCGGCGACGCGTGCGCGACGCGCGCGCAGGCCTACGCGGGAGAGAAGGTGCCGGCTAGGCAGGTGCATGCCGCGTTCCTCGCGGCGCTGAACGGCTTCTACGCGAAAGTGATCCCGACCCATGAGCTATGACCTGATCCTCGTCGAGCGCAAGGGGCGCGTCGGCGTGATCGCGCTGAACCGGCCGAAGCAGCTGAACGCGCTCAGCCCGCAGCTCATGCAGGAGCTGGGCGCGGCGCTGCAGGCGCTCGACGCGGACGACGGCATCGGCTGCCTGGTGATCACCGGAAGCGAGAAGGCGTTCGCCGCCGGCGCCGACATCGGCGTGATGAAGGACTACAGCTACATGGACGCGTACCGGATGGACTACATCACGCGCGACTGGGAACACATCCGGCGCATCCGCAAGCCGGTGATCGCCGCGGTGGCGGGCTGGGCGCTCGGCGGCGGTTGCGAGCTGGCGATGATGTGCGACATGGTCATCGCCGCCGACACGGCGAAGTTCGGCCAGCCGGAGGTCAACCTCGGCATCATGCCGGGCGCGGGCGGCACGCAGCGCCTGACGCGCTTCACCAGCAAGGCGAAGGCGATGGACCTGTGCCTCACCGCACGGAACATGGACGCGCAGGAGGCCGAGCGCGCGGGCCTCGTGTCGCGCGTGGTGCCGGCCGGCAAGCTGATGGAGGAGGCGCTCGCGGTGGCAGGCAAGATCGCCGCCTACTCGCTGCCGGTGGTGATGATGATCAAGGAATCGGTGAACCGCGCCTACGAGACCACGCTCGCCGAGGGCGTGCTCTTCGAGCGGCGCACCTTCCACTCGATGTTCGCGCTCGAGGACCAGAAGGAAGGCATGGCGGCGTTCGTCGAGAAGCGCAAGCCGGTCTTCAAGAACAAGTAAGCGAATAAACAGCAAGCCCGCCCTTGTCCTGCTCGTCGCCCACATCTTCTCGATGCTGGGCTTCTCGACCTATGCCGCGCTGCTGCCGGAGCTGCGCGACCTCTGGGGCATGTCGAACTCGCAGGCCGGGATCATCGGCGGCATCTTCTTCACCGGCTACATCGCCTCGGTGTCGCTGTGGACCTCGCTCACCGACCGGATCGACGGCCGCACCGTGTACGCGGCGGGCGGGCTCCTCGCGACGGCGGGCGGCTCGGGGTTCGGCCTCTTCGCCGAGGGCTTCTGGAGCGCGGCGTTCTTCCAGCTCCTCCTCGGCGCCGGGATGGCCGCCACCTACATGCCGGGCCTGCGCCTGCTCTCGGACCGCATGAGCGGCCCGGCGCAGAGCCGCGCGGTCTCCTTCTACACCTCGTTCTTCGGCATCGGTACCGCGCTCTCGCTTGCCATCGCCGGCTTTGTCGCCCCGGCATTTGGTTGGCGCGCCGCCTTCGTCTGGTCGGGCCTGGGGCCGCTGGTCGCCGCGGTCATGGTGTTCTTCCTCATCGCTCCTTCTCTCCGGATCGAAAAGACGAGGATTTCAGCGGCGATGCTGTTTCCCGTCGCGGCGTGGCGCAGAGTCCTGTCCAACCGGGCCTGCGCGGGCTACACGCTGGGCTACACGGTGCACTGCCTGGAGCTTTTCGGCTCGCGGGCTTGGATGGTGGCGTTCATGGCCTTCGCCGCCGGCCTGCATGCCGGCGAGAGCTTTCCCTGGCGTCTCGCGGCGATCGCGGCAGTGATCAACCTTGCTGCCGTGCCGGCTTCCATCCTGGGCAACGAGGCGGCGCTGCGCATGGGCCGGCGGCGCTGGATCCTGATGATCATGGTCGGCTCCGGCGTCGCGGGCATCGCGGTCGCGCTCGGTGCCGCCTGGCACTGGGCGGCCGTGCTGGCGCTCCTCATGGTGCACGCCATGCTCGTCATGGCCGACTCCGGCACGCTGACCGCCGGCCTGGTCGGGGCGGCGCCGCCCGAGCTGCGCGGCGCGGCCATGGGGCTCTACTCGCTCATGGGCTTCGCCGGCGGCATGCTGGGGCCGGTGGTGTTCGGCGCGGCGCTGGATGCCGCCGGCGGCGCGGCCCGCCCCGGCGCCTGGATCGCGGCGTACGCGGCCGTCGGCGCCGGCTGCCTTGCGGCGCCGTTCCTGGTTCGCTGGTTCGGCGGCGTAGAATCGCGCCGAAGCTAAGGGGAGGAGAAACCGATGGACCGTATCTGGCTGAAGAGCTATCCCACCGGCGTGCCTGCCGACGTCGACTGGAAGGCCTACAAGTCCATCGGCGCGCTGTTCGAGCAAAGCGTCGGGAGGTTCAAGGACCGCGACGCATTCCACTGCATGGGCAAGACGATCACCTTCGGCGAGCTCGACGCCAGGTCGCGCGACTTCGCCGCTTGGCTGCAGGCGAAGGGCCTGCAGAAGGGCGCGCGCGTGGCGATCATGATGCCGAACTGCCTCCAGTACCCGGTGGCGCTCTTCGGCACCCTGCGCGCGGGCTATACGGTCGTGAACGTCAATCCGCTCTACACCGCGCGCGAGCTCGAGCACCAGCTCAAGGACTCCGGCGCCGAGGTGCTCGTGATCCTCGAGAATTTCGCCCGCACGTTCGAGGAAGTGCAGGGCAAGGTGCCGGTGAAGCACGTGGTGCTCGCGGCGCTGGGCGACCTGCTCGGCTTCAAGGGCCACATCGTGAACCTGGTGGTGCGCAAGGTGAAGAAGATGGTGCCGGCGTACCGCCTGCCGCAGGCGCAGCGCTTCAACGACGTGCTGGCCGAAGGCGCCGGCAAGCCGATGAAGCCCTTCGAGGTCGGGCACGAGGACATTGCCTTCCTCCAGTACACCGGCGGCACGACCGGCGTGTCGAAGGGCGCGATGCTGCTCCATCGCAACATCCTCGCCAACATCTGCCAGTCCGAGGCGTGGCTGCTGCCCTCGCTGAAGGGCGACACCGCGGTGATCATCACCGCGCTGCCGCTCTACCACATCTTCTCGCTGACGGTGAACTGCCTGCTGATGCTCAAGGTCGGCGGCTGCAACATCCTGATCACCAACCCGCGCGATATCCCGAACTTCGTCAAGGAGCTGGCGAAGCACAAGTACAACATCATCACCGGCGTGAACACGCTGTTCAACGCGCTCATGAACAACCCCGAGTTCGCGAAGCTCGATTTCTCCGGGCTGAGGAGCGCGGTCGGCGGCGGCATGGCGGTGCAGAAGGCGGTCGCCGACAAGTGGAAGCAGATGACCGGCAAGCCGCTCCAGGAGGGCTACGGCCTGACCGAGTCGAGCCCGTCGGCGACCATGAACCCGCCGTACATCGAGGCGTACAACGGCTCGATCGGCCTGCCGCTGCCCTCCACCGAGATCGCGATCCGCGACGACGACAAGAAGGACGTGGCGCTCGGCCAGCCCGGCGAGATCGCGATCCGCGGCCCGCAGGTCATGAAGGGCTACTGGCAGCGCCCGGAGGAGACCGCGAAGGTGATCGGCCCGGACGGGTTTCTCTACACCGGCGACGTCGGCGTGATGGACGACAAGGGCTTCGTCACCATCGTCGATCGCAAGAAGGACATGATCCTGGTCTCGGGCTTCAACGTGTACCCGAACGAGATCGAGCAGGTCGTCGCCATGCACCCGGGTGTCCTGGAGTGCGCGGCGATCGGCGTGCCAGACGAGCACTCGGGCGAGGTGCCGAAGCTCTTCGTCGTGAAGAAGGACCCGGGCCTCACCGAGCAGGACGTCCTCGAGCACTGCAGGAAGGAGCTCACCGGCTACAAGCGGCCGAAGTACGTCGAGTTCCGCGCCGAGCTGCCGAAGACCAACGTCGGCAAGATCCTGCGCCGCGCCCTGCGCGAGGAAAAGAAGGCAGCCTAGGTATTTGAACCGCAGCCGTCTCCTGCGGGGCCTGGCGTGGGCCGGCCTGTGCGTGCTCGTCTGGGCGCCGATGTTCTCGGTGGTCAAGCGCACGCTTCCGTACCTCGACGCCTACGCGCTCGGCACCGTGCGCTACGCGGTCGGCATCGTGCTGCTGATCGCCATCCTCGTCGCGGTCGAGGGCCGGGCGGCGCTGCGCATGGATGGGCGCCTGGGCGCGGCGCTGCTCTTCGGCCTGATCGGCATCACCGGCTTCAACCTGTTCGTCTGGATCGGGCTCGCGTTCACCCGGCCCGAGCACGCCTCGATCATCATGGCGCTGCAGACGCCGCTTACCGCGCTCGCGGTCTGGGCGTTTCGCGGCCAGCGCCCGGAGAGCTTCACGCTCGGCTGCGTCACCGTGGCGCTCGTCGGCGTCCTGCTCGTCGTCACGCAAGGCCATCCGGTCGATATCTTCTCCGAAGGACTGCTCGGCGACCTGCTCGTCTTCGCCGGGGCGCTGTGCTGGGTGACCTACACGCTTGCGGCGATCAAGTTCGCCGGCTGGTCGCCGCTGCGCCTCACGGTGCTCACCTGCATTCCCGGCGCGGCGGGCCTGGTGCTCGCGAACGTGGTGGCGGTGATCGCCGGCTGGGCGGTGGTGCCCTCCGCGCAAGCCGTGACGAACGTCGCCTGGCAGCTCCTCTACTTCTCCGTCGGCACGGTGGTGGTCGGCGTGCTTTCGTTCAACAACGCGGCGCGCCGGCTCGGCCCGCTCAACACGATGCTCGCGCTGAACCTCATCCCGGTGAGCGTGTTCGGCATCGAGGCCGCGCTCGGCCGCAGCTTCGGCCTGACGGAGCTCGGCGGCGCCGCGCTCGTCATCGCCGCCCTCGTCGCGAACAACCTCTACTTGCGCGGCACGAGCGCGAGGCGCTGAACGCCCGCGGCCTCGAGGCGCGCGCGGTCGGTGACCATCGGCACGTAGTCGCCGC
>CBDDRX010000090.1:0-16443 GCA_965233165.1 uncultured bacterium | reverse complement strand
CCGGTCCTGGTAGGGGCCGACGAACTCCGCCGCATCGATCACGCCGCGCTCCAGCGCCGGGAAGATCTCGCCGCCCGGCAGCAGCTTCACGTCGACGCCGAGCGCCGCGTACACCTTGCCGGCGAGGCCCGGGATGCGCATCTTCAGGCCCTTGAAGTCCTCGACCTTGGTGATCTCCTTGCGGAACCAGCCGGTCATCTGCACCCCGGTGTTGCCGCACGGGAAGGCGACCATGCCGAACGGCGCGTAGGTCTCGTGCCACAGCGGGATGCCGCCGCCGTCGTAGAGCCAGCCGTTCATGCCCTGGAAGTTGAGGCCGAAGGGCACCGCGGTGAAGTACTGCGCGGCGAACGTCTTGCCGGTCCAGAAGTAGGCGTTGGCGTGGTTCATCTCCACGGTGCCCGAGCGCACGGCGTCGAAGCCCTCGAACGCCGGCACCAGCTCGCCCGCGCCGTAGACCGCGATCTTCATCCGCCCGTTGGACATCGCCTCGATGCGCTTCGCGAGGTCGGTCGCGCTGCCCGGGCCGTCCATGTAGAAGGGCGAGCCCTTGGGATAGGCGCTCGTCATCTTCCAGTTGAAGCTCTGCTGCGCCCGCGCGATGTGCGGGAACCCGGCCGCAGCGGCAGCGCCGCCCGCGACGACACCCGCCTTGAGGAACTTGCGTCTGCCCTGGCTCATGCTGCCCCCCTGAATTGGTTGTAAAAACAGGCCGATTCAGGGTAAGGCCGGCTGAGCGCAGCCGTCAACGGTGCATCGGGGCGCTTTGCGAACCGCGCTTGGGCGCGGGCGGCGGCATTTCGCGCGAGGCGGCCTTCGCCGCGGCGATGGTGGCGGCCTCTTCCGTGGCCCGCGCCGTCAGGGTGTAGGTCTCGTTGAACCAGTCGCGCGCCTGCGCCATCTGCTGCTGGACCTGGCCGATCGCGGCGGTCTGGTTCTGCCCGGCGGCCTGGCAGAGGTTGCTCCAGTAGCCCATCACGCGCTCGAGCTGGGCCCCGGCCATCTTCTGCTGCAGCGCGAGCAGGTCCTCGATGCTCTTCGCGCTGCCCAGCTCGTCGACCGACTTCACGTGCTGCTCGAGGGCGCTGCGGATGGCGGCGAGCTGCTGCTGCTGCAGGCGCTCCGCGCTTTCCAGGGAGGCCTTCATGAGGTCGACGGCGCTTTTCAGGCCGGCCTTGTACAGGTCGAGGAATTCGGCTTGCGGCGGGTTCATCGCGATCTCCTGCGGAAACAACGCGTTATCCCCTACTTCTTCCCCTCCCCGGACGCGCGCGTCGACGACCCGCGACACCTGCAAAGACTATAGGCCTCGCGGAACGGATGTTGCATAAAAGTATTCAACTTGCACCGTGGTCAAGCATTGATGGCGCAAATCGTCAGCCTCTCGGAGTACCGCAAGGCGGGGACGCCCCGGCGCGGCGTCACGTCCGCGACGACGCCCGTGCAGGGCGCCCCGCATTACTTCTGCCTTCGCTGCGACACCGACCAGTTCAAGCTCTTCCCGGGCGGCACCGTGCACTGCGCGCACTGCGGCGCGCTGATGCGCAACATCACCGTTTCGGACAAGGGTTCCGCCTAGGAAACGAAGGCGAAGGGCACGGGGTTTTCCCCCACCGCCTGGCGCAGCACGGCCCAGTGCATCGCCTCGTCGCCGAGGATGCTGGCCGCAGCGCGCGACAGATCCCGGTCCTGGAACAACGGCACCGCCCCCAGGTAGGCGCTGACCGCGCCCTGCTCGAGGCCCGCGGCGAAGCGCAGCACGTCGGCCTGGCTCTTCAGCGTCTCCACCGGGAAGCTGTACTTCGCCTTCGCCGCCACCGGCTTGCCGCCGAGCTGGCGGATCGTGCCGGCGAGGACGCCGGCGTGCTCCTTGTGAAGGCCCTGGAACTGGACTGCGAGGTCGAGCGCCGGCTTCTGGAGCAGGCCGCTCTCCGCGCCCACCTGGTAGGCGGCGATCGCCTCGAGCTCCGCGCCGAGCGCGGTGTTGAGGATGCGCAGGTCGCCGGCCTTGCCGCCGGCCTTGGCGGCCAGGGCCTCGCGGCCCGCGAGCAGCGCGACGGCGGCGCCGGAAAGGGTGGTGCCGAGGAACAGCCTTCTTCCGAGCAGGAAGGACATCTTCATTTCTCCTTGGTGAGGGCGGCGAGCACGCCGGCGACCAGGCGGTCGCAGCGCTCGCCGTCGAAGCCGAATGCCTTGTCGAACGCGCGGTCGATCTCCCGCGAGAGCGACTCGCGCAGCAGGCCGCGCGCGCGGAAGAAGCGCGTGCGCACCGTCGCCTCGGGCAGGTCGAGCGCCTGCGCGGTCTCCTCCACCGAGAGCTCCTCCACGCCGCGCAGCATGAAGACGGCGCGGTAGGCGTCGGGAAGCGCGTCGATCTTCCCTTCGAGGAGCGCGCGGACCTGGCCGCGCGCCGCGGCGTGCTCCGGGGCTTCCTCGTCCGAGGCGAGGTGCAGGTCCATGTTCAGCTCGACGACCTCGGCGCCGCGGGCGAGCTTGCGCCGGCGCATGAGCGCCTCGTTGACGACGATGCGCACCAGCCACGTCGACATCTTCGCGTCGCCCCGGAATTCCCCCATCGCGCGAAAGGCCTTCAGGTACGCGTCCTGGACCGCCTCCTCCGCCTCGGCGTCGTTGCGCAGGATGGCCCGCGCGGTGCGGAACAGGGTGCGGTTGTACTTGCGCATCAGCGCCTCGAGGTCCTTGGGCGTGAAGGCTTTTGCGTCGCGGGCTGGAAGTGCGCTCATGGTCGTCTTACGTCGGGTCCGGGGCATTGGATGCGCCGCTTCTGCGGCGCGTTCCCAATTAAAATTACGGCCACGTGAAGCAGGAACAGATTCCGGGCGACGCCATCCTCATCCGCGGCGCCCGCCAGAACAACCTCAAGAACCTCAGCGTCGCGATCCCGACGGGCGAGCTCGTCGTGGTCACCGGCGTCTCGGGCTCGGGCAAGTCCTCGCTCGTCTTCGACACGCTCTACGCCGAGGGCCAGCGCCGCTACGTCGAGACGTTCAGCCCCTACGCGCGCCAGTTCCTCGACCGGATGGACAAGCCGCAGGTCGACGCGGTGGACGGCATCCCGCCGGCGATCGCCATCGACCAGACCAACCCGGTGCGCACCTCGCGCTCCACCGTCGGGACCATGACGGAGCTGAACGACCACCTGAAGCTCCTCTACGCCCGCGCCGCGAAGCTGCACTGCCGCGGCTGCGGCAAGCCGGTCCGCAAGGACACCGCCGCATCGATCTTCGCTTTCCTCAAGGCCCTTTCTTCCGAGGAAAGACTCATCATCACCTTCCCGATCCCGGTGCCGAAGAACTTCTCGGAGAAGGAGATCGAGCAGCTCCTGCAGGCGCAGGGCTACACCAAGCTGCACTCGCGCTCGAAGACCCTGGTCGAGGTGATCCAGGACCGCGTGCGCCTCGGCTCGGCCGAGCGCCAGCGCGTCATCGAGGCCCTGGAGGCCGCCCTGCGCATCGGCCGCGGCCGGGTCAACGTCTACGCCGAAAAACAGGGACGCACCACGTTTTCCGAAGCCTCTGGCGAAGAGAAAACGTGGTGCGTCCCTGTTTTTCGGTTTTCCTCCGACCTGCACTGCGCCGAGTGCGACATCCACTACTCGGAGCCGACGCCGGCGGCGTTCTCGTTCAACTCGCCGCTGGGCGCGTGCGAGACGTGCCGGGGGTTCGGGCGCGTGATCGGGGTGGACTTCGGGCTGATCGTGCCCGACGAGACGAAGACGCTGAGGGAAGGCGCGGTGCGCCCGTGGCAGACGGCGAGCTTCAAGGAGTGCCAGGACGACCTGGAGAAGTACGCGAAGAAACGCGGCATCCCGCTCCATGTGCCCTGGCGCGACCTGTCCCCGACGTTCAAGGACTGGGTCCTCGAGGGCGAGCCCGAGTGGGTCTCGTGGAAGAAGTCCTGGCCCGGCACCTGGTACGGGGTGCGCCGCTTCTTCAAGTGGCTGGAGAGCAAGGCGTACAAGATGCACATCCGCGTGCTGCTCTCCAAGTACCGCGCGTACACGGAGTGCACCGCCTGCGCCGGCATGCGGCTGAAGCCCGACGCGATGCTGTGGAAGATCGACGGCCGGTCCATCCATGACCTGATGCTGCTGCCGATCTCCGGCGTAAGAGAATTTTTTGAACACGTAAAAATACCCAATGAAGCGGCGGAGCTGCTGCTCGAGGAGATCCAGACCCGGCTGCGCTTCCTGTGCGACGTCGGCCTCGGCTATCTGACGCTCGACCGCCAGTCGCGCACGCTCTCGGGCGGCGAGGTGCAGCGCATCAACCTGACCACCGCGCTCGGCACGTCGCTGGTCAACACGCTGTTCGTCCTCGACGAGCCCTCGATCGGCCTGCATCCGCGCGACATGGGACGGGTGATCGACGTGATGAAGCGCCTGCGCGACGCGGGGAACTCGCTCGTCGTGGTCGAGCACGACCCGCAGATCATGTTCGCCGCCGACCGGATCATGGACATGGGCCCGGGCCCCGGCGAGCGCGGCGGCGAGATCGTGTTCTTCGGGGCGCCCGAGAAGCTCAAGGCGGAGAAGTCGCTGACCGGCGAGTACCTGTCCGGGCGCCGGATCGCCTTCGAGAAGGAGGACCTGGGCCCGGCGACGCGCTTCCTGGAGCTGCAAGGGGCGGCCGCGCACAACCTGAAGGCGATCGACGTGCGCATCCCCCTCGAGCGGCTGGTGTGCGTCACCGGCGTCTCGGGCTCCGGCAAGTCGACGCTCGTGCAGGACGTGCTCTACCCGGCGCTGCTCAAGCGCTTCGGCAAGCCGACCGAGGCGCCGGGCGCGCACAAGGCCCTGCAAGGCGCCGAGCACATCCACGAAGTCGTGATGGTCGACCAGACGCCGATCGGCAAGACGACCCGCTCGAACCCGGCAAGCTACGTCGGCGCGTTCGATGAAATAAGGAACCTGTTCTCGAAGGCAAAGGAAAGCCGGGAGCGCGGCTATACGGCCGGCACCTTCAGCTTCAACTCCGGCAACGGCCGCTGCCCCGCCTGCGGCGGCAACGGCTTCGAGCACGTCGAGATGCAGTTCCTCTCCGACGTCTACCTGCGCTGCCCCGACTGCGACGGCCGGCGCTTCCGCGCCGAGGTGCTGGAAGTGCAGGTGCGCGGCAAGTCGATCGCCGACGTCCTCGACATGACCATCTCCGAGGCGGCCGCGTTCTTCGCCGGCAACGAGGAGATCCGCCGCAGGATCCGCCCGCTCGTCGACGTCGGCCTGGAGTACCTGAAGCTCGGCCAGCCGGTGCCGACGCTCTCCGGCGGCGAGGCGCAGCGCCTCAAGCTCGCCGGCCACCTCGCTTCGGTCGGCAAGGAATCCGCCGCGAAGCTGTTCCTGTTCGACGAGCCCACCACCGGCCTGCACTTCGAGGACGTGGCGAAGCTGCTGCGCTCGCTGCGCCAGCTCCTCGCCGCGGGCCACTCGCTGATCGTCATCGAGCACAACCTGGACGTGATGCGCTCCGCCGACTGGATCATCGACCTCGGCCCCGAGGGCGGCGCGGCCGGCGGCGAGATCGTCTGCGAAGGAACGCCGGAAGAAGTGATGGCGCACCCGAGCTCGCATACCGGCAAAGCCCTGCGCGAGTATGAAAATGCATTCAACCAAAAAATAAAAACCAAACAGGAAACCGGCCGCTATCTCGGCACCTCGATCCGCATCCACAAGGCGCGCGAGCACAACCTGAAGAACATCGACGTCGAGATCCCGCGCGGGCGCTTCACGGTCATCACCGGCGTCTCGGGGTCGGGCAAGTCGACCCTCGCCTTCGACATCCTGTTCAACGAAGGCCAGCGCCGCTACCTCGAATCCCTGAACGCGTATGCGCGCCAGTTCGTGCAGGCGGCGTCGCGCCCGGACGTGGACGCGATCTTCGGCATCCCGCCCACCGTGGCGATCGAGCAGCGCACGAGCCGCGGCGGCAGCAAGTCCACCGTGGGCACGCTCACCGAGGTGCACCACTTCCTGCGCCTGCTGTTCGTCAAGCTCGGCACCCAGCACTGCCCCGACTGCGAGGTCCCGATCGAGCCGCAGAGCGAGGACGCGATCGTCGCGCGCCTGATGAAGGCGTACCGCGGCCAGACCGTCGTGATGCTCGCGCCGCTGGTGAGCAACCGCAAAGGGGTCTACACCGACCTCGCGCAGTGGGCCGCGGCGAAGGGCTACAAGCAGCTGCGCGTCGACGGGAAGCTCCTGCCGGTGCGGCCGTTCCCGCGCATCGACCGGTTCAAGGAGCACAACATCGAGCTGCCCGTCGGCTACGTCTCGATCTCTCCGAAAACAGAATCGGCCCTGAGAAAAACCCTGGGCACCGCGCTCGAGTACGGCAAGGGCGTGGTCCATATCCAGACCGGTAAGGACATCCAGGTGTTCTCCACGAAGCGCGCCTGCCGCTCGTGCGGGCGCAGCTTCCCGGAGCTCGACCCGCGCCTGTTCTCCTACAACTCGAAGCACGGCTGGTGCGCGAAGTGCTACGGCACCGGCCTCAACATCGACGACGTCGAATGGAGCGACGAGCGGGCGCGCACGGGCACCGAGGACAACGTCCTCGACTCGTGGATCGAGTGGCTCGAGGCCGACCAGGCCTGCGAGGCCTGCGAAGGAAAGCGCCTGAACCCCGAGGCGCTCGCCGTGCGCTGGGGCGCGCGCTCGATCGCCGACTACTCGGGGCTGCCGATCATCGAGCTGAAGCGCGCCTTCGATGCCGCGAAGCTGAAGGGCCGCGAGGCGGAGATCGCCCGCGACCTCCTGCCCGAGCTGAAGTCGCGCCTCGGCTTCCCCGAGGAGGTCGCCCAGGCCTACCTCACGCCCGACCGCACGGCGCCGACGCTCTCGGGCGGCGAGGCGCAGCGCAGCCGGCTCGCCGCGCAGCTCGGCTCGAACCTGCGCGGGGTCTGCTACATCCTCGACGAGCCGACGATCGGCCTGCACCATCGCGACAACAAGATCCTGCTCGACGTCCTCGAGAAGCTGGGGGCGAAGGGCAACTCGCTGGTGGTCGTGGAGCACGACGAGGAGACGATCCGCCGCGCCCAGCACGTCATCGACCTCGGCCCCGGCGCGGGCAAGCTCGGCGGCGAGGTGATCGCGGCCGGCACGGCGGAGGAGCTGATCGCGCATCCCACCTCGCTCACCGGCCGCTTCCTGCGCGAGCCGCTGCGTCATCCGATCCAGCCGCGCCGCTCCGTTTCCAGGGGGATTGATTTTCTGGAGATCAAAGGCGCGAAGCTGCACAACCTTCGCAACGTCGACGCGAAGATTCCGCTCAAGCGCCTCACGCTGGTCACCGGCGTCTCCGGCTCCGGCAAGTCGACGCTCGCCCGCGACGTGCTGTTCGAGTCCCTGAAGCTCCGCCAGCCGGTCGGCTGCAAGGCCGTGGGCCACGGCAAGGCCGTCGAGCGCGTCCTCGAGGTCGACCAGACGCCGATCGGCAAGACGCCGCGCTCCTGCCCCGCGACCTACGTCGGCTTCTGGGACCACATCCGCAAGCTCTTCGCCGACACGGCGGAGTCGCGCATGCGCGGCTGGAGCGCGAGCCGCTTCTCCTTCAACACGAAGGGCGGGCGCTGCGAGGCCTGCGAGGGCCAGGGCATGAAGAAGATCGAGATGTCGTTCCTGCCCGACGTGCGCGTGACCTGCGAGGGCTGCGGCGGCGCGCGCTTCAACCCGGACACGCTGACGGTGCAGCTGCGCGGTAAGAACATCGGCGAGGTGCTGGCGATGAGCGTCGACGAGGCGGTCGAGTTCTTCGGCGCGCACTCGGCCATCCATCGCTGCCCGCGGCTGCTGCAGGATGTCGGCCTGGGCTACCTGACCCTGGGCCAGCAGAGCCCCACGCTCTCCGGCGGGGAAGCGCAGCGGATCAAGCTCGTCTACGAGCTCGCCAAGCGGGCCGACGTGAGCACGCTCTACGTGCTCGACGAGCCCACGGTCGGCCTGCACATGGCCGACGTGGAGAAGCTGATCCGCGTCCTGCACCGCCTGGTCGACGCCGGCAACACCGCGGTCGTCATCGAGCACAACCTCGACGTCATCGCCGAAGCGGACTGGATCCTCGACCTCGGGCCGGAGGGCGGCTCGGGCGGCGGCCGCGTCGTTTTCCAGGGCACGCCCGAGAAGGCCGCCTCCAGCAAGAGCCATACATGCACGGCACTCACGGAATTTCTCGCGCAGCGGCCCTCGGGCTGATGGTCGCCGCGCCGGTGCTCTGGAGCACCGCCGGCGTCGTCACCCGCCACCTGCAGAAGGCCCCGGCCTTCGAGCAGGTCTTCTGGCGCAGCCTGTTCTGCTTCGTTTTCGTAGCGGCGTTTCTGCTTTTCAAGAAAAATTCTTTTTCGAAAATACTTGGAAAGCCGGCCCTTTTCTCCGGGGCGATGTGGGCGGTGATGTTCACGGCCTTCGTCTTCGCCCTCGCGATGACGAGCACCGCGAACACGCTGGTCGTGATGAGCATCAGCCCGGTGCTGACCACGCTCGCCGCGTGGCTCGTCCTCAAGGAGCCGGTGCCGGTGCGCACCGCCGTTGCCGCCGTGGCGGCGGGCGCGGGAATCGCGTGGATGGCCGCCGGCGACATGGCTTCGCTCAGCGCGCGAGACGTGACCGGCATGCTGTTCGCGCTCCTGGTGCCGATCGCCGCGGCGGCGAACTTCGTGACGCTTCGCTCGGTGGCGCGCAGGACCGAGGGCGTACGGGTCGACCTCGTGCCGGCGGTCATGACCGGCGCGCTGATCTCCCTGCTCGTCGCCCTGCCCTTCGCCCTGCCCTTCCAGGCGAGTGGCCGCGACCTCGCGCTTCTCGCCTTCCTCGGCTTCTTCCAGCTTGGCGTGCCCTGCATGCTGATGGTGGTCGCGGCCCGGGTCCTGCGGCCGCCCGAGCTGGCGCTGCTGGCCCTGCTGGAGCTGGTGCTCGGGGTGCTCTGGACCTGGCTGTGGGCCGGGGAAACGCCCTCGGCCGCGGCGCTTTCCGGAGGGGCCGTAGTACTGGGAGCGCTGATATTCAACGAGATTGCCGGAATCCGGGGTATACTGCGCTCCAAGCTTTCTGCGACGCGTATTTCCGGTTAGCGTTCCAGGTCGTTACTTCCCGCCCATCCTGGGCCGAATAACAAGCTGCTAAGTGCATCTGCCTGAACCGGTCGAAAGGGCTCCCGCCTTTTCCCAGGCCGAGTGCAGGAGATACTTCCATTACTACGTCGTTTGAATCACTTGGCCTCAGAGCCGAGCTCGTCCGCGCAGTCGCGGACAAGGGATACACCATCCCGACCCCCATCCAGCTGCAGGCCATCCCCATCGTCCTCGCGGGCCGCGACCTCCTGGGCGCCGCCCAGACCGGGACCGGCAAGACCGCGGGCTTCACCCTGCCGCTGATCCAGAACCTGTCGTCGAAGTCGAACACCAGCCACTCGCCGGCCCGGCATCCGGTCCGCGCGCTGATCCTCACCCCGACCCGCGAGCTCGCGGCGCAGGTCGAGGAAAGCGTGCGCACCTACGGCAAGTTCAGCGGCCTGAAGTCGAGCCTCGTGTACGGCGGCGTCGGCATCCAGCCGCAGATCGACGCGCTGCGCCGCGGGGTGGACATCCTCGTCGCCACGCCCGGCCGGCTGCTCGACCACGTGCAGCAGAAGACCGTGGACCTGCGCCAGGTCGAGATCCTCGTCCTCGACGAGGCCGACCGGATGCTCGACATGGGCTTCATCCACGACATCCGCAAGATCCTGGCGCTGCTGCCGAAGGAGCGCCAGAACCTGCTCTTCTCCGCGACCTTCCCGGATGAGATCCGCAAGCTCGCGGGCTCGTTCATGAAGGACCCGCTGACCGTCGAGGTCGCCCGGCGCAACACGCCGGCCGAGCTCGTCGCCCAGGTCGCGCACCCGGTCGACGCCGGGCGCAAGCGGGAGCTCCTCGCCCACCTCATCAAGACGGGCGACTGGCGCCAGGTGCTGGTGTTCTGCAAGACCAAGCACGGCGCCAACCGCCTCGCGCAGCAGCTCGAGCGCGAAGGCGTGGAAGCCGACGCGATCCACGGCAACAAGAGCCAGAACGCGCGCACGCGCGCGCTGAAGCTCTTCAAGGACAACGAGCTGCGCGTCCTGGTCGCCACCGACATCGCCGCGCGCGGCCTCGACATCGAGGCGCTGCCGCACGTCGTGAACTACGACATGCCGCACGTCCCCGAGGACTACGTGCACCGCATCGGCCGCACCGGCCGCGCGGGCGTCGAAGGCGAGGCGGTCTCGCTCGTCAGCCACGAAGACCGGCCGCTTTTCGCGGCGATCGAGCGCCTGATGAACCGCAAGGTGGAGATGAAGGTCATCGCCGGCTTCGAGCCCGGCACCGCGTCGCAGGAAAGGGCGCACCCCGAGGAGCGGCAGCCGCGGCACCACCGCCCGCAGCAGGGGCGCCCGCAACGGCAGGGACGGCCGCCGCAGCAAGGGCGCCCGCAGCAAGGGCGTCCGCAGCAAGGGCGCCGCAACCCCCAGCAACCGCAGCAGCCGCGGCGCGGCGACGAGCAACCTCGCCACCCGCAGCAGGCGCGGCCGCAGCAGGTTCACCCCCAGCACGCCGACTCGGCCTACGAGGACCAGATCCGCGAAGCCCGCGCGCGCATGCGCGAGGAAGGCGAAGCGGTCCCGCCGCAGCAGCCCCAGCAACGCCCGAGCGGCGGCGCACGGCCGAACGGCGGCGCGCGGCCCGACGGCGGCCGGCGCAGGAATCGCGGCGGCGGCGGCCGCGGCCGCAACGCGGGCCCGAATCCCGGCAATTCGTCGCGCGGCAACCGCTCGCCGGCGCGCAGCTCGCGCCACCAGCAGTGGGATCCGCGCAAGGAGAAGGCCTATTCCGAGCCGCGGGACTACACGCAGCCCCAGCCCGCCAGCGCCCGCCCGGTGCAGGTCACGCACAAGCCCAAGCGCACCCTGGTCGGCTTCGTCGGCGCCCTCCTCGGCCGCAAGAAGGACGAGGAAAAGAGCTAGGTTTTCACGAAGAGAGCTCGCACGCGCCTTGCTGCATGGTCGAGGCGAGGAACTGGTAGGCCGCCCACCAGGCCGCCTCCACTTCCGGCGTGAACGCCTCGCCGAGCGACTCCTCGAGCATCCACAGGAGCGACGCGCCCACGGCGCCGTAGTGACTGTCCCGCACGCCGTAGGCGGCGTGGCGGGCGCCGAGCTGGCGCACGGCCACCGCGACCTTCTCCGGCTTGCCCAGCCAATGGACCGCGACGCTCATCATCGCGGTGAAGTTGCGGCCCTGGTCGCGCAGCTCGCCCCGGAACATCGGCCGCACCTCCGGCGCGATGCTGAAGAGCTTGCCGTAGAAGAGCTCCGCTGCCGTATCCCCGACAAGCTGGACGCTGCGCCAGCTTTGCTGGACCAGCTCGACTTGGCGCGAGCTCAGGGCGGTGATCACCCCGCACGTTTCGCAATTCGCGTGCCATGGGGCGAAATCAGGGACGCACCACGTTTTCCATTTGATCAGGGAAGGAATGGCGGAAAACGTGGTGCGTCCCTGATTTCGCTGGCACTGCAAAGGGGCGCGCGCGGGCTCGGGCGCATCAGTTTGTGGCACTCTCTTCCTCATGCGCGAACCCCAGGCCCGCACCATCCACCTCAAGGACTACACCCCGCCCGCCTACGTCGTCGAGACGGTCGAGCTCGACGTCGACATCCGCGACGACCATGCGATCGTCAAGGCGAAGCTGTCCGTCCGTCGCAACGGAAACCATGAGCAGCCGCTCGTCCTGAACGGAGACGAGCTCGAGCTGGTCTCGGTCTCGCTCGACGGCAGGCCGGCCGAGCACGCCGTGACGCCCGAAGCGCTCACCGTGCGCGACGTCCCGGCGCGCTTCGTCCTCGAGACCGTCACGAAAATCTGCCCGCAGAAGAACACCAAGCTCGAGGGCCTGTATGCGACGAAGCACGGCTTCGTCACGCAATGCGAGGCCGAGGGCTTCCGGCGCATCACCTGGTACCTCGACCGGCCGGACGTAATGGCGAAGTTCACGACCACCGTGCGCGCCGACAAGGCAAGGTTTCCCGTTCTTCTCTCAAATGGAAACCTTCTGGAGAAAGGCGAGGAAGCAAACGGCCGTCACTGGGCGAAGTTCGAGGATCCCTTCCCCAAGCCGGCGTACCTCTTCGCCCTCGTCGCGGCGAACCTCGAGGTGCTGCGCGAGGACAACCTCTATATCTACGTCGAGCCGGGCAAGCTCGACCAGGCCGGCTGGGCGATGGACTGCCTGAAGCGGGCGATCGCTTGGGACGAGAAGCGCTTCGGCCTGAAGCTCGACCTCGCGGAGTACAAGATCGTCGCGGTCGGCGACTTCAACTCCGGGGCGATGGAGAACAAGGGCCTCAACATCTTCAACACGAAGTACATCCTCGCGCGCTCCGATACCGCGACCGACGTCGACTACCTCAACATCGACCGCGTCGTCGCGCACGAGTACTTCCACAACTGGACCGGCAACCGCGTCACCTGCCGGGACTGGTTCCAGCTCTCGCTCAAGGAAGGCCTGACCGTGTTCCGCGACCAGGAGTACGGCGCCGACACGTACTCGCGGCCGGTCACGCGCATCCAGGAGGTGCGCAGCCTGCGCGCCGCCCAGTTCCCGGAAGACGCCGGGCCGATGAAGCACCCGGTGCGCCCGCAGTCCTACCAGGAGATCCGCAACTTCTACACCGTCACGGTGTACGAGAAAGGCGCAGAGGTCGTGCGCATGCAGCACACGCTCCTCGGCGAGGAGAAGTTCCAGGAAGGCATGCAGCTCTACTTCAGGCGCCACGACGGCCAGGCGGTCACCACCGACGACTTCGTCGCGGCCATGCAGGACGCCTCCGGCATCGACCTCTCGCAGTTCAAGCACTGGTACGACGTCCCCGGCACGCCCGTCCTGGACTGCTCCGGTGTCTTTGATGATGGCCGGTTCACGCTGACCGTGAAGCAGTCCATGAATCCCCCCTTCCACATCCCGCTGGCGGTGAAGATCGGCCCGCACGAACGGGTGCTGAACGTGAAGCGTCCGGAGGAACAGCATGTATTCGAGGTGAAGGACGCGCCCGTTCCGTCGCTGCTGCGCGGGTTCTCGGCGCCGGTGATCCTGAACTACCCGTACACCGAGGCGGATCTCCTGCACCTCATGGCGCACGACGACGACGCGTTCAACCGCTGGGAAGCGGGACAGCGCCTGTTCACGGCCACGATCCTCGAGAAGGGCGGCGTCCCGGCGCCGGCGCTGGTCGCCGCGGCGCGTAGCCTGCTTTCGGACCGCGACCCGGCGTTCGCCGCGGAGGCGCTCGCGCTGCCGCCGGAGAGCTTCCTCGCCGAGCAGATGGACGTCGTCGACCCGGATCGCCTGCACGAGGCCAGAAACAAGCTGCGCCGGGAGCTCGCCTCCGCGCTGAAGGACGATCTGGGCAGGAAGTACGAGGATCTGAAAGGCAAGGGTCCGTACTCTCCGGACGCGGCCTCGGCCGGAAAGCGCGCGCTGAAGAACCTGTGCCTGTCGCTGCTCTCCGAGATCGGCGAGAGCAGGCTCTGCTACGAGCAGTTCCGGACCGCGGACAACATGACCGACGCGATGGCCGCGCTCGGCTGCCTCGCCAACGTGGAATGCCCCGAGCGGCAGCCGGCGCTCGACGCGTTCTACGCGAAGTGGCAGGACGAGCCGCTGGTGGTCGACAAGTGGCTCGCCGTGCAGGCGAGCTCGCGCCTGCCGGACACGCTGGTCCGCGTCCACGCGCTGCTGCACCACCCGGCGTTCGACCTGAAGGTGCCGAACAAGGTCTACTCGCTGATCCGCGCCTTCGCCGCGAACCACGTGCGCTTCCACGCCGCCGACGGCTCCGGCTACGCGTTCCTCGCCGACCAGGTGATCGCGCTCGATGCGCTCAACCCGCAGGTCGCCGCCCGCATGGCGAGGGGTTTCGATCGCTGGAAGCGCTTCGATTCCTCGCGCCAGGCACTTTCCCGGAAAGAACTGGAAAGGATCAGCAAGCATCCGGGCCTGTCCCGCGACGTGGCCGAGATCGTGGAAAAAGCGCTCGCTCGGTGATCCTTCCGTGAACGGCGCCGAGGGGCTCATCCGCACGCTGCTCGCGTGCGGCGTCGACACCTGCTTCACGAATCCCGGCACCTCGGAGATGCACTTCGTCGCCGCGCTCGACCGCGTCGAGGGCATGCGCTGCGTGCTGGGTCTCTTCGAAGGCGTGGTGACCGGCGCCGCGGACGGCTACGGGCGCATGAAGGACCGGCCCGCGAGCACGCTGCTGCACCTGGGCCCGGGCCTGGGCAACGGGCTCGCCAACCTGCACAACGCGCGCCGGGCGATGACCCCGATCGTGAACGTCGTGGGCGACCACGCCATCGGCCACCTGCCCTTCGACCCGCCGCTCGCCTCGGACATCGAAGGCATCGCGCGCGTAAATTCCCGCTGGGTGAAGACGACTTCTTCGCCGCAGGCGGTCGGCGCCGATGCGGCGGCTGCGGTGGCCGCCTCCCTCGCCGCGCCGGGCGGCAGCAGCACGCTCATCCTGCCCGCCGACGTGGCCTGGACGGAAGGCGCGAGCGTGGCGGCGCCCGTCGCGCCCCCGGCGCGGCGCAAGGTGGACGAGGCCCGCGTGCGCGCGGCCGCCGAGGCGTTGCGCAAGGGAAACGGCGCTCTGGTGCTGAACGGGCCGATGCTGCGCGAGGGCGCGCTCGACCTTTGCGGCCGCATCGCCGCCGCCACGGGCGCGGAGCTCCTCTGCCCGACGCAGATGAACCGCGCCGAGCGCGGCGCCGGGCGCGTCAACGTCGACCGCATTCCCTATGTCGTCGAGGCGGCGCAGAAGCGCCTCGCGCACCTGCGCACGCTAGTCCTCGTCAACTCGAAACAGCCGGTGAACTTCTTCGCCTATCCGGGCAAGCCGGCGCTGCCCATGGCCCCGGGCTGCGAAGTCCTCACGCTGGCCGCGCTCGACGAGGACGGCGTGGACGCGGTTCAGCGATTGGTGGAGATTCTCGATAAAAAACAACCGAAGCGTGAAGACCTCGTCCGTCCCGCGCTCCCCACTGGCCCGGTAACGCTTCCCGGCCTCGCCGCGGTCATCGCGGCGCTGATGCCGGAGAACGCGATCGTCGTCGACGAGTCGATCACCTCGGGCCGCGGCCTGGTGCCGGCGACGAGGAACGCGCCGCCGCACGACTGGCTGGTGAATCCCGGCGGCTCCATCGGCTTCGCGATGCCCTGCGCGGTCGGCGCCGCCGTCGCCTGCCCGGAGCGCAAGGTGCTGTGCCTGCAGAGCGACGGCTCCGGCATGTACACGAACCAGGCGCTCTGGACGATGGCGCGCGAGTCGCTCGACGTCGTGACGCTCGTCTTCGCCAACCGAACCTACGAGATCCTCAAGGGCGAGCTGCGCAACGTCGGCGCCGGCGAGCCGGGCCGCAAGGCGCGCGACATGCTGGAGATCGGCCGCCCGGACCTCGACTGGGTCGCGCTCGCGAAGGCGCAGGGCGTTCCCGGCGTCCGCGTCGACGACCTCGACGCGCTCGCGCGCGAGCTGGGCGGCGCGCTGAAGGAGCGCGGCCCGCGCCTGGTCGGGCTCCGCTTCTAGAGCGCTCCGCGCGAGAACAGCTCGCGCAGCTTCGCCTTCCAGAACTTCCCTGTGGACGTGCGCGGGATCTCCCTGATGAACCGGTAGTCGTCCGGCAGCTGCCACTTCGCGAAGGCCTTCGCGAGCACGTCGTTCAGAGCCTGGGGTGACGCTTCCTGGCCTGGCTTCAGGACGATGCAGGCGAGAGGCCGCTCGCCCCACTTCTCGTGCGGCGTGGCGATCACCGCCGCTTCCGCGACCGCGGGATGCCCCATCAGCGCGTTCTCGAGGTCGACCGAGCTGATCCATTCTCCGCCCGACTTGATCAGGTCCTTGGTGCGGTCGGTGATGCGCACGTAGCCGTGCGGATCGACGCTGCCCACGTCGCCGGTACGCAGCCATCCGTCTTCGGCGAAGCGCTCCTTCGCGTCCACGCCGTGGTAGGCGCCGGTGATGAACGGGCCGTGCACCTGGACTTCGCCCACCGCCTTGCCGTCCCACGGCGCCTCGCCCTCGTCGCCGACGATGCGCAGCTCCACCAGCGGAATCGGAATGCCCGCCATCGCCTTCCTCTTGAAGCGTTCGTCCTCGGAGGCCTCGAGATCGGGCTTGACGTACGCGATGGTGGCGACCGGTGAGGTCTCGGTCATTCCCCAGCCCTGGTCGACGCGCACGCCGTGCTTCGCGTAGGCGCGGATGGGCGACTCCGGCCCCGCCGCGCCGCCGACGAGCGTGCGCAGCCCGGGCGGAAATTTCCAGGGGCCGGGCTGCGCCTCGTAGGCCTGGATCATCGACAGCCAGATCGTCGGCACGCCCAGCGACAGGGTGGGTTGCTCTTTCTCGAAGAGGT
>CBDDRX010000089.1:0-14411 GCA_965233165.1 uncultured bacterium | reverse complement strand
CGACGTTCCAGCCGTTCCTTGCCGCCTCCGCTTCCGCGGCGGCGCTGATGCGCCGGCAATCGTCGAGGGTCAGTGCGGGTCTTGTTTTCATCGGCTCAATGCTCCACGGATCTGCTCGAGGGCGCCCGGGTCCTCGATGGTGGTGAGATCACCCGGGTCGCGGCCTTCGGCGAGCGCCTGGATGGAGCGGCGCAGCGTCTTTCCCGAGCGCGTCTTGGGCAGGAGGGTCACGAAATGCACCGCCTTGGGCCGCGCGATGGCACCGAGCTGCTTGTCGACCGTTTCCATGACTTCCTGCCCGGTCGTGCCCTTGGCGGGGTCCTTCAGCACGGCAAAGGCGAGCGGCATCTGTCCCTTGAGCGGATCCGCCACGCCCACCACCGCGCATTCGGCGATGTTCGGGTGCATGTTCACCGCCTCTTCAATCTCGCGCGTGCCGAGGCGGTGCCCGGCGACGTTGATGACGTCATCGGTCCGGCCGAGGATGAAGTAGTACCCGTCGCGGTCGCGGATGCCCCAGTCGAACGTGGAATAGACCATCTTCTTCGCGAAGGTGCTGAAGTACGTCTTCACGAAGCGCTCGTCGTCGCCCCAGATCGTGCTCATGCAGCCCGGCGGCAGCGGCGGCACGATCGCCACGACCGCCTTCTCGTCGGCGCCCGCCTCGCTCGCGTCCGACTCGCGCAAGAGCTGCAGGTCGTACCCGTAGGCGGGGAAGGACGGGCTGCCGAACTTCACCGCCGTCTTCTCCACGCCGGGCAGCGCGGTCAGCACCGGCCAGCCCGTCTCGGTCTGCCAGTAGTGGTCGATGACCGGCCGCCCGAGCCCGTCGTGGATCCAGCGGTGCGTGGGCTCATCGAGCGGCTCCCCGGCGAGGAACAGGTGCTTCAGGGACGAGAGGTCGTACTTCTTCAGGTACGCCGGATCGTGCTTCTTGAGCACCCGGATCGCGGTCGGCGCGGAGAACATCACCGCCACCTTGTAGTCCTGGACGATCTTCCACCACACGCCGGGGTCGGGCCGCACTGGAACGCCCTCGTAGAGGATCGTGCGCATGCCGGCGATGAGCGGCGCATAGATGATGTACGAGTGGCCGACGGCCCAGCCGATGTCCGAGGTCGTGAAGATCGTCTCTCCCGCCCCGCCGCAGTAGATATGCGCCATCGACGCGGCCATGGCGACGGCGTGGCCGCCCACGTCGCGCTGCACGCCCTTCGGGCGGCCGGTGGTGCCGGAGGTGTAGAGGATGTACGAGGGCTCGCTCGACTCCAGCCATTCGCACGGCACGGACGCACCCTCGTGCTCGCCCGCCAGCGCCCGCCAGTCGACGTCCCGCCCCGCCACCCGCGGCATGTCGCGGTCGAGGCCCCGGTCGTAGATCAGGACCTTTGCCGGCGGGTGCTTCGACAGCGAGATGGACTCGTCCACGAGCGGCTTGTAGCGCACGACCTTGCCCATCCGGCTTCCGGCATCCGCCGTCACCATGAGCGCGGGCCGCGCATCGTCGATGCGCGCGGCGAGGCTGGCCGCGGCGAAGCCGCCGAACACGACCGAGTGCACGGCGCCGATGCGGGCGCAGCCGAGGATCGCGAACACGGCCTCGGGCATGTTCGGCATGTAGATGATGACCCGGTCGCCCTTCTTCACCCCGAGCGAGCGCATCATCGCCGCGGCGCGATTCACTTCCCGATGCAGGTCACGGTACGTGAACGCCTTCGTCTGCTCCACTTCGGTGGAGATCCAGACCAGCGCCTCCTGGTCGGCGCGCGCCGCGAGGTGGCGGTCCACCGCGTTGTGGCAGAGATTGGTGCGGCCGCCGACGAACCAGCGCGCGAACGGCGGGCGGGAGTAGTCGAGGACCTGGTCGAAGGGGCGGTGCCAGTCGATGCGACGGGCCTCGGCGGCCCAGAACTGGTCGCGCTGCTCGATCGAGCGGCGATGGAACTCGCGGTAGGTGGTCATGGGATCACTTCGGCTTGGCGAGGATGGCGTTGATCTTCTCCACCGGGAGCTCGATCTTCACGCGCTTGAACGCCGCCTGCAAGAAAGGCAGCAGGCGGCGCAGGATCTCGTTCGACGCGTCGCCCAGCCGCTCGGCATTCGCCTGCTCGAGCAGCGCCACCGCCCGCTCGATGTCGCTTGGCAGCGTGGCCGGCTTGAGGAGCGTGACCTCGTCCGCCCCGACGATGCGCTCGCCCTTGCTCGTGCCCGCCTTCTGCAGCCGGCCCAGCGAGAGCTTGACCAGGTCCTCGATGGAATTGGCGGTGTCCTGGGGGGAGGCGACGCCGAAGCTCGAGACGATCTTCAGCGGCTGGCCGCGGTAGGCCACCTGCGCCGCGCCGAGCTGGTTGTAGAGGCGGCGCGCGAAGGCGCCGACCTGCGAGGCGCCGGCGCCGGTGGAGATCACGACGAAGGTGCTCTCCGCGGCGCGGCCGATGGAATCCTCGGTGCGCAGCGTGCCGCTCACCATCTTGGCGATGCTCTTCAGGAGCTGGTCCGCGACGTCCTTGCCGGCGGTCCTGACGACGTCCTGGTAGCTGTCGATGCGGAACGCCATCACCGAGACCTGGCCGCCGTGGCGGCGCGCGTGGGCGTAGTGCTTGCGCCCCTCGGTCATCAGGTAGTGCGGCGTGAAGGTGAGGGTCAGCGGATCGTGGGTGGCGGTCTGCTCGATCACCACCTTGTTCTGCTCCAGCTCGTTGCTCGCGCGCACCAGCTTGAGGAGGTTGTCGATGCGCGACAGGACCTCCGGCGCATCCGCTTCCTTGGCGACGAAGTCGTTGGCGCCGAGGTCGCGCGCGCGCTTCTTGGCCGACTCGTTCTGGTTGCCCGAGATGATGATGACCGGCAGGGCCTTGATGCGCGGGTCCGCGGAGCCGCGCACCTTCTCGAGCAGCCCGTAGCCGTCGAGCTTGGGCATGTCGATGTCGGAGACGACCATCACGATGTGCGGGTCGCTCTCGATCTGCTGCCAGCCCGCCTCCCCGTCGGCGCACTCCTTGACGGCGAAGGAGGCGCTCAGGATGCGGTTGAAGGTGGTGCGGACGAACTTCGAGTCGTCGACGATCAGGACGCGCTTCTCCGGAATCTCGCCGCCGGCCTGCGCCATATCAGGTGCTGAGGTCGACGACGACGCGCTTGCGCACCTGCGCGTCCATGAATCGGCCGAACACTTCGGGCAGCTTGTCGAACGGCACGGTCTCCGCCATCTCCTTCAGGAGCGGCGGGCGCAGGTCGCCGGCGAGCCGGCGCCAGACTTCGCGGCGCAGCTCGGGGGCGGGGCTGTCGGTCGAATTGATGCCGAGCAGGGAGACTCCGCGCAGGATGAAGGGCAACACGGTGGTGTTGAGGCTGGCGCTCGCGGCAAGGCCGATGGAGGCGATCACGCCGTTCACTTTCATGGTGCTCGCCATCCAGGCGAGCACCTCTCCGCCCAGATTATCCACCGCGCCGGCCCAGGTCGCCTTGTCCAATGGTTTGATCTTTGTCAAATCGATGCCGCTGCGCAGCATCACTTCCTTCGCGCCGATGCGCTTCAGCCATTCGCTCTCGTCCGCCTTGCCGGTCAGCGCGACTACCTCGTAGCCGAGCCGCGCGAGGGAAGCGATGGCGATCGAGCCGACGCCGCCGGTCGCGCCATCCACGACGACCGGGCCGTTCGCCGGCTTGAGCCCGTTCTGCTCCATGCGCACGATGGCGATGCCCGCGGTGAAGCCGGCCGTGCCGAAGGCCATAGCATCCCAGAGCGACAGGCCCTGCGGCAGCTTGACCAGCCAGTCGCCGGGAACGCGCGCGTATTCGGCGTAGCCGCCGTGGTGCGCGACGCCAAGGTCGAAGCCCACGCCGAGCACCGCGTCGCCCTTGGCGAAGCGCGCATCGGTCGAGGACACCACGGTGCCCGAGAAATCGATGCCGCCGATGCAGGAGGCGCGGCGCAGGATGCGCCCCTTGCCGGTCGCGGCGAGCGCGTCCTTGTAGTTCACGTCGGAATAGGCGACGCGGACCACCACGTCCCCCGGATCGAGGTCGTCGAGCGTGCATTCGACGAACTCCGCCCGCATCTTCTTCTCGACTTCAGTGAGCCTGAACGCTCGGAATTTCTCCACTGGCCTTCCTCCGTTCGCTTTGCAGGTACGCGGCCGACTGCATCTCGTGCAGGCGGCTCGCGGTGCGCTGGAACTCCGCGCTGTTGTCTCCCTCCGGGAAAAGCGCCTCGGGCTCCGCCTCGGCCGAGACCACCAGCTTGACCCGGTCATCGTAAAACACATCCACCAGCCAGGTGAAGCGGCGCGCCGCATCCGCGTTCCTCGGCGACATCCGCGGCACGTTCGACACGATCACGGTATGAAACCGCTTTGCCAGGTCGACGTAATCGGCGTAGGAGCGCGGCCCGCCGCACAGGGCGGCGAAATCGAACCAGACCAGGCCGCCGGCCCGCTTGTGATAGGGAATCTTCCTTCCTTCCACGTCGAGCGGATGGTCCTCCTCCTCCACGTCCTTCAGGTCGGCGAAGATCTTCTCGAGCGCCCGGTCGTTGCCGACGTGGTAGACCTGAAGCCGCTCCATCTTCAGGCGGCGATAGTCGGTGCCGTTGTCGACGCCCACGACGTCCAGGCGCGACTTCAGGAGCTCGATCGTGGGCAGGAAGCGCTCGCGCTGCAGGCCGTCGGGGTAGAGCCGCTCGGGCGGGTAGTTCGAGGTCATGACGAACTGCACGCCCTTCTCCATCGCCTGCTCGAGGAAGCGGCCGAGGATCATCGCGTCCGCGATGTCCGAGACGTGGAATTCGTCGAAGCACACCAGGCGGTACTTTCGCGAGACCTTCTCTGCAGCGGCGGCGATCGGGTCCTCGGTCCCCTTCAGGGCGTCGAGCTCGCGATGGATCTCGCGCATGAAGTGGTGAAAATGCACGCGCCGCTTCCTCACCAGCGGCACGCAGCGGAAGAAACTGTCCATGAGGAAGCTCTTGCCCCGCCCGACCGGCCCCCACAGGTAGACGCCCTTCGGCAGCGCGGGCTTGACGATCAGCCGCGCCAGCGCATTGCCGCGCTTCTTCTTGTAGGCGGTCCATTCCTCGTAGAGGCGCTGCAGCCGCTCGACCGCCTGGAGCTGCGAAGGGTCGGAGACGAAGCCGCGCTTTGCCAGGTGCTCCTGATAGAGCGACCGGACGTCCGGCATCAAATATTGAGGGCGCGCTTGTCCACGGCCAGGGCCGCGTCCTTCATTGCCTCGGACAGCGACGGATGCGCGTGGCAGATCATGCCGATGTCCTCGCTCGACGCGCGGAAGGCCATCGCGACTGCCGCCTCGGCGATGAGCTCGCCGGCGAACGGGCCGACGATGTGCACGCCCAGGATCTCGTCGGTCGCGGCGTCGGCGAGGAACTTGACCAGGCCGCTCGTATCGCCGATCGCCCGCGCGCGTGCATTGGCGGCGAAAGGGAAGGAGCCGGCCCGGTAGGCGCGGCCGGCGGCCTTGAGCTGCTGCTCGGTCTGCCCGACCCAGGCGATCTCCGGGGCGGTGTAGATCACCCAGGGCACCAGGTTGAAGTCCACATGGGGCTTCTGGCCGGCGATCCGCTCGGCCACCGCCGCCCCTTCCTCCTCGGCCTTGTGGGCGAGCATCGGGCCCCGGACCACGTCCCCGATGGCCCAGACGTTCGGCAGGTTCGTCCGGCAGTCTCCATCGACGGCTACGAAGCCGCGGTCGAGCGTGAGCCCGATGCCCTCGGCGTTCAGACCATCGGTGTTCGGCACCCTGCCGATCGAGACGATGAGCCGGTCTACTTCCAATGTTCTACTAGAGGTATCAGACGCAGAATATTGAACCTTAACTGTTTTCTTCTTTTCAACGGATGCGATTTTCACCCCCAGCTCGATCTTCAGTCCCTGCTTGGCGAACACCTTGGCGGCTTCTATTGCGACCGCCTCGTCGGCGGCGCCGAGGAAGGCCGGAAGGGCCTCCAGGATCGTCACTTCCGAGCCGAGGCGGCGCCAGACGCTGCCCATTTCCAGGCCGATGACCCCTGCCCCGATGATGCCGAGGCGCTTCGGGACCTCCGGGAGGGCGAGCGCCCCGGCGTTGCTCAGGACCTGCTTCTCGTCGAACTCGGCGCCCGGGAGGGCGCGCGCGGTCGAGCCGGTGGCGACGATGACATTCTTCGCGCCGATGGCCTGCTTTGAATCAATGGAAATCTCGTTCGCCGACTTGCCGAAAGCGCCCTTGCCGTGGAAGAAGGTGATCTTGTTCTTCTTGAAAAGGTAGAGGACCCCGTCGTTGCTCGCCTTCACCACCTTGTCCTTGCGGGCGAGCATCTGCTTCAGGTCGAGCTCCAGGCCCTTCACCCGGACGCCGTGCTCCGCGAAGTGGTGTCCCACGGCCTCGAAGTTCTCGGAGGACTGCAGGAGCGCCTTGGAAGGGATGCAGCCGACGTTGGTGCAGGTGCCGCCGAGCGCCGGCTTGCCGTCGGCACCCTTCCACTCGTCGATGCAGGCGGTCTTCAGGCCGAGCTGCGCAGCCCGGATCGCCGCGATATAGCCGCCGGGACCGCCCCCGATGACCACGACGTCGAAGAAGTCCATGCTCAGATCTCCAGGATCAGACGAGCGGGATCTTCAAGGGCTTCCTTGATGGAAACCAGGAACAGGACCGCTTCGCGGCCGTCGATGATGCGGTGGTCGTAGGAAAGCGCGAGGTAGTTCATCGGCCGGATCACGACCTGGCCGTTCTCCACCACCGGCCGGTCCTTGGTCGCGTGCACGCCGAGGATCGCCGACTGCGGCGGGTTCAGGATGGGCGTCGAGAGCATCGAGCCGAACACGCCGCCGTTCGAGATCGAGAACGTGCCCCCGGTCAGCTCCTCGATGCCGCGCTTGCCGTCCTGGGCGCGCTTGCCGAAGTCGCCGATCTTCTTCTCGATCTCGGCGAAGCTCATCCGGTCGGCGTCGCGCAGGATCGGCACGACCAGGCCGCGCGGGCTGCCGACCGCGACGCCGATGTCGAAGTAGCCGTGATAGACCACATCGGTGCCGTCGATCGAGGCGTTCACCGCCGGGAAGCGCTTCAGCGCGTGCACCGCCGCCTTGACGAAGAACGACATGAAGCCCAGGCGGATCCCGTGCTCCTTCTCGAAGCGCTCCTGGTACTTCTTTCGCATCTCCATCACCGGCGCCATGTTCACCTCGTTGAACGTGGTGAGGATGGCCGCGGTGTGCTGCGCCATGACCAGCCGCTCGGCGACGCGCTGGCGCAGGCGCGACATCGGCACGCGCTGCTCGGGGCGCCCCGACAGGAGCTTCTCGACGTTGATCGGCGGCGTCGGCTGCGGCAATGGCGCTCTTGCCGCTTCAACAGGCCTTTTCTCTCCCTGGGAAAGCAGGTCGCCCTTGATCACGCGGCCATCGCGGCCCGTACCCTGGACGCTCGAAGTGTCGATTCCCTTCTCCGCGGCCATCTTCTGCGCCGCCGGCATCACCGCGGGGGAAGCCGCTTTCGCTTTCTCGGGCTCCTTCTTCGGGGAAGGCGCGGATGGAACAGCCCCGGCCTTGGCCTCGGTGTCGATCTGGGCGATCACGTCGCCGGAGCCGACCGAGTCCTTCGCCTGCCGGATGATCCTGACCAGCACCCCGTCGGCGGGGGCGGGAAGCTCGAGCACGACCTTGTCGGTCTCGATGTCGATCAGGTTCTCGTCGCGCCTGACCGCCTCCCCTTCCTTCTTGTGCCAGTCGAGCAGGGTAGCCTCGGAGACGGACTCCGAAAGCTGCGGGACCTTCACTTCGATGATCGCCATCTTGACTCCCGTTTAGGCCTTCCCCGGCTTCCGCTAAGCATCCGCCGGGTTGTGAAGGTCTGGGCGGGTAACCCGCCCGGGTTAAACGACAGAACCTACTTGAATTTTCCGAACGCCTGCTCGACGAGGGCCTTCTGGCGCTCGTTGTGCCTTGCCATGTAGCCGCCCGCCGGCGATGCCGAAGCCGGGCGACCCGCGTAATGGAGCTTCTGGCCCTCGCGGATGTTCTCCCGCAGGAAATGGGCCGTCTGGTACCACGCGCCCTGGTTCTGCGGCTCTTCCTGGCACCACACGACCTCGGGCGCGTTCGGATACTTCGCGATCTCGGCCTGGAACTGCTTGTGCGGGAACGGATACAGCTGCTCGACGCGGATGATCGCCGTATCGGTTTTCTGAAGTTCCGTTCTTTTGAAAACCAGGTCGTAGTAAACCTTGCCGCAGCAGGCGATCACCCGCTTCACGTCCTTCTCGGCGACCGTGGTGGTGTCCGGGATGACCGTCTGGAACGTCCCGTTCGCCAGGTCGTTGATCGACGAGGCCGCTTCCTTCTTGCGCAGCAGCGACTTCGGCGTCATCACGACGAGCGGCTTGCGGAACGGGCGCAGCATCTGCCGGCGCAGGAGGTGGAAGATCTGCGCCGCGTTGCTCGGCACGCAGACCTGGATGTTGTGCTCGGCGCAGAGCTGCAGGTAGCGCTCGAGGCGCGCCGACGAGTGCTCCGGCCCCTGCCCCTCGTAGCCGTGCGGCAGGAACTGCACCAGGCCGCAGACCCGCCCCCATTTGGTCTCGCCGGAGGAGATGAACTGGTCCATCACCACCTGGGCGCCGTTGGCGAAGTCGCCGAACTGCGCCTCCCAGACGACCAGGGCGTTGGGCTCCGCGGTCGAGAAGCCGTACTCGAAGCCGAGCACCGCCTCCTCCGAGAGCACCGAGTCGATGACCACGAAGTCGCCCTGGTCCTTGCCGATGTGCTGCAGCGGCGTGTAGCTGCCCTCGTCCCAGCGCTCGCGCTCCTGGTCGTGCAGCACCGCATGGCGGTGCGCGAACGTGCCGCGGCCCATGTCCTGGCCCGAGAGGCGCACGTCGTAGCCGTTGGAAAGGAGCGACGCGTAGGCGAGCGTCTCCGCCATGCCCCAGTCGACCGGCAGCTTGCCCTCGGCCATCTGCCGGCGGCTCTCGATGACCCGCGCCACCGTCGGGTGCAGCTTGAACCCCTCCGGCACGGCGGTGACGCGCTCGGACAGGCGCTTCAGCTCCGACAGCGGCACGTGCGTGTCGGCGTGGTCGGTCCACTTGGAATTGAGGAACGGCGCCCAGTCGATCGCGAACTTGCTCTTGAAGTTGGAGAGCACCGGGCTGACGGTCTGCTGGCCGGTGTCGAGCGTCTCGCGGTACTTCTTGATCATCTGGTCGGGCTCGTCCTGCGCGATCACGCCCTGCGCGACCAGCTTGTCGGCGTAGAGCTTGCGCGTGCCCGGGTGCTGGGAGATCTTCTTGTACATCAGGGGCTGCGTGACGAACGGCTCGTCCTGCTCGTTGTGGCCGAGCTTGCGGAAGCAGACGATGTCGACCACCACGTCCTTGTGGAACGTCCGGCGGAAGTCGAGCGCGAGCTGGGTGACGAACAGGACCGCCTCCGGGTCGTCGCCATTCACGTGGAAGATCGGCGCCTCGACCATCTTCGCCACGTCGGTGCAGTAGATCGTCGAGCGGGCGTCGCGCGGATCCGAGGTGGTGAAGCCGATCTGGTTGTTGACGATCAGGTGCACCGTGCCGCCGGTGCCGTAGCCGCGCGTGCCGGAGAGGTTGAGCGTCTCCATGACCACGCCCTGCCCGGCGAACGCCGCGTCGCCGTGGATCAGGATCGGCAGGACCTGGTCGCCGGTCTTGTCGTCGCGGCGGCGCTGGCGCGCGCGCACCGAGCCCTCGACCACAGGGTTGACGATCTCGAGGTGCGACGGGTTGAAGGCGAGCGACAGGTGCACCGGCCCGCCGGCGGTGGTGATGTCCGAGGAGAAGCCGTTGTGGTACTTCACGTCCCCGGAGGCCAGCTCGGCCGGATGCTTGCCCTCGAACTCGAGGAAGAGATCGCGCGGCATCTTGCCGAGCACGTTGACCAGCACGTTCAGGCGCCCGCGGTGCGCCATGCCGAGCACGATCTCCTGCACGCCGGCGCCGCCGGCGCGCTGGATGAGCTCGTCGATCGAAGGGATGAGGCTCTCGCCGCCTTCGAGCGAGAAGCGCTTCTGCCCCACGTACCGGGTGTGCAGGTAGCGCTCGAGCTGCTCCGCCTCGGTCAGCTTCTGCAGCAGGCGCTTCTTGGCCTCCGCGCCGAGCTGCGGGGTCCCGCGCACCGGCTCGATCCGCTCCTGGATCCACTGCCGCTGCACGCGGTCGGAGATGAACATGTACTCGAAGCCGATGTTCCGGCAGTAGGTGTCCCGCAGCGCCTGCAGGAGGGTCCTCAGCGAAACCCGGTCGAGGCCGACATACGAGCCCGAGTTCACGACCTGCTCGAGATCGGCTTCCGAGAGGTCGTAGTACGCGGGCTCGAGCTCGGGGATGTTCGGGCGCGGCTGGCGCTTGAGCGGGTCGACGGTCGCCCAGCGCGAGCCGGCGATGCGGTAAGCCGTCACCAGGAGCAGCGCGGCGACCTGCAGGCGCTCCGGGGTGAGCGGCTCCGTCGGCGCGCTGCGCGCCGGGCCGCCGAGCTGGCCCGATTTGGCCCGCTGGACGAACGACTCGACGACCGGCGCGTGCGCCACGTCCTTCGCCGCGTTGCCGGGAAGGACCTGCATGTGGTCGAAATACTCGCGCCACTCCTCGGAGACCGACTGCGGGTTGACGAGGTATTTCTCGTAGAGGTCCTCGATGAACGGCGCGTTGCCGCCGAAGAGGTACGAGCTGCTCAGGAATTCCTTCATCATGGCCGGCGCCCCTTAGCGCTTGTCCAGCGGCTTGACGTCGCGCTTGGTCGGCCCTTTGTAGAGCTGGCGCGGGCGTCCGATCTTGTACTCCGGGTCCGAGATCATCTCCTGCCACTGGGCGATCCAGCCGACCGTGCGGGCGAGGGAGAAGATGCAGGTGAACATCGAGACCGGGATGCCGAGCGCGCGCTGCACGATGCCGGAATAGAAGTCCACGTTCGGATACAGCTTGCGGGAAATGAAATACTCGTCCTCGAGGGCGATCCGCTCGAGCTCCATTGCCAGCTTGAAGAGGCGGTCGTTGCCCAGGCCGAGCTCGTTCAGCACCTCGTGGCAGGTCTCGCGCATCAGCTTGGCGCGCGGGTCGTGGTTCTTGTACACGCGATGGCCGAAGCCCATCAGGCGCACGTTGGAGTTCTTGTCCTTCACCTTCTTGATGAACTCGGGCACCTTCGACACATCGCCGATCTCCTCCAGCATCTGCAGGCAGGCCTCGTTCGCGCCGCCGTGCGCCGGGCCCCACAGGCAGGCGATGCCGGCGGCGATGCACGCGTACGGGTTGGCGCCCGAGGAGCCGGACAGGCGGACCGTGGAGGTCGAGGCGTTCTGCTCATGGTCCGCGTGCAGGATGAAGATGCGGTCCATCGCGCGCACCAGCACGTCGTTCACCCTGTACTCCTCGGCCGGTACGGCGAACATCATGCGCATGAAGTTCGCGGTGTAGGACAGGTCGTTGCGCGGGTACACGAACGGCTGGCCGATCGAGTACTTGTACGACATGGCGACGATGGTCGGCATCTTCGCGACGAGGCGGAAGGCCGAGATGGTGCGGTGCTGCGGATCGTTGATGTCGAGCGCGTCGTGGTAGAAGGCGGAGAGCGCGCCGACCACGCCCACCATCACCGCCATCGGGTGCGCGTCGCGGCGGAACCCCTGGTACAGGCGCGCGAGCTGCTCGTGCACCATGGTATGCCGGGTGACGATGCCGACGAACTCGTCCTTCTGCCCGCGGTTCGGCAGCTCGCCGTTCAGCAGCAGGTAGCAGACCTCGAGGAAGTCGCAGTGCTGCGCGAGCTGCTCGATCGGGTAGCCGCGGTAGAGCAGCACGCCGGCGTCGCCGTCGATGTAGGTGATCGCCGAATTGCAGGACGCCGTCGAGAGGAATCCGGGATCGTAGGTGAACATCCCCGACTGGGCGTAGAGCTTGCGGATGTCGACGACGTCCGGCCCGATCGTCCCGGACATCACCGGGAAATCGAGGCTCCTGCCGTCGGGAAGCTTCAGGGTTGCGGTCTTGTCGGCCATGGCGGTCTTTCTCAGGCGGCGCGAAGTCTCGCGACGATGTCGTTGAGGTGCGGCGCGAACTGGTTGCTGCGTCCGATGACGATGTCCCAGAGGTCGTTGTCCGGGTACTGCAGCAGCTGCTTCAGGCCGGGCACTTCCCTTTCCTCCACGCGTGGAAGGAAGCGCTGCAGGACCAGGTCGAGCTCGAGCAGTCCGCGCCGGCAGCTCCAGGTGAGGCGGTTTCGCTCCGCGGCGTCCATCACACCGAGCGCTTCACCATGAGGTCCTTGATATTGTTGATCGCCCGGGTGGGATTGAGGCCCTTCGGGCAGACGTCCACGCAATTCATGATGGTGTGGCAGCGGAATAGGCGGTACGGGTCTTCCAGGTTATCGAGGCGCTCGCTGGTCGCCTGGTCGCGCGAGTCGGCGAGGAAGCGGTAGGCCTGCAGCAGGCCGGCCGGGCCGACGAACTTGTCCGGGTTCCACCAGAACGACGGGCAGGAGGTCGAGCAGCACGCGCACAGGATGCACTCGTACAGGCCGTTCAGGTGCTCGCGCTCCTCCGGCGACTGCAGGCGCTCGCGCTCGGGCGGCGGGTCGTTGTTGATCACGTACGGCTTGATCGAGTGGTACTGCTTGAAGAACTGCGTCATGTCGACGATCAGGTCGCGGATGATCGGCAGGCCCGGCATCGGGCGCAGCGTCACGTGCTCCGGGAGGTCGACCACCTTCGTGATGCAGGCGAGGCCGTTCTTGCCGTTGATGTTGACCGCGTCGGAGCCGCAGATGCCCTCGCGGCAGGAGCGGCGGAACGACAGCGAGTCGTCCTGCATCTTCGCCCGGACCATCGCGTCGAGCAGCATGCGGTCGGCCTGCTCGAGCTTGACCTCGTAGTCCTGCATGTAGGGCTTCTGATCCTTCTCGGGATCGAAGCGCATGATCGACAGTTTCATTTAGTACGTCCTGACCTTGGGCTCGAACGTTTCGACGGACAGCGCCTTCAGGTGGACCGGCTTGTAGTCGAGCCGGTTCCCTTCCTTGTACCAGAGCGTGTGCTTCATCCAGCCCTTGTCGTCGCGGCCGGGGAAGTCGCTGCGCGTATGGGCACCCCGGCTCTCCTTGCGCGCCTCGGCGGACACGACCGTCGCCATCGCCGTCTCGACCAGGTTGTCGAGCTCGAGCGCCTCGACGCGCGCCGTGTTGAAGGTCTTCGACTTGTCCTGGATGAAGGTGCGGCCGGCCCGCTCCGCGATGGTCTGGATCTTCCGGACGCCTTCGACCAGGTCATCCGGGAAGCGGAATACGCCGCAGTGCAGCTGCATGGCGCGACGCAGGTCGTTCAGGACATCGACGACGCGTTCCCCGCTCTTTGCCGCATCCAGCCTGGTCAATCTTGAAAGCGTCAACTCGCCCGCGCCCTTGGGCAACGTGCGGTGCGGGGTGGGCTGGGCGCGCATGTCCTTCAGCATCTGCTCGCCCGAGGACTTGCCGAAGACGACCAGGTCGAGGAGCGAATTGGTGCCGAGGCGGTTCGCGCCGTGCACCGAGACGCAGGCGCACTCCCCGGCCGCGTAGAAGCCCGGGACGATCGCTTCCTTGCTGTTGCCTTCGGGGATGACCACCTGCCCCATGTAGTTCGTCGGGATGCCGCCCATCTGGTAGTGCACGGTGGGCACCACGGGAATCGGGTCGCGCACCGGGTCGGCGTTCGCGAACTTGATCGCGATCTCCCGGATTCCCGGCAGGCGCTGGTTGATCACCTCCGGCCCCAGGTGGTCGAGCTTCAGGAGCACGTGGTCGCCGTGCTCGCCGCAGCCGCGGCCTTCCTTGATCTCGGTGGTCATGGCGCGCGAGACGACGTCGCGGCTCGCCAGATCCTTCGCGTTCGGCGCGTAGCGCTCCATGAAGCGCTCGCCGTCCTTGTTGAGGAGGTAGCCGCCCTCGCCGCGCACCCCCTCCGTGATCAGCACCCCCGCGCCGGCCACGCCGGTCGGGTGGAACTGCCAGAATTCCATGTCCTCGAGCGGGAAGCCGGCGCGCGCGGCCATGCCGATGCCGTCGCCGGTGTTGATGAACGCGTTGGTGGTGGCCCAGTAGATCCTCCCGCCGCCGCCGGTGGCGAGCAGCGTCGACTTGGCCTGGAAGATGCACACCTCGCCGGTCTCCATCTCGAGCGCCGTGACGCCGACCACCGCCCCGTCCTGCGGGTCGACGATGATGTCCAGCGCCATCCACTCGACGAAGAACTGCGTGTTGGCCCGCACGTTCTGCTGGTAGAGCGTATGCAGCATGGCGTGGCCGGTGCGGTCGGCCGCGGCGCACGAGCGCATCGCCATCTTGTTGCTGCCGTAGTCCTGGGTGTGGCCGCCGAACGGGCGCTGGTAGATCTTGCCGTTCTCGAGGCGGTCG
>CBDDRX010000088.1:0-20109 GCA_965233165.1 uncultured bacterium | reverse complement strand
CCGTGAGATCCGGTTGACGAGTTCGGGCTCCGTCCCCGAATTCCGAGGCTGTAGACTCAAAGCTTGATCGCCATCGACTGGGGCACGACCAGCTTCCGTGCGTATCGGCTAGCCGAGGACGGAAGCATTCTCGAGGAGCGGGTGTCTCTGAACGGGATCCTTGCCGTGAAGGACTTTCCCGGGGTGCTCGCGCAGCAGCTGGCGGGATGGCCGGGCCAGCCCGTGCTCATGAGCGGCATGGTGGGCAGCCGGCAGGGCTGGACCGAGGTGCCTTACGTGCAGTGCCCGGCGGGACTGCCGGAGATCGCACGCCACCTGGTGCGCGTGCGCGACGATGCGTGGATCGTCCCCGGGCTTTCCTTTATCGATGAATCCGGCGTGCCGGACGTGATGCGCGGGGAGGAGACGCAACTGCTCGGCGCGCTCGACGCAATCGGTGACGATAGCCTCGTTTGCCTCCCGGGCACGCACAGCAAATGGGCGCGCGTGCGCGGCGGGAGGGTGATCGCATTCCGCACGCATTTCACCGGCGAGATGTTCGCCGTGCTGAAGTCGCACAGCCTCCTCGGCCGAATGCTGGAAGACGGGCCCGCCGACCCGGGCGCCTTCGCGGAAGGCGTCGACCGCTCGGGCGACGAAGGCGGCTTGCTGCACCACCTTTTCGGAGTGCGAACGCGCGCCTTGTTCGGCGATCTCGGCGGCCCTCTGGGAAGCTCCTACCTCTCGGGCATCCTCATCGGGCACGAGCTGCGCTCGCTGCCGGATGTGGGGTCATTCCATATCCTGGGCGAAGCGGCGCTCGCGGATATCTATGCGAAAGCAGCGGCGATGCTCGGCCTGACGGCTGTGATCCTCGATCCGCTCGCCGCGCCGCGCGGGCTCTTCGCGCTCGCGAGGGAGATCGGGCTCCGTCCCCGATCTCTATGAAGATCGGTGCCTGACACCGATTTGTTGCTCCAGGAAGGGGAGGAGGAGGGCGGCGACGGCGTCGGGGCGGTCGATGAAGGGCCAGGGCCGGCGTCCTCGATGAGGTGGACGGTGGCGCGCGGGAGCGCTTCCCGGTTGCGCTCGGCGTACTCGACCGGCACGTAGGGGTCGTGCACGCCCCAGACGACGATCGAGGGCAGGTCGAGCTGGCGGAGCAGGGCGGAGACCGCGGACATGTCCTTGCGCTCGGTGCCGCGATAGAGCGCGAGCACGGCGCGACGGGTGCGCGAGTCGAAATGGCGCCACATCTGGTCGACGAACTGCGGCGGCAGGCGGCGGAAGCCGGCCTTGAAGCGCTTTTCGGTAGTGAGGAGCATCACCAGCTCGCCCAGGAGCGGCGTGCGCCAGCGGCGCGCACACTTGTGCCAGCGGTAGCCGCGCAGGATCCCGGTGTTGATGAACGAGAGCGAGGCGGCGAGGGAAGGCTGGTGCAGCACCGCGCCGACGGCGAACGGCCCGCCGAAGTCGTGGCCGACGAAATGGGCGCGGCGGATGCCGAGCGCGCCGAGCACCTCGGCGAGGTGCCGGCCGAGGGTGCGCACGCGGTACCTGAAGCGGCGCGGATGCGGCTTGTCCGCGTCGCCGAAGCCCGGCATGTCGGGCGCGACCGCCCTGGCGAAGGCGCCGGTGCGCGCGACCAAGTCGCGAAAGTCCTGGCGCGACCCGGGGTTGCCGTGCACGTAGACCACTGCTTCCTCGGCGTGCGCCGGCCCGGCCTGCAGGACCGGCGTGCGGATTCCTGAAACCGTTACCGCGGTTTCGGCGAGGGCTCCCATGGCTGCGACTCTACCGCCAAGTCGGGATCCCGGAGGACGCCCTGCACGTCGAGCTCATTGCGCAAGCCGCGGATGCCGGGCACGGCGAGGATGGCGCGCAGGATGCGATCGCGCTCCGCCGCGCTCACCGTGCCGCCGAGCACCACCGTGCCGCCCAGCACGCGCATGCGCAGGTGCTGCGGAATGACCCCGGAGCGCTTCATGCTGATCAGCACGCGGCGGGCGAGCAGCTGGTCGGTGGGAAGGGCGGGCCCGCCGCGGGCGGCCGGGGCGCGGCGCTGCAGGTAGCGCCAGGCGCAATACCCTGCGCCGGCAATGAGGGCGAGCGAAAGGAGGCGTTTCATGCCCAACGCGACGCAAGTCGTATGCCCGGCACGCCTCGTGCATGCCGTCCCGGAAAGGAGGCTTTCGCCATGCAAGTCGCGCCCGAGATCAAGTTCCACGACGTCGACCGCAGCGAATGGGTGGAAACCTACATCCGCGACCGGCTCGACCACTTGGAGAAGATGGGTAACGGCATCACCTCGGCGCATGTGACGCTCACGCAGGAGCAGGCGTCGAACCACAAGGGCAACCGCTACAGCCTGATGGTCGAGGTTCGCATGCCGCCGCACAAGGACCTCGCGGCGAAGAAGCAGAAGGTCATCCAGAAGATGGACACGCAGCTTCCCGCGCTCATCAACCAGGCGTTCACGGCCATCGAGCGCCAGGTGAAGAAGAACCGGGGGAAAGATAGCTAAGAGGTAAAATCGCAGGCTTTTTTGGCAAGCCTGTGATCCGCCTCTCCAACCTCACCCTCATCCGCGGCACCAAGCCGCTGCTCGAAGCCGCCGACGTCGCGCTCAACCCGGGCGAGCGTGTCGGCCTGATCGGCGCGAACGGCTCGGGCAAGTCGAGCCTGTTCGCGCTGCTGCGCGGCGAGCTGCACGCCGACAAGGGCGAGGTCGACTTCCCGCCGCACTGGCGCATCTCGCACGTCGCGCAGGAGACGCCCGCGCTCGACCGGCCCGCCGTGGAATACGCGATGGATGGCGACGTTGTCTTTCGCAACATTGAACTTCAGTTACGCGAGGCCGAGAGCGTCAACGACGGCAACCGGATCGGAGAGCTGCACGCCGCCCTGGCCGACGCGGATGCCTATACGGTGCGTCCCCGGGCGGAGGCGCTCCTGCTGGGGCTAGGCTTTAAGAAAGAAGATTTAACCAGGGCGGTCTCGGCCTTCTCAGGCGGATGGCGCATGCGCCTGAACCTCGCGCAGGCGCTGATGCGCCCGTCGGACCTGCTGCTCCTCGACGAGCCGACCAACCACCTCGACCTCGACGCGATCCTCTGGCTCGAGGAATGGCTGAAGCGCTATCCCGGCACGATGATCATCGTCTCGCACGACCGCGACTTCCTCGACGGCGTGGTCACGACGATCGTGCACATCGACCAGAAGAAGCTGCGCCGCTACGGCGGCGACTACTCGAGCTTCGAGCTGCAGCGCGCGCAGGTGCTCGAGCTCCATGGGGCGCAGGTCGAGAAGCAGCAGCGCGAGCGCGCCCACCTGCAGTCGTTCATCGACCGCTTCAAGGCGAAGGCGAGCAAGGCGCGCCAGGCGCAGAGCCGGATGAAGATGCTCGCCAAGATGGAGGACCTCGCGCCGCTGCACGTCGCCGCGCCGTTCTCCTTCGAGTTCCGCGAGCCGCTGCGCGCGCCCAACCCGCTCCTCGTCCTGGAGGACGTGCAGGCGGGGTATGGCGACAAGGTCGTCCTGAAGGACGTCACGTTCTCCCTCCAGTCGGACATGCGCATCGGCCTGCTCGGCGTGAATGGGGCGGGAAAATCGACTCTGATAAAGACGATCGCCGGTGCCCTCCAACCACTGGCCGGATCCGCGGTATTCAATAAAGGACTGGAGATCGGGTACTTCGCGCAGCACCAGGTGGAGATGCTGCGCGACGACCAGTCGCCGGCGTGGCACCTGAACCGGATCTCGAAGGGCGTGCGCGAGCAGGAGCTGCGCAACTTCCTCGGCAGCTTCAACTTCCCGGGCGACATGGCGACCGGCCCGATCGCGCATTTCTCGGGCGGCGAGAAGGCGCGCCTCGCGCTCGCGCTGATCGTCTGGCAGCGGCCGAACCTGCTCCTTCTCGACGAGCCGACCAACCACCTCGACCTGGAGACGCGCGAGGCGCTCACCGTGGCGCTCGCGCAGTTCGAGGGCACGCTCGTGCTCGTGTCGCACGACCGGCACCTGCTGCGCGCGACGACCGACCAGTTCATGATCGTCGCCGACGGCCGCCTGCAGCCGTTCGACGGCGACCTCGAGGACTACCGCAAGTGGCTCTTTGACGCGAAAGCGCCGCTTCCCGAGAAGAAAATTGCCGAGAAACCGAAGCTCAAGCCTGTTCTGAATCGGAAACCGCTCGAGTCCCGGATCAAGCGGCTGGAGGAGCAGATGGCGAAGCTGAACGCGCGCAAGTCCGCGCTCGATGCGCAGCTCGCCGACCCGGCGCTCTACCAGGACCGGGCGCGCCTGGACCCGCTGCTCCTCGACCAGGCTTACCTGGCGAAGGAGCTGGAGACGCTGGAAGGCGAGTGGCTGCAGAAAACCGCCGAGCTGGAGAAGGCGCCGTGAAGGACGGCATCGGCGGGGTCCTCGCGCTCTTCCTCGCGGGGCTCGCGGCGCTCTATCCGCAGCCGATGGCCTGGGTCTACGTCGTCGCGTTCATGGGGTTCGAGTTCTGGCTGCTGCGGCGCCTGAACGCGGCGGGCCGCGCGCCGGCTGCCGTGGACGAGCCGCCGTACCACTTCACGGAGGAGGAGGCGGCGCTGATCGGGCGCTACCGCCTGTATTTCGCCGATCCGCAGGTCGCGCGCACGGCGGCGTCGACGCTCGCCGCGCTCGGCCTGAGCGCGCTCATCCTCTCGCCGTGGCTGCTGTTCCGCCAGGCGCTGGTCCCGGCGTTCCTGGTGGCGCTGAACCTGCTCGCGGTCGGCTCGCTCACCAAGCGCCTCGCCCCGGTCATGGCGCTGCGCATCGCCGCGAACAAGGGCGACCGCGCTGCCCTGCGCATGCTCGAGCTGCACGACCCGCTCTGGCGGAAGATCCAGGCGGCGAACGAGAAGCGCTAGCCGAAGCGCGACACCTTCGCCGCGTACGCCTCGCGGTCGAAGCCCACCAGCAGCGTCGCGCCGGCCTCCAGGATCGGGCGCCGGATGGCGCTGGTGTTGGCCTCGAGGAGCGCGATCATGCGCGCCTCGTCGAGGTGCGCCTTCTGCGCGTCCGGGATCTTGCGCCAGGTGGGCCCGCGCGTGTTCGCGAGCTTCTCCCAGCCCGCCTTCGCCGCCCACGCCTTCAGCTTGCCCGGCGGCACGCCGTGCTTCTTGTAGTCGTGGAACGCGTAGTCGAGCTTGTTGCCTTCCAGCCAGGCGAAGGCCTTCTTCATCGTGTCGCAGTTCCGGATGCCGTAGATCCTGATCTGCATCGTTTCAGCAGCGCATTGAGGCATGAGCGGAGCTATTCTATCGGCGCCACTTCACCGAGGAGGGACCATGGCACTGAAAGCCAAGAGGGTAGAGCATTGGGCGGCAACGCTCGAGGACCGCGCCGGCGCGGGCGCCGAGAAGCTCGAGGCGCTCGCGAAAGGCGGCGCGAACCTGGAGTTCGTCTTCATGCGGCGCACGCCGGAGAACCCGGGCCGGGGCGTCATGTTCGCCTATCCGGTCAAGGGAGCGAAGGCGACGAAGGCGGCGCAGGACGCCGGCTTCCAGAAGTCCGAGGGCGTGCATTTCGTGCGCATCGAAGGCGGCGACAAGCCCGGCCTCGGCGCCCGGATCGCCCGGGCGCTCGCCCGCGGCGGCATCAGCTTCCGGGCCGTCAGCGCAACGGCGATGGGGCGAAAGTTCGTGAGCTACGTCGCGCTCGACTCGGCGGAGGACGCCGCGAAGGCGGTGACGCTGCTGCGCAAGGTTGCCTGAGCCTCGGCGCCTTCTACGCCCGCAACGAGCGCGGCCTCGCGGCCGCGTTCTTCGTTGCGGGCTTCCTGTTCGACATCGTCACCCTCGGCCGGATCGACTCCTGGCTGACCATCGCCCAGCAGGCCGCCTACCTCGCCATCGTCACCGCGATCCTCGTCCACCAGCTCCGCAATCCGGTGCCTGGCACCGATCTGCGTTCCTTCCGGAAGTTCTATTTCGAGTGGCGCAACCCGGTGCTGCACTTCTTCCTGGGGTCGCTGCTGAGCAGCTACACGCTGTTCTTCTTCAAGAGCTCGTCGATCCTGGTGTCGTTCGCGTTCATGGCGGTGCTGGTGGCGGTGCTGGTGGCGAACGAGCTGCCGCGCTTCCAGCGCCTCGGCGCGCCGTTCAAGTTCGCGCTGCTCGCGCTGTGCTACCTCGCGTTCTTCGCCTACGTCACGCCGATCGTCCTCGGCTCGATCGGCGTGTTCGGCTTCCTGCTCTCGGTCGCGCTCGGGGCCGTGCCGCTGCTCGCGCTCGGCCTCGCCCTGCGCGCCCGGCGCGAGGTCCTCGTGCCCCTGGGCACGGTGGTGCTGGGCTTCCTCGTCTTCTACTTCTTCCGCCTGATCCCGCCGGTGCCGCTATCGATCCCGTTCATGGGCGTCTACCACGGCGTCGAGCGCACGGCCGAGGGCTACACGCTGCTGCACGAGCGGCCGGCCTGGCGCTTCTGGCACCACGGCGACCAGGGGTTCCGCGCCCAGGGCGGCGACCGCCTGTTCGTCTACTTCCGCATCTTCTCGCCCGGGCGCTTCGCCGACCAGGTGCAGATGCGCTGGTTCCGCAAGGAGGAGGGGCGCGGCTGGACGCTGCAGGACACGATCCCGATCCGGATCGTCGGCGGGCGCGAGGAGGGCTTCCGCGGCTACGCGTTCAAGACGAACTACACGTTCGGCGCGTGGAAGGTGCAGATCGAGACCAACGACGGCCGCGAGATCGGCCGCATCTACTTCGACGTCGAGATCGCCCCGCAGGCCGAGCGCCGGCTCACTGCCGAGCTCGACTGAAAAAGGTTCCTGGCACCTTTTTCTACTTCGCCAGCACCTTCATCGCCCGCTCGAGCCCGGAGAGGGTGGTCGGGAACATGCGGCCGTTCATCAGCTCCTTCATGGTGCCGATGGACTGGCGGTAGTTCCAGATCTCCTCGGGCTCGGGGTTGAGCCAGATGCACTTCGGGTAGACGTCGACGAAGCGCTTCACCCACGCCGCGCCGGGCTCCTCGCTGAAGTACTCGACCCAGCCGCCGGGCTGCAGGATCTCGTAGGGGCTCATCGTCGCGTCGCCGACGAAGATCACCTTGTAGTCGTGGCCGTACTTGTGCAGCAGGTCCCAGGTGCGCGTGCGCTCGGAATGGCGGCGCCGGTTGTCCTTCCACACGAAGTCGTACAGGCAGTTGTGGAAGTAGAAGAACTCCAGGTGCTTGAACTCGGTCTTCGCCGCGGAGAACAGCTCCTCGGCGAGCTGGATGTGGTCGTCCATCGTGCCGCCGATGTCCATCAGCATCAGCACCTTGATGGCGTTGCGCCGCTCCGGGCGCATGTGGATGTCGAGGTAGGCCTTCTTCGCCGTCGCATTGATCGTGTTCTCGAGGTCGAACTCGTCGGGGGCGCCGTCGCGCGCGAACTTCCGCAACCGCCTCAATGCGACTTTGATGTTCCGGGTGCCGAGCTCCACGGAATCATCGAGATTCCGGTATTCACGCTGGTCCCATACCTTGACCGCGCTGCGGTTGCGGCTCCTGTCCTGCCCGATGCGCACGCCTTCGGGGTTGTAGCCGTAGGCGCCGAAGGGCGAGGTGCCCCCGGTGCCGATCCACTTGTTGCCGCCCTGGTGGCGGCCTTTCTGCTCCTCGAGGCGCTGCTTGAGCGTCTCCATGAGCTTCTCCCAGCCGCCGAGCGCCGCGATCTGCTTCTTCTCCTCCTCGGTGGGGTTGAGCTCGACCTGCTTGAGCAGCCATTCGAGGGGGATCTGCGACGCGATCCCGGGAATGGTCTCCACGCCCTGCCAGAACTCGGAGAACGCGCGGTCGAACTTGTCGAAGTTCGCCTCGTCCTTCACCAGCGCGGTGCGCGACAGGTAGTAGAAGTCGTCGATCGACGGGCCGATGACCCCCTTGTCCATCGCCTCGAGCAGCGTCAGGTACTCCTTGATGGAGACCGGCAGCTTGTGGCTCTTCAGCTTGAGGAAGAAGTCGATCAGCACGATGGGCGGGGGCTCGGCGCCATTGTAAAGTAGATCCCATGAAGCATTTCCTCAGCACGCAGGACTGGACGACGGGGGCGCTGCAGGCGTTGCTCGACCGGGCGAAGCGGCTCAGGTCCCGTCCGATCCAGCCCCTGCTGCAGGGCCGCACCATCGCGCTCCTGTTCCTCAATCCTTCGCTGCGCACGCGCGCCTCGTTCCAGATCGGCGCGGCACAGCTCGGCGCGACGGCGATCGTGCTCGAGCCCGGCAACGGCGTCTGGGGCGTGGAGTTCGACGCGGGCAAGGTCATGGACGGTGACGCCGAGGAGCACGTGGTCGAGGTGGCCGGCGTGCTGTCGCGCTATTGCGACCTGATCGCCATGCGCGCGTTCCCCGGCTTCAAGAACTGGCAATACGACCGGGACGACCCGATGATCCGAGCGCTCGCCGCGCACGCCCGGGTGCCGGTCATCAACATGGAAACCATCGTCCATCCGTGCCAGGAGCTCGCGCTCGCGATGACGCTGCAGGAGAAGCTCGGCGAGCTGAAGGGCCGCAAGCTTTGCCTGACCTGGACCTGGCGCCCCGAGCCCTTGAGCACCGCGGTGCCTAACTCCATCATGATGATGGCCGCGAAGCTCGGCATGGAGGTTACGCTCCTCTGCCCGAGCCCCGATTATGTCCTCGACGAGCGCTTCATGAAGGCCGCGCACGCCAACGCGGCGGCGAGCGGCGGCCGCGTCCGGGTGGTCCACGAGTTCGAGCACGGCTACCGCGGCGCCGACGTGGTCTACGCGGCGAGCTGGGGCTCGCTACCCTACTACGGCGATCCGCAGCGCCAGTGGGACCAGTCGCGGGCGTATCGCCACTTCACGGTCGACGCGAAAAAGATGGCGCTCACAAACGATGGGCTGTTCAGTCACAGCCTGCCGTTGCGCCGCAACGTCGACGCGTCCGACGCCGTGGTCGACGGCCCGCGCTGCGCCGCGATCGACGAGGCCGAGAACCGGCTGCACGTGCAGAAGGCGCTGATGCTCGACCTGCTGGGCGTTCCCGACCCCGCCTGCGCATAGCACGAGTTATCCGGCACAATCCCACCGGGAGAAAAAATGCGAATGTTCTTCGGGCCGGGGCTGCGGCTGATCTCGTTCTTCAGCCCCTGGGGCAGGGCGGTGCTGCTGGTCGTTCTTTTCGCCGCGCCGGTGGTGGCGGCGGGGAAGCTCGGAGGGCGAGACGGGACGGCGCTCGCGATCACCTGGGGACTGTTCCTCCTCCCGGCCTACCTCGCCGGCGCGCTGATCCTGTGGGGCCAGCTCGGCATGGCGCGCATCAGCCGCACGGTCGAGCGCATCGCGCTGGGCGACCTGAGCATCCGCACGGAGCAGCGCGGCGCCGAGGGCAGGGATGCCGAGAACATGTGGCGCTCGATCGGCGCGATGAGCGCCAGCCTGGCGGACATCGTCAGGCAGGTGAACGGCGGCTGCGAGGTCATCGTCAAGGCGGCGCGCGAGATCACGGAGGGCTACACCAGCCTGTCGCAGCGCACGGAGGAGCAGGCCTCGACGCTGGAGGAGACCGCGAGCGGCACCGAGGAGCTCACCGCGACGGTGAAGCAGAACGCCGACGCCTGCCGGCGCGCCGACGCGCTCGCCAAGCAGGCGACCGCCGTGGCGCAGGATGCGGCCGAGTCCATGGCCTCCATCATCGGGACGATGGAGCGCATGGAGCAGGATGCGCGCAAGGTGGGCGACATCATCGGCGTGATCGAGGGCATCGCCTTCCAGACCAACATCCTCGCGCTCAACGCCGCGGTCGAGGCCGCGCGCGCCGGCGAGCAGGGCCGGGGCTTCGCGGTCGTGGCGACGGAAGTGCGCGCCCTCGCGCAGCGCAGCGCCGAGGCGGCGAAGCAGGTGAAGGCGCTGATCGAGCATTCGGTCGCGGGCGTCTCCGAGGGCGCGAAGCTGGTCGACGAGGCGGCCACGACGATCGCCAGGGTCTCCTCGACGACCGGCGGCGTGTCCCAGGTCCTCGGCGAGATCGCGCGCGCCTCGGCGGAGCAGAGCACCGGCGTCGAGGAGATCGCCAAGGCGATCCAGCAGCTCGAGGGCGTGACGCAGCAGAACGCGGCCCTGGTCGAGCAGACGGGCGCCGCCGCGCAGGCGTTCGAGGACGAGGCGATGCGCCTGATGGACGCGGTGGGCGCATTCAAGCTCGACCACACGGAGGCGCGGGACGCCGCGATGGCGCTTGTGCGCAAGGGGATCGCGCACCTCAAGGCCCGGGGCGAGGCGGCGTACGCGGATTTCCAGCGGCCGGGCGGCGAGTTCTACCCGGGCGACCTGTACCTCCTCGTCCTGGGCATGGACGGCAGGATGCTCTGCAACTCGGCCCGGCCGCACGAGCGCGGCGAGATGCACGCCGACAAGAAGGACTTCAACGGCAAGCCCTTCATGCGCGAGATCCTGCAGATCGCCCGCGAGCGGGGCCGGGGATGGGTCGACTACCGGATGGCGCACCCGGCGACGCAGAAGCCGATGCCGAAGTCGACCTACCTCGAACGCGCTGGCGACGTCATCCTGATGTGCGGCATCTACCGCGGCGAAAGCGCGGGCCCGGCGGGCACGTCGCTTGCCGGAATCACGGCATGGAAGCCGAGCGCAAGCCTCTTGAGAGGCCCGAGCCGAAGCTGAAGCCGGTCGAGCCGGAGATGCAGCATGGGCTGGACGAGGAAAAGTCCAGCCGCACCCCGGAAACCGAGCCGCCCAAGGAAAAGCGAAAGGACGACCTGTAGGTTGCACGGGTAGACCTATAATCGCCGGACTGGAGGAGGTCCAATAATGAAAATGAAGCCCGGCTCGAAGCTCCGCGATTCCCGCAGCAGGTTCACGTCCCTCGCCGTTGGCGCCGCGCTGGTGGCGCTTGCAGCCCCGGTGCTCGCGCAGGCGCCGGTGAAGGTCGGCATTCCGGTCTTCCTCAGCGGGCCGGGCGCGGGCTCGGTGGGCGAGCCGAGCAGCAATGCGGCCCGCCTGGTCATCGACGCCATCAATGCGGGGCAGCTCCCTGCGCCCTACAACACCCCCGGCCTCGGCGGCGCGAAGATCGAGCCCAAGATCATCGATGAGTCCGGCAGCACCTCCGCAGTCGTCACGGAGTTCCGCAATCTGGTGCAGCGCGACGGCATGGACGTCGTCGTCGGCTATTTTTCCTCGGGGAACTGCCTGGCCGTCGCGCCGGTGGCCGATGAGCTCAAGGCGCTGACCGTCATCTACGGCTGCGGCGCCTCGAGCCTGTTCGAGACCGGCAAGTACAAGTACGTCTTCCGTCCGACGCCGCACACGACCTCGGACAACGTCGCCGCGGCCCGCTATCTCATCGAGAAGATGCCGAAGCTGCAGAGCTATTCGGGCGTGCACCAGAACTACTCCTGGGGCCAGGAAAACTGGCGCGACTTCACCCTGGCCATGAAGACCCTCGCGCCTTCCGCGAAGGTCGACCGGGAGCTCTTCACCAAGCTCTTCGCCGGGGAGTACGGCGCCGAGATCTCGTCCCTGCTCGGCAGCGGCTCCTCGTTCGTGCACACGAGCTTCTGGGGCGGGGACCTGGAGGCCTTCACGCTGCAGAGCGCCGCGCGCGGCCTTGGCCAGCGCACGACGCTGGTGTTCACCGTCGGCGAGCAGATGCTGCAGCGCCAGGCGAAGAACGTCCCCGACGGCGCCATCATCGGCGCGCGCGGCTCGCACGGCCTGCTCGTGCGCGACAATCCGCTCAGCAACTGGTTTCGCAAGGCCTACGAGGCCAGGTACGGCGGCGCGCAGGCCAATTTCCCCGCCTATCACATGTTCCAGACGCTGCTCGGCCTGAAGGCGGCGTGGGACAAGGCCGCCGCGGCGAAGAAGGGCGCGCGGCCCACGAGCGAAGAGGTGGCGGCGGCCTTTACGGGCCTCGAGTTCGCCACGGCGAGCGGCCCGATCAAGATGGCGCTGGGCGAAGGGCACCAGGGCATCCAGGCCGTCGCGCTCGGGCGCTACCGCTACAACAAGGCCACCGGCAAGCCGGAAATCGTCGATGCGGCCGAATACCCCGGCGAATGCGTGAATCCGCCCGCCAGCATGACGGCGAGCGAGTGGCTGCAGAAGGGAATGCCCGGCGCGAAGTGCAAGTAGCGCCGTAGGGGCGAGGCGGGGGCGCTTGTCGTGACCACGCTTTTCCTCATCCTGAGCGACGGCCTCGTCTACGCCGCCTGGCTGTTCGTCGTCGCCGTCGGCCTCACGCTGATCTTCGGCGTGATGAAGATCCTGAACGTCGCCCATGGCGCTTTCTATGCCTTCGGCGCTTATGCGGCGGCGAGCGCCATCGGCATCTATTTCGAGCGCGGCCTTCCGCTCGCCGGCGCGTACCTGGTCATGGGTCTCGCCGCCATCGCCGCCGGCCTCGTCGTCGGCATCGCGCTGGAGCGCATCGTGCTGCGGCACTTCTACGGGCGCAACGAGATCATCGCCGCCCTCGCGACCTACGCGTCGTTCCTGCTGCTCGAGGACGTGCTGGTGATGATCTGGGGGCGGCAGGGCATCTTCGCCTACCAGCCCTACGTCGCTGCGGGCAACGTGGATCTGGGCGGCGTCGTGCTGTCGATCTACGACGCAGGCCTCGTCGCCTTCGCCGCAGTGCTCGCCCTCGCTGCCGGGTACCTGCTCAACCGCACGCGCTTCGGGCGCATGCTGGTGTCGGTCATCTACGACCCCGAGACTGCCGCCGCGTTCGGCGTCAACGTGCGGCGCGTGTTCATCGTCACGTTCCTCGCCGGCTCGGTGCTCGGCGCGCTGGGCGGCGCACTGACGGCGCCCAAGATTTCGGTGGCGCCGGGCATCGGCGTCGAGGTCATCGTCGTGGCCTTCGCCGTCGTCGCGATCGGCGGCATGGGGTCCATCCTCGGTACGCTGGTCGGCGCGGTGCTGGTCGGCCTGTGCCGCGCGGCGGCGGTCCATCTCCTGCCCAGCATCGAGCTGTTCGTGATCTACATCGTCATGACCGCCGTCCTGGTGCTCCGGCCCCACGGCCTCTTTGCCGGCGTGCAGGCGAGGAGAATCTGAAGCTGCTTGCGGAAAACCGGCTCGGGATCGCCGCCACGCTGATTCTGGCCGCCGCGGCGCTGGCGCTCCCCGCGTGGCTCCAGTCGCTGGCGACGATCGCGATCGGCAGCGGCCTCGTCGTGCTCGGGCTGCTCGTCCTGTGGCGGGCCGGGCTGGTCCCTTTCGGCCAGGCGCTGTTCTTCGCCACCGGCGCCTACACGGTCGCGCTGGCTTCGGGACGAGGGCTCACCGATGCGTTGCTGCTGATTGCGCTTGGCGCCGCGGCCGCCGCGGCGCTCGCCTGGCTGACCGGCCTGCTCCTTGCGCGCTACCGCGAGATCTTCTTCGCCATGCTGAGCCTCGCGCTCTCGATGATCCTCTATGGCGCGCTGCTGAACTCGGCGGCCCTGGGCTCCTCGGACGGCCTGCGGGTGCGGCCGGCGACTTTTTTCGGCGCCGCGCTGCACGGCGCCGAGTACGGGCGGGCGCTCTTCTGGCTGGCGCTGGGCGTGATGCTCGCCAGCGCGCTCGCCGCGAAGCGCTATCTCGCCTCGGTGGCGGGATCGCTGGGCGTTCCGATCTCCGACAACGAGCTGCGCGTCGAGTACCTCGGAATTTCCGTGCGCGCGCTCGTGCACATCAAGCTGGTGATCGCCGGTGCGTTGGCCGGCGCGGGCGGGGCGCTCGTCGCGCTGTCGATCGCGCACGTGGACCCCACGGTGGCGTACTGGACGACCTCCGGGGGATTTGTCTTCGTCACCATCCTCGCGGGCACGGTTTCGGTCTGGGGCGCGTTCCTGGGCGCCTTCCTGTTCGAGCTGGCGCGGACCTATGCGCTGGCGGCGCTTCCGGGAGCCTGGCAGTTCATCCTCGGGACGGCGTTGCTTCTCACCATCATCTTCATTCCCGGGGGCATCGGCTCGGTGGTCCTGCGCAAGCGGGGGCGGCGGTGAGGCCGCTGCTCGAAGTGAGGAAGCTGGAGAAGACGTTCGGCGCGGTGGCCGCGGCGCGCGACATTTCGTGCTCCGTCGCCGCGGGCGAAGTGGTCGGGATCATCGGCGCGAATGGCGCAGGCAAGACCACGTTCGTCAACATGGTGACCGGGCACCTGAAGCCTTCCGCCGGCCGCGTGCTGTTCGACGGACGCGACATCACGGGCACGGCGTCGCGCAAGCTGGTGCGCCTCGGGGTCGCGCGCTCGTTCCAGGTCGCGCAGCTCTTCGCCACGATGACCGTATTCGAGAACATCTGCGCCGCCGCGGGAATTGCCCGGAGCAGCAGCGTCGCCGCCAGTCTCGGCCTGGCCGCGCGCGCGCCCGAGGTGATCGCCGACGCGGAAGCGGCGCTGGCGCTGTTCGGCATTGCGCAGTACCGCGATGCGCGCGCCGGCACCCTGCCGCAGGGCGTGCGCAAGGTGCTGGACATCGCCATGGCCTGCGCCGCGGCGCCGCGGCTCATCCTGCTCGACGAGCCGACCAGCGGCGTGTCGCGCGAGGAGCGCTACGGGCTCATGGAGCGGACGGTCGACGCCCTGCGCGGCCGCGGTACGACGGTCCTGTTCGTGGAGCACGACATGGAGGTCGTGGAGCGCTTTGCCGGCCGGGTGCTCGCCTTCTACGAAGGCACCATCATCGCCGACGGGCCGCCGGCGCGCGTCCTGGCCACCCCGGAAGTGCGCGAGCTGATTTCCGGCCATGCTTGAGCTCGCCGCCTTTACGGTCCACATCGGCCCGACGCCGATCGTGCGCGACGCGTCGATGACGCTGAAAGCCGGGGAGTTCTGCGGCCTGATCGGCGTCAACGGCGCCGGAAAGACGACCTTCATGCGCGGCCTGATGGGCGCCTTGCGCGTGGAGGGAATCGCCCGCTTCGACGGCCAGGATCTCGCGGCGATGCCCGCGCACCGGCGCAGCGGCCTCGGTATCGGTCATATGCCGGAAGACCGGCGCCTGGTGCCGCAATTCACCGCCGAGGAGAACATGCTTCTTCCGGCCTGGTCCGGCGGCGCTTCGGATTCCGCGGCACGGCTGGCCTGGATCTACCGCCTCATGCCGGAAGCCGCGCAGTTCCGCGAGCGGCGGGCGCCGGCGCTTTCCGGCGGGCAGCAGAAGATGGTGGCGCTGGGCCGCGCGCTCATGGCGGGCCGGCGGCTGCTGTTGCTGGATGAGCCTTTCGAGGGTCTCGCGCCGGCGCTGGCGCGGCGTCTTGTCGAGGTGCTGTCCGGCTTGCGCTCGGAAGGCGTGAGCGTGCTGATCGCGGACTCGAACGAAAAGCATGCCGCCGCGCTGCTCGACCGGGCCTACCGGATCGAGCGAGGCGTCCTGACGGCCGCCTAGCCGAAGGCGATCTAGGCCTTGGCCCGGGTCATGAAGACCAGGCGCTCGAAGAGGTGCACGTCCTGCTCGTTCTTGAGCAGCGCGCCGTGGAGCGGCGGGATGATCGTCTTGCGGTCCTTCGAGCGCAGCGCCTCCGGAGGGATGTCCTCGGCGAGGAGCAGCTTCAGCCAGTCGAGGAGCTCGGAGGTGGAGGGCTTCTTCTTCAGGCCCGGGACCTCGCGCACCTCGAAGAACACTTCCATCGCCTCGCGCAGCAGCGACTTCTTGAGCTGCGGGAAGTGCACGGCGACGATCTTCTCCATCGTCTCCTTGTCCGGGAAGCGGATGTAGTGGAAGAAGCAGCGGCGCAGGAACGCGTCGGGCAGCTCCTTCTCGTTGTTCGAGGTGATGAACACGATCGGCCGGTTCTTCGCCTTGATCAGCTCGCGCGTCTCGTAGACGTAGAACTCCATCCGGTCGAGCTCGCGCAGGAGGTCGTTCGGGAACTCGATGTCCGCCTTGTCCACCTCGTCGATCAGCAGCACGCAGGGCTTGTCCTGCGTGAACGCCTGCCAGAGCATGCCCTTGACGATGTAGTTGTGGATGTCGTGCACCCGCGCGTCGCCGAGCTGGGAGTCGCGCAGGCGGCTGACCGCGTCGTACTCGTACAGGCCCTGCTGCGCCTTGGTGGTGGACTTGATGTGCCACTCGAGCAGGGGAATGCCGAGCGTGCGCGCCACCTCGACCGCGAGCATCGTCTTGCCGGTGCCCGGCTCGCCCTTGATGAGGAGCGGCCGCTGCAGCGTGATCGCCGCGTTGACCGCGAGCGTCAGGTCCTCGGTCGAGACGTAAGAGGCGGAGCCGTTGAAGCGCATTGGCGTGCGTTCCCTTGGGAAAACGGCATTCTAGCTGCATGTATAATCTGCCCGCCCCACCCCGGGGCACAAAACAGAACAGCGAATGACCAGACGAATCCTCACGCTCTCAGTCGCCGCGGCCTTGGCGCTGGGCGCGCAAGCCGCGGCCGCGCAGGACAAGAACGCCGTGAACGTCGCGATGTGCACCGGCTGCCACGGCATCCCGGGCTACAAGACCGCGTTCCCCGAGGTCTACCACGTGCCGAAGATCGCCGGCCAGCAGCCGGCGTACATCGAGGCGGCGCTCAAGGCCTACCGCGCCGGGCAGCGCCCGCACCCTTCGATGCGCGGCATCGCGGGCGACCTGAGCGATGAAGCCATCGCCGCCTACGCGAAGTACTACGGAAGGAGCGCCAAATGAGGCTCCTCGCGCTCCTGGCGATGATTTCCCTTTCTTCCCTCGCCATCGGCGCGGGGAATGCCGAAGCGGGCAAGGCCAAGGCCGCCCAGGTATGCGCGGCATGCCACGGGCCGGAGGGCAACAAGCCCTCGACGCCGGACCAGCCGATCCTCGCCGGCCAGCACGCCGACTACCTCGTGAAGACGCTGAAGGACTACAAGTCGGGCAAGCGCACGAACCCGATCATGCAGGGCTTCGCGTCCGCGCTGTCGACCAAGGACATGGAGGACCTGGCTGCGTGGTTCGCGAGCCAGAAGTCGCCGCTGCAGTACCAGCGGTAGTGGAAAAATCTCAATAGTTCCACTCGACTTCGTCGAGTGGCGACGGTATTGATCTAGATTCCCTGGGCGCGCATCTCGGCGCGCCGCACCAGGTCTTCCCACATGTGGTCGGGCTTGCGCAGGATGAGCGCGGGGTCGGCATCGAGCACGTGCCAGGCGCCGCGGCGCACCTCGTCGCGCAGCTCGCCCGGCTTCCAGGTCACCAGGCCGGCGACGAAGCGCGCGTGCGCCGGGTCGTTCTCGATGATGTTGTCGACCGTCGCGCTCTCGAACGCCATGTAGAGCTCCGGCAACAGCCGCAGCGACTTGCCGCCCGGGCTCGCGGGACGGCGCACCAGCGCGAAGATCACCGACGGATTCGACGGGCCGCCGAGGAAGACGGGCTCGACCACCTTCTGCGAGGGCTTGTGCTCCGGGAAGAGCTGCCCGAGGGTCATCTTGGTCGGGCGGTTGATGATCACGCCGACGTGCTGGTCGCCGCCCATGGGGCGCGCGATCAGCACGGTGGACTTGTAGAACGGGTCGTTGAGCTGGCGCTTCGCGACGAGGATGACGGTCTCGGCGGGCGAGGCGGCGAGGGAGGGGGTCGCCCAGGCGACCTGCGCTGCGAGCGCCACGGCGAGGAGGAGTCTGGTCATGGGGACCCGTGTCTGGTTGGTCGGGCCATCATGCGCAGCCTTTGTTCCCGCCCGAGGTGCGGCGCGCCGCCGCTGCCTAGTCCGTCCGGGCCTTTTTTTCCAGGCAGCCGAGGTAGGCGGCGGCGTCCGGCGGCAGTCCGTCACGCTGCGCGCGCCAGACCGTCTCGGCCAGGCACTCGAGCGCCTCGTGCAGGGCCGCATGTGTTTCGCCCTTCCTCATTTCAATTCTCTTGAGAAGACTGGAAATGCCGGGCGGCTGGTCGATCGAGAGCTGCTCGGCCAGGGCGATGTGCAGGCTCATGTGCAGGAAGGGATTCGTCTCGTCCACGTAGTCCCGGTCGCGATAGCGCGCCGGCGCATCGAGCAACGCGTGGTACTCGGGATGGAACAGGATCGCCTCCAGCGCGAGCGCCTCGATGCCGGCGAGCGGCTCGCCGGCGCGGTACTTGCGCCAGGTGGCGAAGAACATCTCGCGCACTTCCTCCCGGGAAGGGCTAAACACGGGTCTTGGCGCGGAACTCGCACAGGTCGCGGATCACGCACTCGGGGCAGCCGGGCTTGCGGGCGGTGCACACGTAGCGGCCGTGCAGGATCAGCCAGTGGTGGGCGTCCTGGAGGAATTCGGGCGGGGTGAACTTGAGGAGCTTCTCCTCCACCTCCTCGACGTCCTTGCCCGGAGCGAGGCCGGTGCGGTTGGCGACGCGGAAGATGTGCGTGTCCACCGCGACCGTCGGCTGGCCGAACGCGGTGTTGAGGACGACGTTCGCGGTCTTGCGCCCCACGCCCGGCAGCGCCTGCAGCGCCTCGCGGTTCTGCGGCACCGCGCCGCAGTGCCGGTCGAGGAGCATCTGCGACAGGGCGACGACGTTCTTCGCCTTCGTGCGGTAGAGGCCGATGGTCTGGATGAGCTTCTCCAGCTTCGGCACGCCCATCGCCACGATCTGCTGCGGCGTGACCGGGAAGAACTTCCGCGTCGCGAGGTTCACCGACTTGTCGGTGGCCTGCGCCGAGAGCACCACGGCGACGAGAAGCTCGAAGGGCGTGCCGTAGAGGAGCTCGGTGGCGGGATGCGGATTCTTCTCCCGCAGCCGCCCGAAGATCCGGCGCCGCTTGTCCGGGTTCATCGCCGCAGGGCGTCCACGCATTCGCCCACGAGGTCGGGCCCGCGGTAGATCAAGCCGGTGTAGAGCTGCACGAGGTTCGCGCCGGCATCGCGCTTCTCGCGCGCGTCGGCGCCGGACAGGATGCCGCCCGCGCCGATCAGCGCCGCCTCGCCCTGCAGCGCCTTCGCGAAGAGCTCCAGCACGTCCGTCGCCTTCTTCCGCACGGGCGCGCCGGACAGGCCCCCGGCTTCCGCGGCATGGCGCGATCCTTCCACGCCTTCGCGGCTCACCGTGGTGTTCGTGGCGATGACGGCGTCGAAGCGGTGCTTGCGCACCGCGTCGGCGATGTCCTGGACCGCCTGCGCGTCGAGGTCCGGCGCCACCTTGAGCGCAAGCGGGATGCGCTTGCCGTGCTTCTGCGCCAGGGGTTCCCGCTTCATGGAGATCCGTTCCAGCAATCGCTCGAGCTGGGCGTGTTGCTGGAGATCCCTCAATCCTTTGGTGTTCGGGGATGAAATGTTGATCGTGATGTAGGACGCCCTGGCGTACACCTTCTCCATGCCGATCTCGTAGTCGTCGACCGCGCGCTCGGGCGGAGTGTCGGCGTTTTTTCCGAGGTTGATGCCGAGGATGCCCTTCCAGCGCGTGCGCTCGATGTTGCGCAGAAACTGGTCGACGCCGACGTTGTTGAACCCGAACCGGTTGATCAGGGCTGCGCTCTCCGCGATCCTGAACAGGCGGGGGCGCGGATTGCCGGGCTGCGGCCGCGGCGTCACGGTGCCGGCCTCGATGAAGCCGAACCCCATGCGCGCGAGGCCGTCGACATGCGCCGCGTCCTTGTCGAGCCCGGCCGCGAGGCCGACGGGATTCGGGAAGTGCAGGCCCATCGCGGGAACGGGGAGGGGCGCAATGCGCGGGAAGACGAGCAGCCCGCTGTCGAGGAGCCGGAGCGTCGCCCGGTGGGCCGTTTCCGGGTCTAGGGAGAAAAGGAGCGGACGCGCGAGCCCATACAGGCTCACCCGCGGAGCCTGCGCCAGGTGCCGCCCGAGAAGCCCTCGATCGGCTCGAAGCGCGACTTGTACGCCATCTTCGGGCTCTCGCGGATCCAGTAGCCGAGGTACAGGTAGGGCAGGCCGAGCGCCTTGCACGCCTCGATCTGCCAGAGCACGTTGTAGGTGCCGAAGCTCGCGCCGCGCCGGTCGGGCTCGTAGAACGTGTAGACCGATGACAGCCCGTCGGGCAGGTAATCGACGATCGAGACCATCACCAGCTGGCCGTTGTCGCGGAACTCCACCAGCCGCGTATCGACCCGGCTCTGCAGCAGGAAGTGCGAGTACTGGTCGCGGCTGTCGTTGTCCATGCCGCCGCCGGAGTGGCGCTTCGACTGGTAGCGCAGGTAGAGCGCGTAGTGCTCGAGCCGGAACTTGAGCGGCTGCG
>CBDDRX010000087.1:0-65770 GCA_965233165.1 uncultured bacterium | reverse complement strand
AAAGGCCTGATCTCGGTGATCGCGCTCGAGATGGGCGGCTCGGCGGACCTGCTCGCCTACCTGCAGCCGGGCGAGCCGGTGATCCTGATGGGCCCGACCGGGACGCCGACCGAGATTCCCCACGGCGAGACGGTGGTCCTCGCGGGGGGCGGACTGGGCAACGCGGTGCTGTTCTCGATCGGCCGCGCGCTGCGCGCCGCCGGAAGCAAGGTCATCTACTTCGCGGGCTACAAGCAGCTCGCCGACCGCTACCGCATCGACGACATCGAGGCCTCCGCGGACGTGGTGGTGTGGTGCAGCGACGAGGCGCCGGGCTTTCCCGCGCGCCGGCCGCAGGACCGCAGCTTCGTCGGCAACATCGTCCAGGCGATGCTCGCCTACGCGTCGGGCAGCCTGGGCGGCCAGGAGATCCCGTTCCAGAAAACCGACCGGATCATCGCCATCGGCTCGGACAGGATGATGGCGGCCGTCGGCCGGGCCCGCCACACGGTGCTGGAAAAGTACCTGAAGACGGACCACGCGGCGATCGGCTCGATCAACTCGCCGATGCAGTGCATGATGAAGGAGATCTGCGCGCAGTGCCTGCAGCCGCACCTCGACCCGGCCACCGGCAAGACCACCTACGTGTTCTCCTGCTTCAACCAGGACCAGCCGCTCGACCAGGTGGACTTCGCCGCCCTCGCCCAGCGCCTCGCGCAGAACGGCGTGCAGGAGAAGCTGACCGCGCTCTGGATCGGCCGCTGCCTGGAGGCGCTGCCGCCGCCGGCGGAGCGCAAGGCGGCCTAGCTGTCCTAGAATGAGCCGGTGTATTTCCGGCCCGGGAAACTGAAGGACGCCTGCGAGGTACTCGCCGAGCGGCGGCTGACGGTGCTGGCCGGCGGCACGGACCACTACCCCTCGCGCGTGGGCGCCGGCAGGCAGGAGGACATCCTCGACCTGACCGGCGTGGCCGAGCTGCGCGGCATCCGCAAGTCCGCGCAGGGCTGGCGCATCGGCGCGACGACGACGTGGACCGACCTCCTCGAGGCGAAGCTGCCGCCGCTTTTCGACGCGCTCGGGCTCGCCGCGCGCGAAGTCGGCGGCGTGCAGATCCAGAACGCAGGCACGATCGCCGGGAATGTCTGCAACGCCTCGCCCGCGGCCGACGGCGTGCCGGCGCTTCTTGCCCTGGACGCGTCCGTCGAGCTGTCGAGCGCCCGCGCGACGCGGACGCTGCCGCTCGCTGAATTCATCCTTGGCCCGCGCAAGACCGCGTTGGCGAGCGACGAGATCGTGGCCGCGCTGCTCGTCCCGGCGCCGCGCGCCGTCGCGCACAGCCACTTCCTCAAGCTCGGCGCGCGAAAGTACCTCGTGATTTCCATCGCGATGGTCGCGGCGGTGATCGAAACCGAGCGCAACATCGTCCGGGCGGCACGCATCGCCGTCGGCGCGTGCTCGCCCGTCGCCGCCCGGCTGCCGGCGCTCGAAGCCGCGCTCGCCGGCGTGAAGCTCGATCCGCTGCTGGGCGAACGCGCGCTGCCGGAGCATCTCGCGCCCCTGAAGCCGATCGACGACGTCCGGGCGGATGCCGCCTACCGCCGCGAGGCGGCGCTCACGCTCGTCCGCCGCACGCTGGACGAGCTCGGAAGCCGCGCATGAACCGCCCGCGCGCCGAATTCCTCGCCGAAGCGATCGAGCTCACCGTGAACGGGCGCAAGGTGCGCGCCGCCGCGGCGCCGGACGCGCGGCTCGCGGACGTGCTGCGCGACGAGCTCGGCCTCACGGGCACCAAGATCGGCTGCAACGCCGGAGACTGCGGCGCCTGCACGGTGCTGCTCGACGGGCGGCAGGTCTGTGCCTGCCTTACCGCGCTCGCGCAGGCCGAGGGCCGCAAGGTCGTCACGGTCGAGGGGCTCGCGAGCCGCGGCAAGGTTTCCGCGCTCCAGGCCGCCTTCCAGCGCCACGGCGCCGCGCAATGCGGGGCGTGCACGCCCGGGATGCTGATGGCGGCCGCGGACCTTCTCGCGCGCAAGCGCTCCCCCACCGAAGCCGAGGTGAAGGACGCCCTCGGCGGCGTGCTCTGCCGCTGCACCGGCTACCAGAAGATCATCGAGGCGGTGCTCGACGTCTCCCGCGGCAGCGCGCTGCCGGAGACGCCGGCCGCCGGCAAGGCCGTCGGCGCGCGCGCCGGGCGCGTGGACGGGCTCGCCAAGCTCGACGGTTCGGAAAAGTACGGCGCCGACTACATTCCCCGGGACGCGCTCTGGCTTCGCGTCGTCCGCTCCCCGCACCATCACGCGAGGTTCCGGATCTCCCTGGAAGGGTTCGAGGAGAAGCACGGCGTAAAGGTCCTGACCGCGAAGGACGTTCCCGCGAACGGCTTCGGCATCTATCCGCACATCAAGGACCAGCCGGTGCTCGCCGACGGGATCGTGCGGTTCCGCGGCGAGGCGCTCGCCGCGCTGGTCGGCGCGCGCGAGGTCGTGGAAAGCCTCGAGCTTCCGGTCGCGTACGAGCCGCTGGCGCCCGTCATGGGGCTGGACGCGGCGATGGCCGAAGGCGCGCCGCGGGTGCAGGAAGCCAAGGCCGGCAACCTCCTGCTCGACGGCAGGGTGGCCAAAGGCGATCCGAAGGAGGCTTTCGCGAGCTGCGCCGCCGTGGCGGAGGCGAAGTTCGAGACCGGCTTCGTGGAGCATGCCTACATCGAGCCCGAAGCCGGCTGGGCGCGGCGCAACGGGGACCGCGTCGAGATCCACGTCACCACGCAGACGCCCTACATGGACCGCGACGAGGTGGCGGTGGTGCTCAAGCTGCGCCCGGACCAGGTGCGCATCGTCCCGACCGCCTGCGGCGGCGGCTTCGGCGGCAAGCTCGACCTCTCGGTGCAACCGCTCATCGCGCTCGGCGCCTGGCTCACGGGAAAAACCGTCGCCTGCGTCTATTCGCGGCCGGAGAGCATGGCCTCCACGACGAAGCGGCACCCGGCGCGGATCCATGCGCGCTTTGGCTGCGACGCGGAGGGCCGGCTCGTCGCCGCGGAGATGGACGCGCTCTTCGACACCGGCGCTTACGCGAGCTGGGGCCCGACGGTGGCGACGCGCGTCCCCATCCACGCCACCGGGCCCTATGCCGTGCCGAACGTCCTCGCCCGGGGACGCGCCTACTTCACGCACTGCCATCCTTCCGGCGCGTTCCGCGGCTTCGGCGTTCCGCAGGGCGCGATCGCGCACGAGGCGCTGATGGACGAGCTGGCGGACCGCCTCGGCCTCGACTGGCTCGATTTCCGCCGCCGCAACGCCCTGCGCCCCGGGGACCGCACCGCCACCGGCCAGCGCCTGGAGCATTCGGCCGGGCTCGTCGCCTGCCTCGATGCCCTGGAGCCGCGCTGGCGCCGTGCCAGCCAGGCCTGCGAGACGTTCAACAGGAAGAACAAGGCAACCCCGCTGCGCCGCGGCGCCGGCATCGGCTGCATGTGGTACGGCATCGGCAACACTTCGCTCTCCAATCCCTCGACGATCCGCGTCGCGCTGTCGCGCGGGGGGAAGCTCACGCTGCAAAGCGGCGCCGCCGAGATCGGCCAGGGGGTGAGCACCATCCTCACGCAGATCTGCGCCGATGCGCTCGGCGTGCCGATGGACCAGGTCGGCCTGGTCATGGGCGACACCGACCTCACCGCCGACGCCGGAAAGAGCTCGGCCTCGCGGCAGACATTCGTCTCCGGCAAGGCCGCCGAGCTTGCCGCGCTCGACCTGCGGCGCAAGATCTTCGCCGCGGCCGGCGCGCCGGAGGGCGATTGGCAGGACCGCGCCTACAGGCTTTCGCTCGACGACGGCGCGGTCGTATTCCGCAAGAACGACATCGTGCACCGCTGGACGCCGCCGGCGGAGCTCCTCGGCGAGGGCTTCTTCGATCCGCCGACGCAGCCGCTCGACGCGAACGGCCAGGGCGTGCCCTACGCGACATACGCGTTCGCCGCGCAGGTCGCGCTCGTCGAGGTCGACGTCGAGCTCGGCACGACGCGCGTGCTCGAGATCCATGCCGCGCACGACGTCGGGCGCGCGATCAACCCCATCCAGGTCGAAGGCCAGATCCACGGCGGCGTGCTGCAGGGGCTCGGGTTGGCGCTGATGGAGGAATACCTCCCCGGCCGCACGGAAAACCTGCACGACTACCTGATCCCGACCATCGGCGACATCCCGCAGATGCACTGCATGCTGGTCGAGGACGCGGAGCCGCTCGGGCCTTCGGGCGCGAAGGGCGTCGGCGAGCCGGGGCTCATTCCCACCGCGCCGGCGATCCTCGGCGCGATCTTCAAGGCAACCGGGGTGCGCATGCGGCAGGTGCCGGTGCTGCCCCACCGGCTGCGCGCCGCGCTGAAGAAGAATGGCTGAAGAAGGCGTCGTTCGCTGCGACGCGTGCCCGGTCCTGTGCCGGATCCGCACCGGGCAGCCGGGCGCCTGCGACCGCTACGCCAACGTCGACGGGAAGCTGGTGCGCCTCGACCCGCTGGTCGTCCTGCAGCGCACCGACAAGGCGGTGCCGTTCCTCGACGGCAAGCCCTGGCAGGGCAACTTCATCTCGACCATGGTCACCGGGATCGGCGCGACGACCACCTATCCGGACTACAAGCCGGCGCCCTTCATCGTCGCGTCGCAGGCCGAAGGCGTCGACATGGTCACGGTCGTCACCGAGGGCATCTTCAGCTACTGCGGCCTCAAGGTGAAGATCGACACCGACCGCTTCCTCGGCCCCGAGCAGGCGGCGGTGCGCGTCGACGGCGAGCAGGTCGGCCACGTCACCACCGCAGAGTACGGCTCGCAGATGCTCGCGCTCGGCGGCGTGCGCCACCTCACGGGCGGCAGCAAGAAGGAAGGCAACGTCACCTGCGAGGCGATGCTCAAGCTGTCCAACAAGGAGACCGTGGAGCTGAAGATCGACGGCGGCGCGAGTGTCATCGTGCAGGCCGGTGCCCCGCCGGTGGTGAACGGTGAGCGCGAGGAGCGCATGCGCGTGGGCTGCGGCTCGGCGACGATCGGCATCTTCGCCCGCCAGTGGCAGGGGCACTGCGACGAGGTGATCGTCGTCGACGACCACATCACCGGCGTGCTCACCGAGCACCAGGCCGGCCGCTTCCTCGACATGCGCCCGGCGGGCGTGCGCGTGCGCGGCCGCAAGTCGACGCCGGGGCGCTACTTCAAGGTCGCCGAGCCGGGCCTGGGCTGGGGCGGCACGAACATCACCGACCCGCTGTCGATCGTCGAGAAGATCGATCCCAAGACCGCCTGGCCGGGCATGCGCATCCTCATGGTATCGACGACCGGCGAGGATGCCGAGTGGTTTGTCCTGGATTCTTCTTTAGTTCCTGTGAAACAAAAAATGCCAGAAGCGGTTCGCACGGTCGTCGAGCGGATCGCGGAGAACTGCGAGCCGGCGCTGTGCAGCGTGCTCTTCATGGGCGGCGCCGGCGGCAGCCTGCGCGCGGGCGTCACCGAGAACCCGGTACGGCTCACCCGATCGGTGAAGGAGATGCTGACGCGGGTCACCTGCGGCGGCGCGCCGGTCTACGTCTGGCCCGGCGGCGGCATCACGGTCATGGTCGACGTGCTCGCCATGCCCGACAAGTCCTTCGGCTACGTGCCGACCCCTGCCCTCGTCCTGCCGATCGAGTTCACGCTCCGGCTCGACGAGTACGCGGCGATGGGCGGGCACATGGCGAACGTCGTCCCGCTCGCGTCCGTGCTGAAGAGCCAGGCGATCCGCTACGAGCCGTGGAAGGCATGAGGCTCCAGCATGGCCCGATCGACGTCGTGGTTCGCGCCTGGGGAGACGCACGCGACGTCGAGTGCGCACACCAGCAACTGAAGAAAAGGTTCGAAACCATCCTTGCCGAGCTGGTCGCCGAGCTGCCGCGCCTTCGCGAGCCGGTCTCCGGCACCTATCCGCTGTTCGCCGGCAGTACGCCGCGGCGCATGGCCGCCGCCGTCTGGCCGCATCGCGGCGCCTACGTCACGCCGATGGCCGCCGTCGCCGGCGCCGTGGCGGAAGAGCTGCTGCAGGCGCTCCTTTCCGGAAGGAACCTGGAAAAGGCATTCGTCAACGACGGCGGCGATATCGCCCTGCACCTTTCCCCCGGGGCGTCGCTGCGCGCCGGCATCGTCAACGACCTCCTCCATCCCGGCATCGTCGCGACCGCCGAGATCTCCTTCGCGAGTCCGGTCCGGGGAATCGCCACTTCCGGCTGGCGAGGCCGCTCGCAGTCGCTCGGCATCGCCGACGCGGTGACCGTGCTCGCCCCGACCGCGTCGCAGGCGGACGCCGCCGCAACGCTGATCGCCAACGCCGTGAACGTCGACCATCCCGCGATCGGGCGGCGTCCGGCCCGCGAGCTCAGGGAAGACTCGGACCTCCTGGATCTTCCGGTCACGATATCGGTCGGCGAGCTGCCTGTTCCCCAGGTTCGAATCGCTCTCTCCCGCGGCCTTGAAACGGCAAGGCGCATGCAGGATGCGGGCCTCATCACGGCGGCGTACCTGGCGTTGCAAGGACACATCGAAACCGTGACTCCGCGGATCGAATGCGGCGCGCTGCGCTCGCACTCGCTCTAGCCGCTTCACCTCCGGTCCTCGCCCACACGGGCGAGCGCGGCTTCGTCATGCTGCTGCCGACCGGGCTGTACATCACCGGCGGCGCGCTCGCGGTTGCGCTGTCGTTCGCGGTGATGGCTTTCCTGCCTGCCATTCGAATTCCGGATCGAAAAGCCGTCGAGCGGGATGCGCCGCGCTGGCTGAGTTTCGTGTCATTCCTCTTTCTTGTGCTTCTCCTGGTCGCAGGCTGGGCGGGAAGCCGGGACCCGCTCGACAATCCGTTGCCGCTCACGGTGTGGACGCTGTGGTGGGTCGGCTTCACCTTCCTGCATGCGGTCTTCGGGAATCTCTGGCGCGCCCTGAACCCGTGGCGGTGGATACCGTTTCGCGGGGTTCGTTCCCTGCCGGCCGGATACTGGCCCGCGGTCGCGCTGATGCTCGCCTTCGCGTGGTTCGAGCTGATCTACCCGGCGCCCCAGGACCCGGCGCTCCTCGCCGGCGTCGTCCTCGGCTATTTCCTCTTCACGGCCGTCGCCCTGGCGATATTCGGCCCGGCCTGGCTGGAGCGCGGCGAGGCGTTCTCCGTGTTCTTCGGCATGGTGGCGCGGCTCGCCCCGCCCTGGCGGCGGCTGCTGGCCGGGGAGGCGCTTCCCCCGAGCCTCGTCGCTTTTGTCCTCCTCGCGCTCGCGACCGTGTCGTTCGACGGCCTGTCGCGCACCTTCTGGTGGCTCGGCCTGATCGGCGAGAACCCGCTGGAGCACCCCGGACGCTCGGCGGTCATGCTGCCCAACACCATCGGGCTCGTCTCGACCTTCCTCGCATTCGTCCTTTTCTACCTCGGGACCGTGCGGCTGGGGGCGCGGCTCGCAGGCGCCTCGGAACCCGGCTACGGGTACTACGTGCTGTCCATCGTTCCGATCGCCTTCGGCTACCACTTCGCGCACTACTTCCCGACCTTCCTGGTCGATGCCCAGTACGCCCTGCGCGCCATCAGCGATCCCCTGGAGCGCGGCTGGGACCTGTTCGGGACGCGGGACCTGCACGTGCGGACTTCCTTCCTCTCCGACCATGCGTCGGTCTACGTGATCTGGAACCTGCAGGTGGCGGCCATCGTGGCGGCACACGTGGCGGCGGTGCTGGTCGCCCACGTTCTGGCGCTTAGGCGGCATCCGGCGACCCGCGCCGCCCTGGTGAGCCAGCTCCCCATGACGGGGCTGATGGTCGGCTATACGATCCTCGGCCTCTGGCTCCTCTCCACTCCGGTGGCCGGATAGCTACAATGAATTCAAACCAGGAGGTTTCCATGTCCCACTTCACCCGGCGGCAAACCCTCAAGACCCTCGGCGCCCTGGCCGGCGCCTCCGCGATGCCTTCGGTGCTCGCGCAAGGCAGCAAGCCGATCCGCATCGGCTTCCAGGTGCACCGCACCGGCATCGGCGCCACGTACGGGCGCTGGTACGAGCGCACCACCGCCGCGGCGGTGAAGGCGATCAACGACGCGGGCGGCATCGCCGGCCGGCCGGTCGAGATCGTCGCCGAGGACGACGGCACCGATCCGAAGCGCGGGCCCGAGGTCGTCGAGAAGCTCGCGCGCCAGCACAAGGTCGACTTCGTGTACGGCACGCTCTTCTCGCACGTGGTCATCGCCTCGGCGCCGCGCGCCGGCGAGCTGAAGATCCCGTACTTCGTCGTGAGCGAGGGCTACCACGTCGCCTCCGGGAAGATGAACCGCTACGTGATGCAGCCGGGCATCACCGACGTGCGCGCGCAGGTCACCGCGATGTCGTCGTGGGTGCTCGACAAGCTCGGCAAGAAGGTGACGATGATCTACCCCGACTACGCGTTCGGCTACGACCACCGCGACTTCTTCGCCCTGGCGGCGAAGAAGCACGGCGGCCAGGTGATCGAGCGCCTGGCGATCCCGCCGACCGAGAGCTCCTTCACCAAGTACTTCGCCCGCGTGCCGAAGGAGACCGAGGTGCTCTACCACGTGATGGTCGGCCCGGGCGTGCTCACCTTCGTCAAGGAGATGGGCGAGCATTTCGGCAAGAAGCGGCCGCAGATCTTCGGCTTCATCGACTCGCTGGAAGGCGTGAACCTTGCGGCCCCCGGGCTCGAGTACCTGGAGAACACGTACTTCTGGGAAGCGTTCCCCCGCTACGCCGAGGCGAATACGCCGGCCTACGTGCAGGACTACCGCAAGCGCGTCGGCGTGAACGAGTCCGGCGCGAGCGTGAACGACCCGAAGGACGTCTCCACCTACTCCCACATGTTCGGCTGCTGGGAGACGCTGCATGTCATCAAGCAGGCCGTGGAGAAGAGCGGCTACAAGGACCCCTCGCCGGCGGACTACCGCAAGCTCATCGAGTACCTCGAGAGCGTGAAGGAGTTCCCGGAAGGCGCGGCGCACCCGCAGGGCCGCAAGCTGTTCAACGGCAAGCTGCACCAGTGCTACGGGCACCAGTACGTCTCCCGCGTTGAAGGCAAGAAGCTGAAGACGGTGCACCGCACCCGCATCGAAGACAGCCTCTACGATCCCGAGGCGGATTACACCAAGCAAAGCTTCTGATCGCTAGGAACGCGTTACAGCCGCGTTGAGCTTCGGGCCGCATCTTTTCCTAGCCCTGCTCGAGGGCACGGTCGGGGCGTTCGTCCTCGCCCTGACCGCGCTCGGGCTCTCGCTCGTGTTCGGCGTCATGCGCATCGTCAACGTCGCACACGGCGAGTTCTTCATGCTCGGCGCGGTGCTCGCGTGGTACTGCACGAGCCTGGTCGAGAGCCCGCTCGGCGGCTTCGTCTTCGCCCTGCTCGTCGCACCGCTGGTGGTCGGCACCGTCGCGCTCGCGACCGACCGGCTGGTCCTGCGCCGCGTCGACTATCACCCGGAGAGCACGATCGTCGCGACCATCGGCCTGCTCTACATCCTGCAGCAGGTGGTCCTCACGCTCTACGGGCCGGACGCGCGCCCGGTCGCCCCGCCGGTGTACTTCAAGGTCGACTTCCCCTGGTTCGGCTACTCCGGCTACAAGTTCGTGGTGGCCGGCATCTCCGCCGCGCTCCTCGCCGGCACCTGGTGGCTGCTCACGCGCACCACCCTGGGCCTGTACATGCGCGCCGCGCAGCAGGACCTGGAGATGGCGCAGGCCATGGGCGTGCCGGCGCGGCGCGTCTACGCGATGGTCTTCGCGCTCGGCGCGATGCTCGCGGCAGCGGCCGGCGTGCTCGTGGTCCCGATCCAGCAGGCGCACTACCTGATGGGGCTCGACCCGCTGCTCCTTTCCTTCATCGTCGTGATCCTCGGCGGCCTGGGCAGCGTGAAGGGAACGCTGGTCGCGGCCTTCGTCGTCGGCCTGAGCGACGGCATCGTCTCGGTGTTCTTCTCGCCCACGCTGGCGAAGATCGTCGCCACCCTGCTGGTCGCCGCAGTGCTCATCGTCCGGCCGGCGGGGCTCTTCGGCCAGTCGCGCACGTGAGCGGGACGAAGAAAGCGCTCCTCCTGCACGTCGCGGTGATCGTCGCGCTGTTCCTGCTGCAGTTCGTCCTCGCGCCCTACCACCACACGAATGTCGCGCGGATCATGGTCCTCGCGGTGTACGCGCTGGGCTACAACATCCTGCTCGGCTACACGGGATTGATGAGCCTCGGCCACGCGATGTTCTTCGCCGCCGGCATGTACGGCGCCGGGCTGCCCATGTATTACCTCGAGGTCGGCGCGCCTTTCGGCTTTTTCCTCGGCGTGCTCTCCGGGCTGGTCCTGTCCGTGCTGTTCGGCCTGCTGGCGCTGCGCACCTCAGGCGTGGCCTTCCTGATCGTCAGCCTCATGTTCGCGCAGGCGCTCTACCTCGGCACGCTCTACTTCAACGAGATCACGCTCGGCGACCAGGGCTTCATCGTCAAGGCGCAGCCGCTGCTGGGGATCGGCTTCCATGAACCGGTCATGAAGTACAACGGCGCGCTCCTGCTTTTCGCCGCGGCGCTGCTCGGCTGCCTCGCGCTACGGGTCTCGCGGATCGGGCGGGTCCTGATCGCCATCCGGGAGAACGAGGAGCGCACGCGCCTGCTCGGCTACAACAGCTTCCTCTACAAGCTGCTCTCGGTCGTCATCTCCGGCACGCTCTCCGCGGCGGCGGGCGCGGCGTACGCGATCCTCTTCTCGTATGTCGGCTCGACGTTCGCCTCGATCCTCTTCTCGATCTACCCGCTGCTCTGGACGCTCCTCGGCGGCGCCGGCACGCTGCTCGGGCCGCTCCTCGGCACCGGGCTCATGTTCTACCTGGTGGACTTCGCGAGCGGCTGGACGTCCGCCTACCTGCTGGTGGTCGGCATCGTCCTGGTGGTGCTCGTGCTGTGGTTCCCGCTCGGCTTCCTCGGCTGGGTCCGCACGCGATGGGCGGCATGGCTGCCCTGATCGAGACCGTGGCGCTCACCAAGCGCTTCGGCGGCCTCACGGCCGTGGACGGCGTGAACCTGCGCGTCGCGCAAGGCGAGATCCGCGCCATCATCGGCCCGAACGGCGCCGGCAAGACCACGCTCGTCGGCATGGTCTGCGGGCGGGCGCAGCCGACCTCGGGATCCATCCTGTACGAAGGCCGCGACATCACCGCCGTCCCGCCCTGGCAGCGCCTGATGGCCGGCATCGTCTACACGTTCCAGGTCACCAGCATCTTCAAGGGCCTCTCGTGCTATGAGAACGTGGCCCTTCCCGCGCAGCGGCGCCTGACGCGCGGCTTCTCCGAGAAGCAGGTCGCCGGGAAGGTCCGGGAATCCCTCGACGCGGTCGGGCTGGAGGGCTTCTCCGGGCAGCGGGCCGACTCGCTCGCCTACGGGCACCAGCGGCTGCTCGAGCTTGCAATGGCGCTCGCCGCCGAGCCGCGCCTGCTGATCCTCGACGAGCCCACGCAGGGCCTCGCCGAGTCCGAGATCGAGCGCTTTTGCGCGCTGGTGCGGGTTATCGCGCGCCGCGCGACCGTCCTGCTCATCGAGCACAACATGTCCGTGGTCCTCAACCTGGCGCAGCGGGTGACGGTGATGGAGGCCGGGACGATCATTTCCGAAGGCTCGCCGGCCGAGATCGAGAAGGATCCGGCCGTGCAGAAGGCGTACCTGGGCCGATGACCCTTTCGCTCGAAGGCATCGATTGCTTCTATGGCAACGTCCAGGTGCTGCGGAAGGTGTCGCTGCGGGTGCAGCCGGGCGAGGTGGTCGCCCTCCTCGGCCGCAACGGCGCGGGCAAGACCACGGCGCTGAAGGCAATCATGCGGCTCATCGACTGCCGCTCGGGCAGGATCCGGCTCGGCGACGAGGATCTCACGCGCCAGCCGCCGCACGCCGTCCCGCGCCTGGGCATCGGCTATGTGCCGCAGGGCCGGCGCTTGTTTCCCGAGATGACGGTGGAGGAGAACCTGCGCATGGGGCTTCTGGGCGGTAAGGGGAGGTTCGACATCGAGGAGATCTACCAGCTCTTTCCGGTCCTGCGCGAGCGCCTGCGCCAGCTGGCCGGCACGCTCTCGGGCGGGCAGCAGCAGATGCTGGCGATGGGGCGCGCCCTTTGCCTGCAGCCGAAGGTCATGCTGCTCGACGAGCCCTGCGAAGGCCTGCAGCCGAGCTTCGTGCAGAAGGTGCTCGAGACCGTGACCCTCCTCCGCTCGCGCGGCGTGGCCGTGCTGCTCGTCGAGCAGAAGGTCGACGCGGCGATGCAGGTGGCCGACCGGGTGGCGTTCCTCGAGAACGGGGTGCTCGTGCACGAGGCGCCGCCGGCCGAGCTCGGGCGCAGCCGCGAGCTCCTCGAGCGCTACGTCGGGGTGCGCCGCGCATGAGCTGGATCGCGGGCATCGACGTTGGCGGGACGTTCACCGACCTGATCGCGCTGGATGCGAAGAGCGGCGAGGTTCGCCTCGCGAAGGTGCCCACGACGCCGCAGAACCAGGCGTTCGGCGTCCTCGCTGCGCTCCAGGAAACCGGGATCGATCTCTCGAGCATCGGCCTGTTGATCCACGGGACGACCACGACGACCAATGCGCTGCTCGAGAGGAAGCTCGCGAAGACCGGGCTCATCACCACGCGCGGCTTCCGCGACGTGCTCGAGCTGGGCCGGCGCACCCGGCCGACGCCGTATGGCCTCACGGGCCGGTTCGAGCCCCTGATCCCGCGCGAGCTGCGCATGGAGGCGCTCGAGCGCATGGATGCCGCCGGCGAGGTCGTCACGCCGCTCGACGAGGCGGGCGTGCGCGCCGCGGCGCGTGCCCTGCGGGAAGCGGGCTGCGAATCGCTCGTCATCCATTTCCTGCACAGCTACATCAACCCGGCGCACGAGCGCCGCGCCCTCGAGATCGCGCAGGAGGAATGGCCGAACCGGTACATCACCGCCGGCCATCGCCTGCTCTCCGAGTATCGCGAGTACGAGCGCGGCGTGACCGCCGCGGTCAACGCTTCCGTGCAGCCCGTCCTCGACCGCTACCTGAAGACGCTCTCGCAGGAGCTCGGCAAGCGGGGCTTTCGCGCCGACCTCCTCGTCATGCAGGGCAACGGCGGCACGATCAGCGCGCCCCTGGCCGCCGAGAGCGCCGTGAACACCGTCATGTCCGGCCCCGCCTCGGGGATCATCGCCGCGGCCGCCTCGACAGCCGCCGCCGGCTTTGCCAACGCGATCACCTACGACATGGGCGGGACCTCCACGGATGTCGGGCTGATCCGCGACGGCGTCCCGGAAGTGAGCTCGGAGCTGGAGATCGAGTACGCGATGCCGGTCCACGTGCCGATGGTCGACGTGCACACCATCGGCGCGGGCGGCGGCTCGATCGCCTCGATCGGCGAGGACGGCATGCTTCGGGTCGGCCCACGGAGCGCCGGCGCCACGCCCGGCCCCATCAGCTTCGGCCGCGGCGGCACCGAGCCCACGATTACCGATGCGAATTTGCTTCTCGGCCGCCTCAACGCAGAGAAGCTGCTCGGTGTCCAAGGTCGGGTGGATGTTCAGAGAATAAAAACCATCTTCGAGGAAAAGATAGGCAAACCCCTTGGTATGGATGCCATTGGCGCTGCGGCCGCAGTCCTACGCATCGCGAACGACAAGATGGCGAGCGCGATCCGGATGGTTTCCCTTTCGCGCGGCCACGACCCGCGCGACTTCGTGCTCTTCCCCTTCGGCGGCGCCGGGCCACTGCACGCGGCGGCGCTCGCGCGCGAACTCGGCATCCCGCGCCTCCTCATTCCGGCGCGCCCCGGCATCACCAACGCGCTCGGCTGCGCGGTCGCCGACCTGCGGCGCGACTACGTGAACACGGTCAACCAGCCGGTGGCCTCGCTGGAGAAAGGCATCGTGGCGAGGATCCTCGCAGCCCAGGGCGCGGAAGGCAGGAAGCTCCTGGAGCGGGAAGCCATCGCCATCGAGGGCGTGCGGCTGCTCTACTCCGCCGACATGCAGTTCCAGGGCCAGAGCCACATCCTCACGGTGAGCCTGCCGCGCCCGGAGGCGGACCGCGAGGCGCTGCAGGCGCTGTTCGAGAAGGCGTACTTCGAGCGCTTCGGCGTCGAGCTGCCGGAGATCCGCGCGGTGCTGGTGAACCTGCACACGGCGGTGATCGGTCAAAGGAAGCGCCACCCGATGCGCTTGCTCGAGTCGAAACCCGTGGAGAAACCCATGGAACGAAAGGTCTGGTTCGACGGCGGCTGGCTCGATACGCCCGTCTACCAGCGCGAAAGCCTGCCCGCGCGCTTCGAAGGGCCGGCGATCGTCGAGCAGCTCGACTGCACGACGGTGCTCGAGCCCGGCAACCGCGCCGAAGTGGATGCGCTCGGCAACCTGAAGGTGACCGTATGAACCGCGGCCTGCTGCTGACGATGACCGAGCCGCCTCCCCAGATGGAGGAGGAGTTCAACGCCTGGTACGACGACGAGCACCTCGCCGAGCGCCTCGCGATCCCCGGCTTTCGCAGCGCGAAGCGCTGGATCGCCGACGTCGCGCCCGGCCAGGGCAAGTACCTCGGGACGTACGAGCTGGATTCGCCCGGGATTCTTCAAAGCAAGCCTTACCTGGATAGATTCAACAATCAAACGCCGTGGTCCAGGCGCTGCCTGAGCAAATTGGTCCTCTTCCGCCGCTGGGCCTGCGAGCAGGTCTCGCCCGGCGACGCAGTTCTGCCGTCCGCAACGCGAACCTTGCTCCTGGGTCTTGGCAGTTCCAGGCCTTCCGGTTCTCCACAGGGGATTCTCTTTCATGACCCCGACGGAAAGCCGCCATACGCGATCCTGATCGCAGACCAGGAAAAAGCAGCGATTCCCGGGTTCGAATTCACCCTCTACCGCGCATACACTAGGACGAAATGAGCGCCCTCGACCCGATCACGCTCGCGGTCATCCAGAACGGCCTGCAGCAGGTCTGCAACGAGATGGACCTCGCCTTCGTGCGCGCGGCCTTCTCGCCGGTGATCTCGGAGGCGCTCGACCGCTCCGACGGCATCTACGCGAAGGAGGACGGCGCGCTGATAGCCCAGGGCGAGCTCGGCCTGCCGGTGTTCGTGGGCACGATGCAGTTCTCGACGCGCGCGGTGATCGGCCACGCGAACGCCCGCGAGGTCTCCCCCGGCGATGTCTTCATCGTCAACGACCCGTACCTCGGCGGCACGCACCTCATGGACGTGAAGTTCGTGAAGCCGTTCTTCTACCAGGGAAAGCTCTGGTCCTGGCTCGCCAACACCGGCCACTGGCCGGACACCGGCGGCATGGTGCCGGGCGGCTTCTCGGCGAACGCGACCGAAGTCGAGCAGGAAGGCCTGCGCCTGCCGCCGGTGAAGCTCTACAAGAAGGGCGCGCTCGACCCGGAGATCCTCTCCATCATCCTGTCGAACATCCGCATCGCCGACCAGCGCATCGGCGACATCAAGGCGCAGGCCGCGGCGCTCGCCACCGGCGAGAAGCGCCTCACCGCCCTGCTCGACCGCTACGGTGCGGACGTGGTCGAGGCGGCGATCGCGGAGCTGCGCAAGCGCGCCGCGCAGCAGATGCGCGCGAAGATCGCCCGCATCCCGGTGGGCACCTACGAGGGCCACTCCGTCGTCGACTCCGACGGCGTGGTCGACGAGCCGCTCCATATCCGCCTCAAGGTCACGCGCACGCCGGGCGGCGAGCTGGAGTTCGACTTCGCCGGCTCCTCGCCGCCGTGCCGCGGGCCGATGAACTCGGTGCTCGCCACCACGCTCTCGTCCGTCTACCTCGCGGTGAAGCACGTCTTCCCCGAGGTACCGATCAACGCCGGCACCTTCGAGGCGCTGCGCGTGAAGGACCCGGAAGGCACCTTCCTCTACGCGAAGTACCCGCGCCCGGTCTCCGGCTGCGCCGCCGAAGTGAGCCAGCGCATCGCCGAGGCGGTGTTCTCGGCGCTGGTAAAGGCGCTGCCGGACGAGCTCTTCGCCGCGCCCGCGGGCACTTCCGGCAACCTGGCGCTCGGCGGCAGCGACCCGAAGAAGAACCGCGCGTACATCATGTACGTCATCTCCGGCGGCGGGTACGGCGGCAACGCGGTCTCCGACGGCATCTCGAACGGCTGCTCGACCATCGGCATCTCCAAGACGACACCGATCGAGGTGATGGAGCAGTACTACCCGGTGCTCTTCGAGGAGTACTCGCTCCACGAGGGCTCCGGCGGCGCCGGCGAGCATCGCGGTGGCTTCGGCGTGAACTACGCGATCCAGGTCCGGCGCGGCGCCTCGCGCGCCTCCATGGTCATGGACCATGGCCGGGTCGGCCCGCAGGGCGCGCTCGGCGGCGGGGACGGCGGGGTGAACAGAGTGTCCATCCAGAGAAACAACACCTTCTACACCCCGCCGCATCTATCCAAGGACCAGGACATCGAGCTCGCACCGGGCGACGTGGTGCGCGTCTCCACGCCCGGCGGCGGCGGCTACGGCGATCCCTACCGGCGCGATCCGCAGAAGGTGGCGCGCGACGTCTCGCGCGGCTACTACACGCGCGAGCAGGTCGAGAAACTGTACGGCGTGGCGCTGAACGCCGACGGCACGCCCGATCCGGAGCGCACCGCCTCCCTGCGGGGCCGGCGCCGCGCCGCCTGAAAACCCTCCAGGGCTACGCCTGGCTGTCCATCGGGGCGGCCCTCCTCACCCTGTCGCTGAAGTGGTGGGCCTGGTGGCTCACCGGCTCGGTCGGCCTGCTCTCCGACGCCCTAGAGGGCTTCGTCAACCTCGGCGCCGCCCTCCTCGCCCTCTGGATGCTCCGGGTCGCGGCCTCGCCGCCCGATGCGAAGCACCCGTACGGCATGTCGAAGGCCGAGTACCTGTCGGCGGGCATCGAGGGAACGCTGATCGTCGTCGCGGCCGCAGGCATCATCGCCACCGCGCTGCCGCGCCTCCTCAACCCCACGCCGCTGGATGAGCCGGCGCTCGGGCTCGCGATCAGCGCCGTCGCCGCGGTCGTCAACCTGTCCGTCGGGTTGCTCCTGATCCGCGTCGGCCGCGCGAGCCACAGCATCACGCTGGAAGCGGACGGCCGGCACCTGATGACCGACGTCTGGACTTCCGCCGGCGTGATCTGCGGCGTGACGATCGTCGCGCTCACGGGCTGGCTGGTCCTCGACCCGCTCATCGCCATCGCCGTGGGCATCCACATCGTCTGGGCCGGCGTGGGCCTCATGCGCCGCTCGGTGCTCGGGCTCCTCGACGCCGCCATCCCGCGCGACGAGGTGCAGGAGATCGACAAGATCCTCGCCGAGTACTCGAAGCGCTACGGCGTGGCCTTCCACGCCCTGCGCACCCGCCATGCCGGCGCGCGCCGCTTCGTCAGCTTCCACCTCCTCGTCCCCGACGAGTGGACCGTCTCGCACGCGCACCAACTCTCCGAGGAAATCGAGTCGCGCATCCGCTCCCTCGTCCCGAACGCCTCGATCGAAAGCCACATCGAGCCCATCTCCGACCCCGCCTCCTACGACGACCAGACCCTCGACCGCTGAAATCGGGGACAGCTACCGATTTCCTATTGGATCATCGTTCCGTTCGGCAGCGCGAGACTCGCATGTTCCGGCATTCGATCGAGAGCTGCGAGCGCGCTACTCGAGTGGCTTGGCTTCGGTGTGCTCCGCGAGCGCGCTTAGAGCCAAAACTCCAACCTTCACCCTGGCTTCGTCAGCGGTTGCACCGTAGACAAGGACGCCCGGCAGCTCAAGGACTTCTGCAATCCAACGCCCGTCGTCTTCCTGTTCGTGCTGAATGGTGAAGGTCAACATGTTTCCGGTGTCGCTGTAGCCGTCAAGACGCCACCGCATCCGGTTGCAGTGAACACACTGCCATATCGTACTCATCGAAGACGCATTCCTCGAGTGCATACGGCGGACCGTTATGCCACGAAGCGTCATCCGTCATGCGGCGACTGGTGCGCACATCCTCCAGCCGTTCGCCCGCCTCCCACCTCACAACTTCGTGCGGTTCCAGACAAATCGCTATCACGACGCGGGTTCCAATATCGGTGCAGCGCCAGCGTTTGCCGCCGCACCAAAACTCCTGGCCGATCCTAAAGTCGTTGCGCTTCATCGGAGTGCATGATTCCGGTACGAATCGATACGGTGCGTGGCCCGTCCAAAAGAACAAACAGCTATGCGTGCCATCGGCCTACAGAAGTTCACGGAACTGCTCAACGGAAAGCCCGGCGTCGCGAGCGATACCACCCATGGTGAATGCATTTACCGGGTTGTTGCGAGGAACGACAATGATGCGCTGACCGTTGCTCATGACGATGTGTTTGCCTTGGCGCACGATCCGGAAACCGGCTTTCTCCAGCGCACGGACGGCGTCGAGATGATTGACGCCCGGAATGCTCGGCAAGGCTAGACAGTTACTTCGATTTCGCGGATGTCCTCGCCGCGGAGCTGCTCGTCGACCACAGAAAGATACTCGCGGATGGCATCACGGATGTTCTCCACTGCCTCCTGCTCCGAGGCGCCTTGAGACCAGCAACCGGGGAGGCCGGGTACTGACACGCTGTAGCCATCCTCCGACTTGTGAAGTGCTATCCGATACTTCATGTTGACCTCCAGCGCCGAATTATAGGCTGCTTACCTAGGCCCGTATGCCGACGCAGCGCTATAGCTATCGGTGTAGTTCAAATGAAGATCCAGCGCTGCCGCAACGTCCTTCACCTGAACACCGGGGCAAGCTGCTCAACTTCACAGCGGTTGCCTTGAATCGACCGCCGTAATAAGTTTGGCGTCGGCCTGCGCTGCGTTAGCCTGCGACACCATACGATTTCTTCCGTTTGCCCTTCTCGCGATGATCCTTGCAGGCCTTGAATTCAAACGAGCCTTCCGGAATTTTGAATGATCAACGGAGGAGCGAGGCCGATACCCCATGTAAGCACTAGGCTCGCGAAGATTGATACGGCGTCAAGTTCTCCCATGGAGTGTCTTCGCAGCCTAACGCGAAGTATCTGAACTGTGGCGACTTACAACCCGCCAAGTTGTAAACCGATCAACGCAAGCACCGTGGAGTAGCCTCATAGTCAAAGCCCTTTGGCGCGTTCGCGGAGGACGAACTTCTGGATCTTGCCGGTGGCGGTGGTGGGGACGGGGCCGAAGACTACTTTCTTGGGGACCTTGTAGCGGGCGAGGTTCTGGCGGCACCAGTCGATGTACTCCTGCTCGGTGGCGCTGGCGCCGGGCTTGAGCTGGACGAAGGCGCAGGGGGTCTCGCCCCACTTCTCGTCGGGGCGGGCCACCACCGCCGCGAGTTGCGTCGCGGGATGCTTATATAGGGCGATCTCGACTTCGACGGAGGAGATGTTCTCGCCGCCGGAGATGATGATGTCCTTCTTGCGGTCCTTGATCTCGATGTAGTTGGTCGGGTGCCAGACGGCGAGGTCGCCGGTGTGCATCCAGCCGCCGGCGAAGGCATCGGCGGTGGCCTTGGGGTCCTTGAGGTAGCCGAGCATCACCGTGTTGCCCTGGATGAGGACCTCTCCGATGGACTCGCCGTCCTTCTTCACCGGCTTGCAGGTCTTCGGGTCGCCGACGATGTGGCCTTCGACCACCTGGTAGCGCACACCCTGCTTCGCCATCTCGTTGGCGCGCTGCTCCTCGGTGAGAGAAGACCATCCCTCCTGGGGCGCGCAGAACGTGGACGGGCCCTGCAGCTCGGTCATGCCGTAGATGTGCAGCACCTTGAAGCCGAGCTGCTCCATTTCCTTGATGACCTTGGCCGGGGGCGGCGAGCCGCCGGTCTGGATGTGCACGAGGTTGTTGAACTTCTTCCTTTGCTCGGGCGGTGCGGAGATGAGCATGGTGAGCACGGTCGGCGCGCCGCACATGTGGGTGACGCTGTGCTCGACGATGAGCTCGAAGATGGCCTTCGGGTCGACGGCGCGCAGGCAGACGTGCGTGCCGCCCATCGCGGTGACCGACCAGGGGAAGCACCAGCCGTTGCAGTGGAACATCGGCAGCGTCCAGAGGTACACGGGCTGCGCCGGCATCGCCCATGCCATTATGTTGCCGCAGGACTCGAGGAAGGTGCCGCGGTGGTGGTAGACGACGCCTTTCGGCCGTCCGGTCGTCCCGGAGGTGTAGTTGAGCGCGATCGGCGCGGTTTCGGATTCCGGCAGCGACCACTTGAAGTCCGGGTCGCCCTTCTTCAGGAAGCCCTCGTAGTCGTCATCGGCGTCGATGACCAGGATCTTGCGCTTGAGCTTCTTCAGCGCCGGGCCGGTAACCGCGGCGAACATCCTGTCGCAGATGAAGATCTTGGCTTCCGCGTGCTCGAGGATGTAGGCGACGGTGTCGGCGTCGAGGCGCGTGTTGATCGTGTTCAGCACCGCCCCGGACATCGGCACACCATAGTGGCAGTCGAGCATCGGCGGCAGGTTCGGCAGCATCGCGGAGACGACGTCCCCGGGCTTCACGCCGCTCTTGCGCAGCGCCGACGCCAGGCGCTTCGCCCGCTCGTAAAGCCGCGCATAGCTGATGCGCATGGCGCCGTGCACGACCGCCGTGCGGTCGGGATAGATCTCGGCTGCGCGCGGCAGGAAGACGATCGGCGAGAGCGCGGTGAAGTTCGCCTGGCCGGGCTGGAGGCCGCTCCAAAGATTTTTCCGCACTGCAGCACGGCGCTGCGATCCACCGTTGGATTTCTTCTTCACGGACTTCCCCATGGGCTTCTCCCGGATTTACACTGGCCCGGCAAATCTACCTGAGGAGGAGGATTCAAGTGAAGAAGATCGCCCTGGCAGTTTCGGCGGCATTCGCGGTGTGCGCCCTGAGCGCCGCCCCGGTGCTCGCGCAGGAGAAGACCATCAAGATCGCAGGCTTCGGCGCGAAGACCGGGCCGGTGCGCTCCTTCGGCGTCAACAGCGAGGCGGCAATGCTGGCCGCGGCCGACGTCATCAACAAGGCGGGCGGCGTGAAGCTCGCCGACGGCTCCAAGGCGAAGATCGCCATCGAGTTCTACGACGACCGCTGCACGGCCGAGGAAGGCATCTCCGTGGTCCGCCGCATCCACGGCACCGACGCCGTGATCGCCGTCGGACCGACGTGCTCCAACGTCGCCGAGCCGCTCTTCGGCGTGCTGCAGAAGAAGGTCGGCGACGCGAGCGATTCCGGCCTGCAGATGCCCATCTTCACCGACGTGGCGGTCAAGGTCGGGCTGGCGAAGATCTCGGAGTGGGCGTTCCGCAACGTGCCGAACGAGATGACGATGTACTCCTCGCTCTTCTACTGGCTGCGCACCAAGCACCCCGAGCTGAAGACCGTCTACGGCGGCGTCGAGGAGGACTTCGCGCACTCGCGCGCCTCCTGGCACGTGATCATGAAGGACCGCGCCCAGGCGAACAACTTCCAGGTGCTGGGCGAGTCGAAGTGGCTCCTCGCGGACACCAACTTCGCCACCCAGGCGCGCGAGATGAAGCGGGCGAACGCGGACATCGTCGCCATCTCCGCCCACCCGGTCTCGATGTGCGGCGCGCTGAAGGAGATGGAGCGCCAGGGCGTGAAGCCCAAGGTCCTGGTCGGCCTGACCAGCTCCTCGTCGCTCGAGACGCTGAAGGGCTGCTCGAAGCAGGCGCAGGGCATGATCATCCCGAGCTCCTTCGCGCCGGTCACCAAGGAAGCGAAGTTCGCCGCCGAGACCACGGCGAAGTTCAAGGGCGCGGCGGACCTCCACTCCATGGCGGCGTGGGAGAACGTGTTCATCCTGAAGGACGTCATGGAGTCGGAGAAGATCTCCGGCGACAAGTCGAAGGTGCAGGAGGACCGGCGCAAGATCCGCGACGGCCTGGCGAAGCTCAAGGAAACCAAGGGGCTGCTCGGCGTCAACAAGCGCACCGACGACCGCGAGGCGGACAAGCCCTACCTGTTCGTGACGGCCAAGGGGAACAACTGGGTCGTTCTCCACAACCCGCTCCAGTAGACGGCGCAACAGGAAACAACGGGCGCAGGCACCTGCGCCCGTTTTTTTGCCCATGCTCGACTTCCTCCAGGCGGTTTCCGACGGGATCCTGTTCGGCGCGACCTACGCGCTGATCGGGATCGGCTTCACGCTCGTCTTCGGCGTGATGCACAAGCTGAACCTCGCCTACGCCGCGGCGTCGGTCGGCGGCGCGTACGCCGGCCTGCTGATCCTCGGGGTCTTCTGGGCGGAGGTGCCGGCCTGGATCGTGTTCTTCGCCGCCTTCCTCGCCGGCGGCGTGCTCGGCTGGCTGGTGTATCTCGCCTGCTTCCACTTCATTCCCTCGTCCAACGCGCTCGCGACGCTGATGGCCACCGTCGGGATGCTGCTCCTGATCGACGAGGTGGTCGTCCACGCCACCGACGGCCTGCCTCTCAACTATCCAGCGCTGTTCAGCGACGTGATGATGCGCTTCGGCGAGTACACGCTGCGCGGCGACCTGCTGCTCGTCTTCACGCTCTCGGTGCTATGCATGATCGGCCTGCTCGGCCTCCTGTACCGCACGCGCCTGGGTCTCGCCACGCGCGCGGTCGCGCAGCAGCCCGTGGCCGCCCAGCTCTGCGGCATCCGCGTGGCGCGCGTCAACGCCGCCACGTTCGTCATCACCGGCCTGCTCGGCGGCCTCGCGGGCGCGATGATCGGCGCCTCGGTCGGCGCGCTCTCGCCGCTCCTCACCGGGCCGCTCACCGTGAAAGGCCTCATCGTCACCGTCATCGGCGGCCTGGGCAGCATCCCGGGTGCGATCGTCGCCGGCCTCCTCGTCGGCGGCTTCGAGAGCGTGTTCCAGATGTTCCGCGGCGTCACCGAGCGCGACCTGTACGTGATGCTCTTGCTCTTTGTCTTCCTCTTCTTCAGGCCCGGAGGGATTTTCGCCGCAAAGGGAGGCCGCGACTGATGGACTTCTACTACGGCCTCGGGCAGATCATCGGGATCCACACGCTGCTCGGCCTGTCGGCGTACATCGTGCTGCTCACCGGGCAGGTCACCATGGCGCAGGCCGCCTTCTTCGCGATCGGCGCCTACACCGCCGGGATGCTGACGGTGCTCGCCGGCTGGCACCTCGTGCCCGCGCTCGGCGTCAGCGCGATCACCGGCGCGATCACGGCCTGCATCGTCGGCTTCCCCGCCCTGCGGGTGAAGGGGCTGATGCTGGTGGTCGCCACGCTCGCCTTCGGCGAGGCCGTGCGCCTGTTCTTCTTCAACTTCGACTACCAGATCGCCAAGGGCAACGTGACGGTCGGCCCGCTCGGCGGCGAGGGCTTCCGCCAGATCCGCTTCTTCCCGGAGAACGGCTGGACCACCGGCGAGGTGATGCTGTTCATCTGGGCCGTCGCCATCGCGGTGCTCGCGCTCCTCTGGTGGTTCGACCGCTCGCGCTACGGCGCAGTCCTGCGCGCGGTCGGCGAGGACGAGATCGCGGCGCAGTCGGTCGGCCTCAACCTCACCGCGGTGAAGGTGAGCGCGTTCACGGTCGGCGGCGCGATCGCCGGGGTGGGCGGGGGCCTCTACGCGCATTACACGACGCACATCGAGCACGCGAACTTCAACGTCCTGCTGGCGACCTTCGCGATCGCCTACCCAATCGTCGGCGGGCTCTCCAACGTCTTCGGCACCGTGGCGGCGGTGATCTTCGTCCAGGGTTTCCTGATCGAGGGCCTGCGCGGCCTGGGCGACTGGCGCAACCTGCTTTTCGGCGCGCTCATCGTGCTCGCCATGAACCTGCGTCCCCAGGGCTTCTTCGGGAGGCGGCGTGCTTGAGCTGAAGTCCGTTTCCCGTCACTTCGGCGGCGTGAAGGCCATCGACGGGCTCGACCTGCAGGTGCGCGAAGGGGAAATCCTCGGCCTGATCGGCCCGAACGGCTCCGGGAAGAGCACCGCCGTGAATGTGATCACAGGGCTGTTCCCGGTGACTTCAGGAGAAATTCTATTTAAGAATCAAAATCTGAACGACCTGCCCACGCACAGGCGGCTGCACCTCGGGATTTCGCGCACGTTCCAGAACATCCGCCTGTTCGGCCAGCTCACGGTCTGGCAGAACCTCTGGGTGGCGCAGAACTCGCCCGAGGACCGCGCCCGGCACGGATTCCTGACGCGCTGGCTCGGCGGGCAGAAGGGCGTGCGCGACGAGATCCTGGCGCTGCTCGAGTTCTCCGGCCTCGCGCACAAGCGCGACGAGCTGGCGGCGAACCTCGCCTTCGGCGAGCAGCGGCGCCTCGAGCTGGCGCGCGCCCTCGCCACGCGGCCGAAGCTGCTGCTGCTCGACGAGCCGGCCGCCGGCATGAACAGCGAGGAAGTCGGCCAGTTGCGCGAGCGGATCCTGCGCACGCGCGAGAAAGGGATCACCGTGGTCCTCGTCGAGCACGTCATGGAGCTGGTCATGGGCGTCACCGACCGCATCGCGGTCCTCAACTTCGGCCGCAAGATCGCCGAGGGGACGCCGGCGGCGATCCAGAACGACCCGGCCGTCAAGAAGGCCTACCTGGGAGGCGCCTGACCATGCTGACCATCCAGGACCTCGTCACTTCCTACGGCAAGATCGAGGCGCTCAAGGGCGTCTCGCTCGAGGTCGCCGAGGGCTCCATCACCTGCCTGCTCGGCCCGAACGGCGCCGGCAAGACCACCCTGATGATGAGCATCGCCGGCGTGCTCAAGCCGCGCCGCGGCTCGATCCGCTTCTCGGGCCGGGAGATCGCCGGCCTGAAGCCCGACCGCATCGTCTCGCACGGCATCGCGCTCGTGCCGGAGAACCGCCTCGTCTTCCCGTCGATGACCGTGCTCGACAACCTCCACGCCGGTGCCTACCAGCGCAAGGACGACTTCGCGCAGGACATCGAGCGCGTGTTCGTGCGCTTCCCGCGCCTGAAGGAGCGGGCGACGCAGAACGCGGGCACGCTCTCGGGCGGCGAGCAGCAGATGCTCGCGGTGGCGCGCGCCCTCATGTCGCGGCCGAAGCTCCTCCTCATGGACGAGCCCTCGCTCGGCCTCGCGCCGCTCGTGGTCGAGGAGATCTTCGACATCATCGGCCAGCTCCACCGCGACGGCACGACGATTTTCCTCGTCGAGCAGAACGCGCACATGGCGCTCAAGGTGGCGAAGCACTTCTTCCTCATGGAGCAGGGGAAGATCACGTTCAGCGGCAATCCGGGCTCGCTTGCCGAGGATGAAGTGATCAAGAGAGCCTATCTCGGCTCGAAGGCGTGATCGATTTTTTTCAGAATTCCCTTGACGGCCTGGCGCTTGGGTCGTCGTATGCGCTGCTCGCCGTCGGCTTCACGCTCATCTTCGGGGTCCTGAGGAAGGTCAACCTTTCGTTCGGCCCCGCGATCATGGTCGGCTGCTACGGCGCGGCCTGGCTGTCGCTGCGCTTCGACGCCGGGATCGGCGTCCTCTTCGTGGCCGTGGTGGCCGGCGCGGTCGCGGCGAGCGTGTACGTCGAGCGCCTGTCGTTCGCACCGCACCGCAAGGGCTCGGCGGTCGCGGCGATGGTCGCTAGCTTCGCGCTCTGGATGCAGCTCGAGGAGCTGGTCTCCCTCGCGATGCCGCAGCACATCTACGCATTCCCGCCGCTCCTCGAGGCCGCGCCGCTCTCGCTCGGCCCGCTCACCTTCCGCCTGGAGTCGCTGGTCATGATCGGCGCGGCGGCCGCGGTCTGCGTGTTCCTGCGCTGGCTCCTCTATCGCACGCGCTTCGGCATCGCCGTGCGCGCGATCGTGGACCACGGCACCGCCGCGGAGCTCGCCGGGATCGACGTCGGGCGCACCTTCCTGCTCGTCTTCGCCCTGGCGGCCGCGATCGGCGGCATCGCCGGGTTCCTGATCGTCTCGACGCAGGAGCAGGTCACGCCCATGCTCGGCATGTGGTCCACGCTCAAGGGCATGCTCGCCATGATGCTCGGCGGCCTGGGCTCCCTGCCCGGCGCCGTGATCGGCGGGCTGGCGCTCGGGATCATCGAGGCGCACAGCCAGTGGTACCTCGGCCCCCAGGTGCGCGACTTCGTCGCCTACCTCCTCCTCTTCGTGCTGCTCGCCCTCAGTCCGCCATGGATTCGCCGCCGTGGATGAATACGCGATCGGCGTCCTGACCAACGTCGGGCTGTTCTCGTTCGTCGCGCTTTCGGCCTATCTCCTGCTGATCGCCGGCGAGCTGTCGTTCGGCCAGCAGGGCTTCTTCGGCGTCGGCGCCTATGCCGCCGGCATCGGCACCGCGATGCTCGGCTGGCCCCTGCCGCTCGCCGCGCTCGGCGCGATGGCCGCCGGGGCGCTCGCCGCGCTGCTGGTCGCCCTGCCCGCGATGCGCCTGCGCGGCCTCTACTTCGCCATGGCGACGCTCGCCGCCGCGGAGATGCTGCGCATCGCGTTCGAGCTCTTCCGCTGGCAGGTCGAGGTCGACGGCGAGCCGGTCGGCCCGGACGGGGCGCAGGGCTTCGGCGGCATCCGCTGGGTTTTCGAGCAGGGCGTCCAGCCCACCGCGTTCCTGGTCCTCATCTGGGTCCTCCTGGGCGGCGTGCTGGCCTGCTTCCTGCTCATGGAGCGCTCGCGCCTGGGCGCGACCCTGCGCGCCGCGGGCGAGGACCCGGAGCTCGCCGGGACGCTCGGGCTGGACGTGTACCGCCTGAAGCTCGGCGTGGCCGCCGCGGCCGGCGGGCTGGCGGCGCTGGGGGGCGCCCTGTTCGCGCACCACAACACCTACATCGAGCCGCGGAATTTCGACATCATGCTGGGCGTGCACAGCCTCGCCTACGCGCTCATCGGCGGCCTCGGGACCGCGCTCGGCCCGCTCCTCGGGGTGCTCCTCGACATCGGCGTGCTCGAGGCGACCCGCGCCCTCCAGGAATACCGGATGATCGTCTTCGGCGGCCTGGTCGCCGTCCTGCTCGTCTTCCGCCCGCGCGGTATCCTCGACGAGCGGATGGTCCACCGCCTGCTCTCCCGAAAATGAGATTGTTCCTACTGATGGTCATTCTCGTGCCGTGCACGGCCTTCGCGCAGAAGGTCCGGGGCGAGATGGAATGCAGGTTCACCGGGACGGACTTCGTCTATGACTGCAAGGTGAAGCTGGAGCGCGGCGGCAAGCCGCTCGAGAACGTGCGCATCAGCATCGGCGCGGACATGCCGTCCATGCCGATGGCGCACAACATCAAGCCCGTGGTCGCGAAGCCCGGCAAGGCGCCGGGCGAGTACGCGGCGCAGCTCGACCTCGACATGACCGGCGAGTGGGCGATCAAGCTCCGGCTCTCCGGCGCGGTCCGCGACCTGGTCATCCTGAACTACGTGTTCGACGAGCGCGGCGCGCGTCCGGCCAGGCGGTGAGCGTCGAGCTTTCCGCCGCCGTCCGCCCGGGCGAGGGCATCGTCGTCGGCCAGGCCTGCGCCGAGCCGCAAACTCTCGTGGAAGCGCTCGTCGCGCAGCGAAGTGCCCTCTCCGGGTGCTCGCTCTTCCTCGGCACCGGCTATTCCGGGATCCTCAAGCCGGAGCACGCCGATCACTTGCGCCTTTCCGCCTATTGCGGCATCGGCCACAACCGGGCGCTGGCGGACGCCGGCGCGCTGGAAGTCCTTCCCGTCCCCTACTCCCAGATCGGCCCGCTCATCCGTGCCGGGCGCATCCGCGCCGACGTCGTCTTCCTCCAGGTCAGCCCACCGAATGCCGCCGGCGAGTACAGCATGGGCCTCGCCGCCGACTACCTCGTCCCCGCCCTCGATGCCTCCCGCGCCATCGTCGCCGAAGTGAACGACCAGGTTCCGTGGACCTATTCGGAACGGCTTCTCCGGCAAGATGATTTTGACCTGCTCATCAGGTCTTCACGTCCCCCAGCGCGCCCGGCGGCGAGAGCGCCGGGCGAGCACGAGATGGCGATCGCAGGAAACGCCCTCCCCTTCATTCCAGACGGGGCGGTGCTGGAGTTCGGCATCGGCGCGCTGCCCGACGCGGTCTGCGCGCTCCTCGGCCGCCACGCCGGCCTGCGCGTGCATTCCGGGACGGTCGGCGACGGGATCGTCGAGCTCGTCGAGCGCAAGGTCGTCAGCCAGGTCGACTGCGCGATGCTGATCGGCTCCCCGCGCCTGTTCTCATTCGCACGAGAGAATCCGGCGGTGAGGCTGAGAAGCAGCGAATACACGCACGACCCGGCGGTGCTCCACGGCCTGGAGCGCTTCGTCGCGATCAACTCGGCGGTCGAGGTCGACCTCACCGGCCAGGTGAACGGCGAGGTGGCGAAGGGCAGCTACGTCGGCGCCGTCGGCGGCGCGCTCGACTTCATCCGCGCCGCGAACCACTCGCCGGGCGGCGCCTCGCTCATGCTCCTGCCCGCCTCCCGCATCGTCGAGAAGCTCTTGGGCCCGGTGTCCACGCCACGCAGCGAGGCCGGCATCGTCGTCACCGAGCGCGGCGCCGCCGACCTTCGCGGCTGTTCACTGAAGGAACGCGAGCGCCGGCTGCGCGCCATCTCGGAGATCGCATGAAAGCTCTCCTCGTCTTTCTCTCCCTCTTGCTCGGCGGCGCCGCCAGCGCACAGACCATCGACCTGCAGGGCCATCGCGGCGCGCGCGGCCTGCTGCCGGAGAACACGCTGCCGGGGTTCCAGCGCGCGCGCGAGCTGGGGGTGACGACGCTGGAGCTCGACATCGCGATCACGAAGGACGGCGTGGCGGTCATCCACCACGACCAGACGCTGAACCCGGATCTCACCCGCGGCGCGGACGGGAAGTTCCTCGAGGGCCGCGGGCCGGCGATCCACTCGCTCACGTGGGCCGAGCTGCAGGCCTACGACGTCGGGCGCCTCAAGCCCGGGACAGACTACGCACGCAACTACCCGGAGCAGAAACCGGTGGACGGCGCGCGCATCCCGCGCCTGGCGGATCTCTTCGAGATGGTCAAGGGCGACGCGAAGGTCCGCTTCGCGATCGAGACGAAGCTGCATCCGGAGAAGCCGGACGAGACGCCGGCGCCGGAGCCGTTCGCCCGCGCGGTGGTCGACGAGATCCGCAAGGCCGGCGTCGCCGGCCGCGCGCAGATCCTCTCCTTCGACTGGCGCACGCTGCAGGTCGTGCAGAAGATCGCCCCGGAGATTCCCACCGTCTACCTCAGCATCCAGCGGCGCTTGGACAACATCCAGGCGACCCATCCGGCCGGCTCGCCGTGGACGGCGGGCTTCCAGTTCCGCGAGCACGGGTCCGTCCCGCGGATGATCAAGGCGGCGGGCGGCGCGTACTGGTCGGTATTCTTCAATGACCTTACGCCGGCGGCGCTGCAGGAGGCGCGCGCCCTCGGGCTGAAGGTGCTCGTCTGGACCGTCAACGACCCGGCGGCGATGGGGCGCATGCTCGATCTTGGCGTCGACGGCCTGATCACCGACCGCCCGGACCTCGCGATCCCGCTCCTGAAGGGCCGCGGGATCCGCTGGTAGCGCCGATCGTCGCCTAGCGGAAGTTGCGCAGCGCCGGCTGGGTCCAGAAGGGCAGCGCCGCGACCAGGATGGCGGCGAAGGCCATCGCGAGGCCGGCGACGTACCCGCCGGTGAAGTCGTGCAGGAGGCCGCCCATGAAGGAGCCGAACGCGGCGCCGAGCGCATTGGTCGAGTAGATGGCGCCGTAGATGGTGGCGACGTTCGGCCCGGCGAAGGTGCGCGCGCTGACCGTCGAGATCACCGGCCCGCGCACTCCCATGCAGAAGCCGTAGACGACGACGAACGCGCCGAGCGCGAGCGCCGTCGGCCAGCGGGTGATGAGGGCCAGGATCAGGATGCCGCTCGCCGTCCCGACGAAGCTCACGGTGACCGACTGCCGGTACCCGAAGCGCTCCGCGATCGGGCCGCTCAGCATGATGCTGGTCGCCGAGAGCATGCCGAGCACGCCGAAGGCGGTCGCCGCGGCAAGCGGCGAGTAGCCTGCGTCGATGAGGAACGCGACGAGCTGCACGAGCACCGAGAACATCGCCGTGGCGGTGAAGAAGAAGATCTGCGAAAGGCTCCAGAAGACCGGCGAGCGCAGCGCCTCGCGCACGGTCGTGCCTTCCCGCCCGCCCTTCGCCTTCGCGCCGTGCAGGTCCGGATGCCCGGCCTGGAACCTGCGCCAGGGCACCGCGAGCAGCACTACCGGCACCAACACGAGCATGCCGATGCCCATCGCGCGGTAGGCGACGCGCCAGTCGTATTCTGTGACCAGGTACTGCGCGAGCGGGACGAAGATGAGCGTGCCCACGCCGACCGCCGAGAACGCGATGCCGATCGCGGTCGACAGGCGCGCGCGGTACCAGCGCGAAAGGAGCGCCGAGCCGGGCACCATGCCGTTCAGGCTGACGGCGAGGCCGACCATGACGCCGATGAAGAGGTAGAACTGCCACAGCGTCGCGAGCGCGCTCGCGAGGAAGAACGCCGTGCCGAGGCAGGCGACGCCCGTGCCGTACACCCAGCGCGGGCCGATCCGGTCGAAGAGCAGGCCGACCAGCGGCGCGCTGAAGCCGTTGACCAGCAGGTAGAGCGAATAGACGCCGGTGACCTGCGAGCGCGTCCAGCCGAACTCGCGCTCGAGCGGCAGGAGGAACACCGCATAGGTGTCGCCGAGCCCGCGTCCCAGCATGTTCAGGAGAAAGCAGGCGGCCAGCACGCCGCCGGCGGTGCGCAGGAGGCTCAGACTTTCTCGGCGGGCCGCGCTTCGGTGTCGAGCCCGAACACCTGGCGCAGGTAAGCGAGGTAGCCCGGATCCTTGCTGACCGTCTTGCCGGGCGAGTCGGAGACCTTCGCCACCGGCTGGCCGTTGCACTCGGTCATCTTGACCACGATGTTGATCGGCTCGTAGCCCAGGTCGTTGGTGAGGTTGGTGCCGATGCCGAACGCGGTGATCGCCCGGCCCTGGAAGCGGCGCGCGATCTGGATGGCAAGCGGGAAGTCGAGCTGGTCGGAGAAGATGAGCTGCTTGGTGCGCGGGTCGACGCGGTTCCTCTTGTAGTGGGCGATGATCTTCTCGCCCCAGTCGAAGGGGTCGCCCGAATCGTGGCGCGCGCCGTCGAAGAGCTTGCAGAAGTACATGTCGAAGTCGCGCAGGAAGGCGTCCAGCCCGTAGGTGTCCGAGAGCGCGATGCCGAGGTCGCCCCGGTATTCCTGCGCCCACTTGTCGAAGGCGAAGGTCTGCGAGTCGCGCAGGCGCGGGCCGAGCGCCTGGCACGCCTGCATGTACTCGTGCGCCATCGTCCCGAGCGGCGTCAGGTTGTTGCGCATCGCGAACCAGACGTTGGAGGTTCCCGCCGTGTATTCCGGCACCTCGCGCCTGAGCGTCTGCAGGACTTCCTCCTGCCAGTCGCGCGAGAAGCGCCTCCGGGTGCCGAAGTCGGAAATCTTGAAGTCGAGGTCCGGCTCGACCTTGCGCACCAGGTCGATCTTCGCCTGCAGCCGCCGGCGGCCCTCGGCGAGCTCGGCCTTCGGCTGGGTGCGGCGGAAGTACACCTCGGACACGATGGCGAGCACCGGGATCTCGTACAGGATCGTGTGCAGCCACGGTCCGCGGATGGTGATGCCGATGCCGCCGGTCTCCTTCGCGTCCTGCTCGACGCGGATGAAGCGCGCATCGAAATGGAACAGGCCGAGGAAGTCGACAAAATCGGACTTCATGAAGCGCAGGCTGCGCAGGTAGGCGAGCTCGGCCTGCGTGAAGCGCAGGTCGCACAGGCTGCCGATCTCGGACTGGATCTCGCCCAGGTAGGGACGCAGGTCCACGCCTTCGGTGCGGCAGCGGAACTTGTACTCGACCTGCGCGCCCGGGAAATGGTGCAGGACGACCTGCATCATCGTGAACTTGTAGAGGTCGGTGTCGAGCAGCGACTGGATGACCATGCCCGGGGGATTGTAACCCCCTAGAGCAAGAGCATTTCTTCCCGTTTCTCTGCGCGCACGCCGTCTTCCGCCAGCCCGTGCGCGCCGACGCCGAGCAGGCGGACCGGCCGCTTGCCTGCCTCGGTGCGCTCGAGCAGCGAAGCGGCGCGCTCGGCGAGGCGGGCCGGATCGCGCGACGGCGGCTCGCAGGTGTGGCTGCGCGTCACCGTGGTGAAGTCCGGATAGCGCACCTTGATGGTCACCGTCCGCGCGGTGAGCTGCTTGCGCTCGAGGCTCGCGGCGACGGCGCGGGCCATGCCTTCGATCTCGCTGCGCATGAGCTCCGCGTCCACCAGGTCCTCGGGATAGGTGCTCTCCTCGCTCACCGACTTCGTCGGCCGGTCCGGGCAGACCTCGCGGTGGTCCTCGCCTTGCGCGAGCGCGATCAGCCACTCGGCGAGGCTGCCGACGAGCTGCTGCAGGCGCTGCGGGTCGGCCGCGCGCACGTCGACGACGCGCTCGATGCCGGCGCCCTTCAGCTTCTTCGCGGTCACCGGGCCGACGCCCCACAGCGCGTCGACCGGAAGCTGCTGCAGGAAGCGCTCCACGCGCTCCGGCGCGATGACGGTCAGGCCGTCGGGCTTGCGCCAGCCCGAGGCGATCTTCGCCAGGAACTTGTTCGGCGCGACGCCGGCGGACGCCGTCAGGCCGGTCGCCTCGCGAATCTGCTGCTTCAGCTTTCTTGCAACCTCCTGGGCGAGCGGCTCGCCCCAGGCGTTGTGCGTGACGTCGAGGTAGGCTTCGTCGAGCGACAGCGGCTCCACGAGCGGCGTGCAGGCGCGCAGGATCTCCATGACCTCGCGCGACACGGCGCGGTAGTGCTGGAAGTCGGGGCGCACGATGACCAGCTTCGGGCACAGGCGCAGCGCCGTGGCCATCGGCATCGCCGAGCGCACGCCGTGCCGGCGCGCCTCGTAGCTCGCCGCGGCCACCACCCCGCGCCCCTCCGGCCGCCCGCCGACCACCACCGGCTGGCCGCGCAGCGCCGGGTTGTCCCGCTGCTCGACGGCGGCGTAGAAGGCATCCATGTCGAGGTGGACGATCTTCCTCATTGGACGATCTTCGTCATTGGACGATCTTCGTCATTGGACGATCTTCGTCATTGGACAATCCAGCGCATACTGTATATATTGCCATACATGGATGAACTTACAGATCGCCAGTCCGAGATCCTGAAGCTGGTCCGCGAGCTCACGGAGGTATCCGGCTTCCCGCCCACGCGCGCCGAGATCGCGGAGCGCATGGGCTTTCGCTCGGTGAACGCCGCGGAGCAGCACCTGCGCGCACTCGAGAAGAAGGGCGCGATCGAGATCTCCTCCGGCTCCTCGCGCGGCATCCGCGTGCTCGAGCCGCGCCCGTCCGGGCGCGCCGGGCGGCTGATGGAGCTTCCGGTCGTCGGCCGCGTCGCCGCCGGCAGCCCGATCCTGGCCGAGGAGCCCCTGCAGGGCAGCTACCAGGTCGATCCGAACCTTTTCACGCCGCGCGCCGACTACCTCCTGCGCGTGCGCGGTCTCTCCATGCGCGATGCCGGCATCCTGGAAGGCGACCTCCTCGCGGTGCACAAGACCCAGGACGCCCGCTCCGGCCAGATCGTCGTCGCGCGCCTCGCCGACGAGGTGACCGTCAAGCGCCTGCGCCGCAAGGGCAACGCCGTGCAGCTCCTGCCCGAGAACCCCGACTTCGAGCCCATCGAGGTCGACGCCCGTAGCGAGGCGCTGACGATCGAAGGCGTCGCCGTCGGCGTGATTCGCAACGGCAAGTCCTTCTAGAGGGGCTTTTCACTTCATTTCACCGTAGTCCCTGCGCGTTCCCGATAGAATTTGCCCGGGGGAACGAGACACTGGCAGCGCAGATGAATTTACCGGGCAGCTCCGCCGCACCTTCGCGCATCGCGCTCGAGCGCGGCGCCGCGGCGGAAATGCGCGAGCGCGCGGACCCGCGCCTCGTCCTGGCCGACCGCGTAGACCATCTCTACGGGCAGATGTGGGTCGGCCTGCTCGGCACCTTCGCGATCGGCGCCATCGCCACGTTCGAGTTCTGGGACGAGCGGCTGCGCGACCTGGTGCTCTTCTGGTGGCTCCTTGTGCTGCTGGTCACCGGCGCGAGCGCCGCCCTGCTCTACGCCTATCGCCGCAGCGCCACGAAGGCCGAGCAGCCGGACCAGTGGCTGCGCTGGCTCGGCATCGCCGCGCTGGCCACCGGCGCAAGCTGGGGCTTCGCCGGCGCGGTGTTCTTCCCTTCGCACACCGACGAGCAGCAGGTGTTCCTCGCCTTCCTGCTCGCCGGGATGATGGCCGGCGGGATCCCCGTCTACGCCGCCTCGTGGCCGATCTATGCCGCGTACGCGGCTGGCATCGTAGTGCCCTTCACCTATGTCCTCGCGACGTTCGGCAACCGCCTGTTCATCGAGATCGCGCTGCTGGTGCCGATGTTCTACGCGGTCAACGTCGCGGTCGCCTACCGGCTCACCCAGGTGTTCCACGCCGCCTACCGCCTGCGCCACGCCTACGGCAAGCTGACCGAGGACTACAGCGTGCTCAACCAGCGCCTCGAGCGCCAGCTCGGCGAGCTCGGGGACGCGCGCACCCAGGTCGAGGCGAGCGGTCGCAAGCTCGCGCTGTTCGCCGACCGGGCGCCGATCGCGGTTCTCGAGCTCGACGTCGACGGGCGCATGACCCAGGTCAACCCGGGGGCCGAGCTGCTGTTCGGCTTCGCCGAGGCCGAGCTGCTCGGCGGCAAGGTCCAGGAGCACCTCGTGCTGCCGGAGCTGCGCGGCGAGTTCGAGCGGCAGTGGGCGGCGCTCATCACGAGCCGCGAGCCGCTCGCCGGCCTGAAGATCCGCAGCCCGCGCCGCGACGGCCTGCAGGTGGTCTGCGAATGGACGGTCACGCCGCTCGTCAACCCGGAGGGGTCGATCCTCGCCGTGATCGCGCAGGGCCAGGACGTGACCCGCCAGCTCGAGGCCGAGCGGATGAAGAAGGAGTTCACCTCCACGCTCAGCCATGAGCTGCGCACGCCGCTCACCTCCATCATCGGCTCGCTGCAGCTCATCAACTCCGGCGTGCTCGGCGACCTGTCGCAGGACGTCTCGGAGCTGACCGGCGTCGCCGAGCGCAACGGCACGCGCCTGCTCGACCTGATCAACGATCTCCTCGACATCGAGAAGATCGAGTCGGGCAAGCTCACGCTCGTCCCCGAGGTCTTCAAGCTGGGCGAGCTGGTGCGCGAGGCGCTGGTCCTCAACAAGGCCTTCGGCGAGCGCTTCAAGGTGCGCATGGAGCTGCTCGGCAGCCCGCAGGACCGGACGGTGCATGCCGACCGCAAGCGCCTCCTCCAGGTGATGACCAACCTGCTGTCGAACGCGGCGAAATTCTCTCCCGAAGGGGGCGTGGTCGAGGTCACGATGGAGGAAAGCGGCCCGAACGTGCGCGTCGGCGTGCACGACCGCGGGCCCGGGATCCCGGAGTCGTTCCGCGGCCGGATCTTCGGCCGCTTCGCGCAGGCGGACTCGACCACCGCGCGGCAGAAGAGCGGCACGGGTCTCGGCCTCGCCATCTCCAAGCGCCTGGTGGAGATGATGCAGGGCCGCATCGGCTTCGACCCGCGCACCGACGGCGGAACCACCTTCTGGTTCGAGCTGCCGCGCCACATATCCTAGGAAGGAGCAGCGCTTGCCCGACCGGCCTCTCAACAAGATCTGCTACGACGAGGACGACGAGGACATCCAGCGCATCGTGCGCCTCTCGCTCGAGCGCGTCGGCAAGATGTCGATCGAGGTCGTCGGCGACCCGATGGTCGCCATCGAGGCGATGAAGAAATTCGGGCCGGACCTCGTGCTGCTCGACTGGATGATGCCGGGCATGGACGGCCCGGCCCTCTTCAAGAAGATGAAGGAGACCCCCGAGACGAGCGCCCTGCCGGTGGTCTTCATCACCGCCAAGGCCTCGCAGGCGGAGCTCGACGACCTCCTGCGCATGGGCGCCGCGGGGTCGATCTCCAAGCCCTTCTCCCCCAAGGACCTCCCCGACCAGCTGCGCGGAATCTGGGCGAAGCTTCCCTAGAAGCTAGGCGAGGCGCGCGGTACGATCGGCGCCGATAGCGCCGGTGCCCTGGTAGAACTTGCGCGACAGGAAGCCGATCACCTCGTCGGAATTGCGGAAGCGCGCGTCGCGGTCCTTCTCCACCAGCTTGTCCAGCAGCCGCTGGTACGGCGCGAGCTCTTCCGGCAGGGAGGGCGGCTGCGAGTTGACGTGGTGCATGGCCACCTCGATCGCCGTCTCGCCGTCGAACATGTGCTGCCCGGTGAGCATCTGGAACAGGAGCACCCCGGCGCTGTAGATGTCGGTGCGCAGGTCGAGCACCTTGCCCTGCACCTGCTCGGGGCTCATGTAGCGCGGCGTGCCGAGGATCTCGCCGTGCCCGGTGCGGTCGGCGGCGTCGATGTGCTTGGCGATGCCGAAGTCCACGAGGGCGAGACTGCCGTCGGAGCGGAACATCATGTTCTGCGGCTTCAGGTCGCGGTGCAGGATGCCCTTCTCGTGGATGTCGCCCAGGGCGAACATCAGCTCGCGGAACAGGCGCAGCGCGTCGTCGGGCTGCAGCGCCCGCCCGTCCATGCGCTTGCTCAGATCGCCGCCTTCGAAGAACTCCATCACCAGGTAGGCATGCTCCTCCGAGGTGCCATGGCTGTGGATGCGCGCCACGTGCCGGCTCTGGATGCGCTCGATCATCGCGTACTCCTCGAGGAAGCGGGAGAGCGCCTTCTTGTCGGAGAGGATCTCGCTGCGCAGGATCTTCACCACCAGCGGCTCGTCGTCCGACTCGCGCGAGGCGAGATAGACACGGGACATGCCGCCCTCGCCGATCAGGCGGAGCACCTTGATGCCGGGGATGCGGATCTTCGCCCCGAGCGACTCGCCTGCCAGGCGCGCGGCAAGCTCGGGCGGCAGGGTCTTCTCGTGGCCCTCGCGCACCAGGCCCCGGATCGCCGAGACCAGGCGCTCGCGCGAGAGCTCCTGCTTGCGCTGGTAGTCGTCCGCGCCGGCCTTCATGGCGCGCACGGCGATGATCTCGTTGCCGGCGCCGGTCAGGAACAGCACCGGCGGGCAGTCGTGGCGCTTCTTGAACTGTGCCAGCCACTGCAGGCCGTCGCCGCGCCCGAGCATGTAGTCGAGGATCATCACGTCGTAGCGCCCGAGCTGGAAGGCCGCGTCCGGCATGTCGCGTTCCTTCGGGTCGTACTGGTCGACCTCGGCGTCCTCCCAGTGGCCCTTGATGAAATGCTCGATGAGGGTGCGCAGGTCCTCGTCGTCGTCGATGATCAGGACTTTCACGCCGGCACCGTTCCGAGCTCGATCGAGTAGACCGCGGTCGCTTCCGACTTCCCGCGCAGGGCGATGTTGCCGCGCGCGGCGACGCTGGCCGCGGGCACGAGCGCGCGGATCTCCTCGTAGACCGGCCCGGAGACGAGCAGCTCGCCGGCGCGCGCCATCTGCATCAGGCGCGCGGCGGTGTTCACGGCGTCGCCGATGATCGTGTAGCTCATGTGGTGCGGCGAGCCGATGTTGCCGATGATCGCCTCGCCGGAGGCGATGCCGATGCCCATGCCGGTGGAGACCCCGCCCCGCCCGGTCCAGTTGGTGAGAACCGGGGCGAAGCTGGCGATCATGTCCTGCGCGGCGCGCCACGCGCGCACCGTCGCGTCGGCCTGCGGGAACGGGACGTTGAACCCGACCAGCAGGCAGTCGCCGGAGATGCTGAAGATCGTCCCTTCCTGCCGGTAGGCCGCCTCGGTGGTGACGGCGAAGTACTCGTTCAGCATCCCGACCACCTTGTCGACGTCCACCGACTCGGTGAGGCGGGTGAAGCCGCGCAGGTCGGCGAACAGCGCGACCACGTTGATCCGCTGCGCGTGGCTCTGGAACGGGCCGTCGTCCTGGCCGAGGCCGGCGATGATCCGCTCGGCGAGGCGCGGCGAGACGTAGCGCAGGAACGCCTTGCGGATCGTCTCCTTGCGCTGGTATTCGGCGGCGAGGCGGCGCGCCTCCAGCTCGCGTCGCGTCTCGTGCAGGCGGCGCAGCGACTTGACCCGGGCGATCAGCTCTTCCGCGCGGATCGGCTTGGAGAGGAAGTCGTCGCAGCCCGCCTCGATGCCGCGCACGCGGCTCTGCGTGTCCTCGAGCGCGGTGACCAGGACGATCGGGATGAGCGCCGTGGCCTCGTCGCCCTTCAGGCGCTCGCACACCTCGAACCCGGACAGCCCGGGCATCATGACGTCGAGCAGGATGAGGTCGGGCGCGGACGACATCGCGTTGACCAGCGCGGTGTCGCCGTCGAACGCGGTATCGACGGCCATGCCCTCCTTCTTCAGCAGCCGCTCGAGAAGGGCCGCCATGTCGGGGTCGTCGTCCACGACCAGGACGCGGAAGCCCTGGAGCTGCGACGCGCGGACCGGCGCGGCCGCTTCCATCATTCGAAGACCACCTGCACCTTCGCCAGATAGTCGGCGTACTCGGCGATGCGCGACGCGAGCCCCGCCCGGTCGCCGCTGCGCGCCCCGTCCTCCAGCTGGCGGCCGATGACCGAGACGCGCTCGAAGCCGTAGGAGTTGCCGACGCCCTTCATGCGGTGCCCGAGCTGGCGGAGCTGCTCGAAGTCCGCCGCCGCGAGCGCGGCCTTCAGCGTCTCGACTTCCTTGTGCCGGTTCTTCATGAACACCGGGATGAGATCCTCGAGTTGCTTGTCGACGACCACCGTGTGGTTTTGTTGTTCCATCGCGCGATTATAGGTGCCGCTCTCCCTGCGGCCCTGCCCCGGTTCGCGGCCGGTGTCAGGGTTTGTCTGTCAGGGTTTGTCAACCCGGCTTTCGAGAAGCTCGCGCGCGCGGGAAAGGTGCGGGTGGAGCGCCAGCGCGGCGAAGCAGGCGAGCCGCACCGCCTCCGGCGCGCGCCCGTCCGGGGACGGCGCCAGGAGGATCTCGGCGAAATGCAGCATGGCGGCGAAGTGCCTCGGCTCGAGCTCCAGCGTGCGGCGGATGTCGCGCAGGCATTCCTCGTCGCGCCCGAGGAGGTAGAAGAGCGTGGCGCGCTTGTGCCAGGCCTCGGCGAAGTCCGGCGCGCTGCGCAGGAGCGCCGTCAGCCGCGTCTCGGCGATGTCGTAGCGGCGGGCGGCGATGTCGTCGGTCGCGCGGGCAAGCACTTGCGCGGCGGCGCGGTGGGGATGGTGCATCCACGCATCCCAGATGCAGTCTTCCGCGGCAGCGGCCTCGGCGGCATGCGCGGCGGCGGCAAGGCGCCGGAAAAGCGCATCCACCGCCGGATAGGAACGCGCAGGCCGCCGGTCCTTCCGCGCGGCGATCAGGCCGAGGATGTCGACGGTAGCCGCCATCGCTCTCCCATACTAGTGAAAACCCGGCTTTTCGGGTTTATTTAAAATCCCTGGACTCCGCTTGGAGGGGCCCGAGCAGGGCGCTGTGGTCGAAAAGCCGCCTTGCCACGAGGTGCACCACCTCTCCGTCGCGCTCGATGATCCCCTCCACGCCCAGCAGGCGGGCGCCGAGCAGCTCCCGGCGCTGGCGCTCCACCAGGTGGCGCCAGACCACCACGTTGGTGCAGCCCGTTTCGTCCTCCAGGGTGACGAAGACGACGCCGCTCGCCGTATCCGGCCGCTGCCGGCAGGTCACCAGCCCCGCCGTCTTCGCCGGGCGTCCATGGGGCACTTCGCGCAGCTGATCGGATCGCGCGAGTTTCATGAAAGAAAGTCTTTTCCGTAAAAGGGCAAGCGGGTGCCGGCCCAGCGTGAGGCCGAGGCTGGCGTAGTCGGCGACGATGTCCTGCCCTTCCGTCGGCGCGCGCAGGCCGGGGACGCGCTCGCTCGCTGGCGCGGCGAGGAGCGGCAGGCGCTCGACGCCGGCGGCTTCCCACTGCGCGATGCGCCGGTGCCTCGCGAGGGACTGGAGGGCGCCGGCTTGCGCGAGGGCACGCAGGTCTTTCCTGTTCAACGCCGAGAGCTCCTGGACGGACCGGTACGGCCTTCCCGAGGCAATCTTCCGGCCCGCCGCCTCGCCCAGCCCACCCGCCATCCGGAGCCCGAGGCGCAGCGCGCCCTGCTCCAGCGTGCAGTCCCATTCGCTCGCGTTCACGTCCGGCCCGCGCACCTCGACCCCGTGGCGGCGGGCGTCCTGCACGAGCTGCGCCGGCGCGTAGAAGCCCATCGGCTGGCTGTTCAGCAGCGCCGCGCAGAACGCCGCCGGGTGGTGGCACTTGAGCCAGGAGGAGACGTAGACGAGCAGCGCGAAGCTCGCCGAGTGCGACTCCGGGAAGCCGTATTCGCCGAAGCCGAGGATCTGGCGGTAAAGCGCATCGGCGAAATCCGCGCCATAGCCGTTCATGCGCATCCCGTCCTTCAGTTTTCTCTCGAAAGGCTCCAGGCCGCCTTTTCTCTTCCAGGCCGCCATCGCCCGGCGCAGCCGGTCCGCGTCCCCCGCCGTGAAGCCCGCGGCGACCATGGCGAGCTGCATCACCTGCTCCTGGAAGATCGGCACGCCGAGCGTACGCTGCAGCACCCCCTTCACTGCCTCGCTGGGATAAATGATTTCTTCAGGATTCTTTTTTCTGTTTCTCAGGTAGGGATGCACCATCCCGCCCTGGATCGGCCCGGGGCGCACGATCGCCACCTCGATCACCAGGTCGTAGAAATTCTCCGGCCGCAGGCGCGGCAGCATGCTCATCTGCGCGCGCGACTCGATCTGGAACACGCCCACCGTGTCCGCCTTCTGGATCATCGCGTACGTCGCCGCGTCGTCGGCGGGGATCTCATCGATCTTCATCCCGATGAAATCCAGACAGCGGCGGATCGCGGACAACATTCCCAGCGCAAGAACATCCACCTTGAGCAGGCCGAGCGCCTCGAGGTCGTCCTTGTCCCACTGGATCACCGTGCGCCCGGGCATCGCCGCGTTCTCGACCGGCACCAGCTCGGAGAGCGGACCGCGGGAGATCACGAACCCGCCGGTGTGCTGCGAGAGGTGGCGCGGGAAGCCGCGCAGCTGCGCGGCGAGATCGAGCCAGGGGGTTTCGGGTTTCAGTTCATCAAAATGCAATACCCCCTTGGCGGTCTGGTCAACCTCCGCTTCCCCGATTCCCAGCGCCTTGCCGACGTCGCGGATGGCGCTGCGCGCGCGGTAGCAGATCACCGTGGCCGCGAGCGCGGCGCGGCCGCGGCCGTATTTCTCGTAGAGGTACTGGATCACCTCCTCGCGGCGCTGGTGCTCGAAGTCGACGTCGATGTCCGGCGGCTCGTTGCGCTCGCGCGAGACGAAGCGCTCGAAGAGCATGCTCATGCGCGCCGGGTCGACCTCGGTGATGCCGAGCGCGTAGCACACCGCCGAGTTCGCCGCCGAGCCGCGCCCCTGGCACAGGATGCCGCGGCCGCGCGCGAACCGCACCACGTCGTGCACCGTGAGGAAGAACGGCTCGTACTTCAGCTCCTCCACGAGGGCAAGCTCGTGGTCGACGAGATTCCTCACCTTGGGAGAAATCCCGTGCGGAAACCTCCAGCGCAATCCTTCCTCGGTCAGCTTGCGCAGCCAGGTCGCCGGCGTCTCCCCCGGCGGGACGAGCTCCTCGGGATACTCGTAGCGCAGCTCGTCCATCGAGAACGCGCAGCGATCGGCGATCGCCACCGTCTCCTCCAGGAGCTCCGGCGGGTAGAGCTGCGCGAGGCGCATGCGCAGGCGCAGGTGGCGCTCGGCGTTCGGAAAGAGCGCCTGGCCGCAGGCGGCGACCGGCTTGCCCAGGCGCGTCGCAGCGAGGACGTCCTGCAGCCGCCGGCGCGAGCGCACGTGCATGTGCACGTCGCCCGCGGCGGCGAGGCGCAGCCCGGTTCTGTCCGACAGGGCCTTCAGGCCTTCGAGCTTCACGCGATCGTTCGCCCCGGCATGCAATTCGGCCGCCAGCCAGCCGTTTTTCCCGAAGAGATCTTTAAAGGGAGGCGCATTCCGTTCTCCGGGACTGGCGAGCAATGCGAGCACGCCCGCACGAGGCAATGCCTGCAAGTCGTTCCATTCGAGCGTGTACGCCCCTTTCTTCGCGCGCCGGCGCCCTGCCGTGATGAGTGCCGAGATGGCGCCGTAGGCGGTCCGGTCAGGCGCGAGGAGGACGAGCTTCGTTCCCTCCAGGGAAATCTCCGTGCCGGCGATCAGCTTGAGGCCGTGCTCCTTCGCCGCGACGTGCGCGCGCACCATGCCGGCGAGCGAGCATTCATCGGTGAGCGCAAGGGCCGAGTAGCCGAGCGCGGCGGCGCGCTCCGCCAGCTCCTCCGGGTGCGATGCGCCGCGCAGGAAGCTGAAGTTCGAGAGGCAGTGCAGCTCGGCGTAATCAGGCAAATACGCCATGCACGAACCATCCGCCGTCGGTCATTTCCCGGTACGCCCACACGAGCGCCGCGCCCTGCCGGGCGACGAAGTAGTCGCGCTTCGCGTCGTCGCCATCCCACCAGCCGCATTCGATGCGCTCGGGCCCGGCGAGCAGCTCCAGCGCCTCGGCGGCGACCCGGCGCGGCGCCTCGAGCAGCCACGCCGGGCGCGGCCCCGGCGGGACGAACTCGCGCGGGTCCCATTCCCCGGGCTCGACGCGGCGCCAGGCATGCTCCGGGCGATGGTCGGGCTGCACGGTCAGGCCGTGGACGGACGCGGCGCCCAGGCGCGCCTGCACGCGCTCGACGAGCCGCGCCCAATCCTCGCCTTCGGTGCGCGGGTCGCCGAACAGGCCGCCGCTCGCCGGGTGCAGCGGCACGAAATCCGCCGCGCGCAGCCGGATCGCCTCGACCGGCTCGCGCAGCACGATCGCGGACAGCTTCTCGCGCAGCAGCCGCGCGAAGCGGTCCGTATCTCTCGCTGCGGAGGCGAGCCGCATTTCTACACTCAGCTCTCTCCGAGGATGGATCAATGTCAGTACAAAACCCCTGATTCCCTCCTGCCTGGCCGCGAGCAGCCCTTCCAGCCGCACGAGCAGCCGGCGTGCGGCGAAGAGCACCCCTTCGGCCTGGGCGACGGCGCCGGGCAACTCGAGCGTCGCGTCGAAGCGCTCCGGCGGCGTGAAGAACCGGCGCGACTCGTGCAGGACGCCGAGCGCGCGGTCGAGGTCGTCGAGGATTCCCCGGTCGCAGCGCCTCGCCAGGCCCTCGCGCGGCAGCGCCCGCAGGTCTCCGACCGTGGAGATACCGATGCTCTTCAGGAAATCCGTTTCGATCCCGAGGCTGGAAAGCGCCAGCTCGTCCAGCGAGCGCTTTCTTCCCTTCGCCTTCCACAGCGAAGCCCGCGGGGTTGCCGCTACGGCGAGCGTCGCCTCGAAGCCGAGCTCGCCCAGCCCGGTGCGCATCTTCGCCAGCAGCGCCTCGAGGCCGCCGAAGTAGCGCAGGCTGCCCTGCACTTCGGCGAGCAGCGCCTGCGGCGGCTCCGGCGAGACCCTAGGCGTGAATTGGCAGGCCCAGGCCGCGAGGTGCTCGAGCGTGCCGGGCGGCAGCGGGGGGAATTGCAGGGCGACCCAGAGCATGGACGGGTCTCGTCACCGGTAGGAGGATCGGCGCCTCGGCCGGGCGGCCGCGGCGCTTCAGGATGTGCAGCTTCAGCCCTTCGTCCGTTCCCTCGAGGAAGATCCTCAGGGAAGCGGGGGACGGCTCCCGCGCCGCCTCGGCCGCGCGGAACAGCGCGACGAAGGCGCGGCTCGCCTCCGCCGCCACCGCGAGGCGGCGCAGCTCCTCATAGCGCGCGTGGCGGAACCAGGCGAGGAGCGCATGGCAGGGGCCCGCGCGCAGCACCTGCTCCGCCGCCCACAGCGCGTCGCGCCTTCCGGGCGCGCGGATCACCGCGAGGTGCGCGAGGTCGATTCCCGCCGCCGCCAGCGCCGGCGCGTACGGAATATGGGGCGGCGCGAGCCACACCACGCGCTTCCCCGCCGCCGTCAGCTTCGCGAGCGCCGGCAGCACCAGCTGCAGCTCGCCGATCCCTTCCTGCAGCCCCAGCAGCTCCGTCAGCGCTCCGACCGGCCACCCCCCGCCCGGCAGCTCCGTCGCGAGCTCGCCATAACCCGTTGGCACCGTTTGGGAAAACGCCCCCGGCTGCCCCCCGCGCCAGACGCCGTGCTGCTGCAGAACTGCTTCGGTGAGGGCCATGGGGATCGGATCCGTGTCTATACTGTACATATCAACAGTATCGCGCTATCGAGCACGGCGCAAGCCCTCATGACGATTTGTCCGCCCCATGCACTTTGAATGGGACCGTGCGAAGGCCGAAGCCAATCGAAGAAAGCCTCGCGCCAGCGGCTGCTGGTGGTCGTCCATACCGAACAGGGTGAGACAATCCGCATCATCAACGCCCGCCCAGCTACCGCTCATGAGCGGAAACGACATGAAACCTAAACGCACTAGCCACGTTGCCCAGATGCGAGCCGAATACGATCTCGACTATTCAAAGGCCGTCAGAGGGAAGTACCACAAGCAACTTCTGGCCGGGGGTTCAAACGTTGTCGTTCTGGATCGCGACATTGCAAAGGCGTTTCCCGACTCCGTCGCCGTCAATAAAGCATTGCGTTCAGTGCTTCAGGCCAGGCGTCGGCGTCCAGCAGCGCGTACAACGCGCCCGCGCGCAAAAGCGGCGCGGGCCGGTTAACGAGTATGCCCACTCCGCGAGAGCGCGCAGAAGGGAAGCTGCTTCAGGAGAACGAGCGCGTCATCATTACCGAGTGGCGCCTCAAGCCGGGCTGCGAAACCGGATGGCATCGCCATGCGCACGACTACGTGGTGGTGTGCCTTACCGCCGGGCGGTTGCTGGCGGAGACCGCGAATGGGGACGTGGTTACCGAGCTGCAGTTTGGCCAGGCTTACGCGCGTCCCGTGGGGGTCGAGCACAACATCGTCAACCCGAACGCCCACGAGTTCGCGTTCATCGAGATCGAGCTCAAATAGCCTGCTAGCCGAGCAGGGCGAGCGTGGGCGGGACCTGGCGGCGCAGGAGCGCGTTGCGAGCGGTCCACTCGGCTTCCGGGGCGATCTCGTCGAGGAAGCGCACTTCCCCGCCGGCGAGCAGGGCGAGCGGCACGCCGTCGCGATAGAGGACGCGGTTGCCGGTCAGCGCCGGTAGGCGCGGGCCGGGAGTGAGGATGCCGACGAGGTTGAGGGGGTCGGCGCCGCTCACGCTGATGAGTGCGCCCGTGCGCTCGGCGCGGCGCGCATCGCGCAAGAGGCCGATGGCTTCCGGGGCGGCGAACTGCTCGCCGGAGACGCCGGCGACGAAGCGCCCGCCGCGGATCTCGCCGCGGGCTTCCAGGCGGCGGTAGCAGCGCAGGAGGTCGCGCCAGGGCGGGAGCCAGCCGGCCTCGCGCGCGGTGAGGCGCCAGAACACCACGCCGTAGCGGCGCAGGAGCGCGCGCGCGATGTGCTCGACCGCCTCGTCCTTCTCGACCGGCTTCCTGCGCACGAGCGACCAGCGGCCGGCGTCCTCGAGCCCGAACAGCGAGCCGCGCCGCTTCCGCCCGTGGAGAGGGGTGCGGCGGCGATCCGAAGGGACGAGCAGCGCGCGCAGGCCGGCAAAGCTGTCGGCGCTGACCAGGCCCTGGGCGACGAGCTCGCCCAGCGCCTCCTCGGCCTGCACGCGAAGCAGGCCGGTGCCGTCGACGATCTCCTCGAAGAACGACGCGCCGTGCTCCCCGAGGAACGCCTTGGCCTGTCCTCCCTTTGCAGAAAGATTGATCTCTGGAGAAGACGAGAGGCCCGTCCAGATCGCGAGGCTGCGGCGCGGGGTTAGGACGATCGGCGTGGTGCGCACCGGGCTCGGGGTGCGCTCGCCGTTCGTCTTCATCGGCAGCACGCGCGACCAGGCGACGCGGCCGGCGAGGCTTAGCTCGTCGAGCCAGCCGGGGTCGTACTCGTTCACCCGGGAGGGAAGGATCTCGGTCTCCCATGCGGCGGCCGGCGCCTCGAAGCCCTCGAGCTGCGAGACGACGCCCGCCACCGCATCGGGGCCCTCGACGCGCTGCTCGGGCGCGGCGCGCTGCCAGTGGAAGAGGAAGCGTAGGAAGTCGCGCAGCTCCACCGGCTCGATCTCGGCGCGCAGGCGGTTGACCGTATACCGGTGGATGCGCGCCAGCACCCGCCGCTCGCACCACTCCTCGCCGGCCGCTTCCGGCGTGAAGCGCCCGCGCATGATCGAGCCTTCGGACTCGAGCGCGAGCAGCGTGGATTCCATGTCGGAGCCGGAGACATCCAGCGCGGCGGCCAGAGCGGCCGAAGTCGTCGGCCCGCTGCCCTGCAGGCGGTCGCGCACGACCTCGCGCAACGCCTCCTCGCGCGTCCATTCCTTGCCCTTCAGCTCCTCGAGCACCTCGATGCCCGGCTTCGCGTCCGGGAAGATCGCCAGGATCTCCGGCAGGCGCTCCGCGCCGACGACGATGTCGTGGATCCGGGTTGCCCGCTTCTGTTCTTCAAGGATCTTCAGTAGTTCTTCCCATTTGGATACTTCCGATCGCGTCAAGAACCCGAAGCTCATCAGCGCATCGTGGAGCTCGTCGGGATTGCGCGGCTCGGGCTGGAGCTCCTCGACCGCACGGGCGATGGCCCCGGGGTCGAGCTTGCCGAGGTCGGCGGCCGTCTGCGGGTCGAGCCAGCGGCGCGCCATCACGGCATGGGTGCGGCGCTCCTCGAGCGGCACGTCGTCGAGGAACGCGTACGGGCGGGCGCTCAGGATCTCGAGCGCGAGCGGCGAAGGCTCGGTCAGGTCGCGGGCGACGATCGCGATCTCGCCGTTTTCCATCCTTCTCAGCACGTTTTCCAGGCCGTCGATGTCCATCGCCTCGTGGAGGCAGTCCTCGATCGTCTGGTTGACAAGCGGATGGTCCGGCACCTCGCGGTCGCCGACGATGTTCTCGCCGCAGGCCACCTGGTCGGGGAACACCGAGGCGAGCAGGTCCTCGGACTCCATGCGCGCGATCTGCGGCGGCACCTTGCGCCCGCCGCGGAAGCGCGGCAGGGCGAGCGCCACCGAAGCATCCCAGCGCCAGCGCGTGGCGAACATCGGCGCATCCAGCAGCGCCTGCACGAGCAGCGGCCGGACCGACTGCGAGTGGAGGTAGCGTGCGATGTCCTCCAGGGGGAAGCTGTGGCTGGTCGAGAGCGAGAGGACGATGGAATTCTCGGTGGCGGCAGCCTGCAGCTCGAAGTTGAACTTGCGGCACATGCGCTTCCTGAGCGCGAGGCCCCAGGCGCGGTTGATCCGGCTGCCGAACGGCGCGTGGATCAGGAGCTGCTGGCCGCCGGACTCGTCGAAGAAGCGCTCGAGGATCACGGTGTCGAGCCCCGGCAGCGTGCCGAACACCCGCTTCGCGGCCTCCAGGTAATCGACGATCTGCTGCGCCGCCGCCTCGCTCATGCCGATCTTGTGCAGGGCCTCCCGGGAGAAGGAGGCGTGCAAGCGCGATAGCGAGTGCGAAAGCTCGGCCGTGCGGCCCGGGGCTTCCCCGAGCCAGAACGGGATGCCGGGCGGCGCGCCCTTCGCGTCCTCCACGCGCACCGTGCCGCGCTCCACCCTCAGGATCCGGTAGGACGCGTTGCCGAGCTGGAAGACGTCGCCCGCCAGGCTCTCGATGGCGAAGTCCTCGTTCACCGAGCCGATGGGCTGGGACTGCGGCTCCAGCACCACGGCGTAGTCCGCGGTATCGGGGATGGTCCCGCCCGAGGTCATCGCGGTGATGCCCGCGCCGCGCCGGCCGCGCAGGACGCCGTTCACAGCGTCGCGGTGCAGGTGGGCGCTGCGCCGTCCTCGCCGCGTGTCGAACCCGGCCGCGAGCATTTGCAGCACTTCGACGTAAGCCTTGTGCTCCAGATTTCTGAAAGGAAACGCTCTCGTGAAAAGCTGGAAAAGCCCCTCCTCGGACCACTCCTGCGCGGAGACTTCCGCCACGACCTGCTGGGCCAGGACGTCGAGCGGGTTCTGCGGGATCTCGATCCGGTCGAGCTCGCCGCGCTTCACCGAATCCAGGAGCGCCGCGCACTCCACGAGCTCGTCGCGCGAGAGCGGGAAGAGCCGGCCCTTCGGCACCCCGCCCACGGCGTGGCCGGAGCGCCCGACGCGCTGCAGGAAGGCGGCGATGCTGCGCGTCGTCCCAAGCTGGCAGACGAGGTCCACGTCGCCGATGTCGATGCCCAGCTCGAGCGACGCAGTCGCCACCAGGGCCTTCAGCTCGCCGCGCTTGAGCCGCTGCTCGGCGTCCAGCCGGTGCTCGCGCGACATGCTGCCGTGGTGCGACGTGACCTGTCCCTTGCCCAGGCGCTCCGTCAGCTCGCGGGCCGCGCGCTCGGCCATCCGGCGCGTGTTCACGAACACGAGCGTTGTGCGATGCTCGCGGACCAGCTCGGCGAGGCGATCGTAGGTCTGCACCCAGACCTCGCCCGACATGACGGCCTCGAGCGGCGCGGCCGGGATTTCCACCGCGAGGTCGCGCGAGCGGACGTGGCCGGTGTCCACGATGCTGCATTCCCCCTGCGTGCCGACCAGGAACCGGGCAATCTCGTCAATCGGCTTCTGCGTCGCGGACAGGCCGATGCGCACCAGGCCCGGCCCGGCCAGCGCGGCGAGCCGCTCCAGGGACACCGCGAGGTGGGCGCCGCGCTTGTTCGGCGCCACGGCGTGGATCTCGTCCACGATCACGCTGCGCACGGTCGAGAGCATCTTCCTGCCCGATGCGCTGGTGAGCAGGATGTAGAGGGTTTCCGGCGTCGTGACGACGATGTGCGGTGCCCGCTTGCGCATCCGGGTGCGCTCGGACTGCGGCGTATCCCCGGTACGGACCAGCGTGGTGATGTCGACGTCGGGGTAGCCCAGCGCCTGCAGCTCGGCGCGGATGCCGGCGAGCGGCGCCCGCAGGTTGCGCTCGATGTCGTTCGCGAGCGCCTTGAGGGGGGAGACGTAGACGACGCGCGCCTCGTCGGGCAGCGGGGTATCGATGCCCTCGCGCACCAGCGCGTCGATGGCGGCGAGGAACGCGGAAAGGGTCTTGCCGGAGCCGGTCGGCGCGGCGACCAGGGTGTGCCGGCCCGCCCGGATCGCCGGCCACGCTTCGACTTGCGCAGGCGTGGGCTCGGCGAACGCGGCCCGGAACCAGGCGGCTACGGCCGGATGAAACGCATCAAGGACTTGCAAGGACCCGATTATAGGGCCCGAGCTACTTCGCGATACGGACGGCCTTCATGATGGCGCCGTTGTCGGCGTCCGACTTCATCATGAGCTGCGCCGTCTCCTCCGGCCCGGCCCAGATCACGCCGGAGCCGCGCTGGGCCATGAAGTCCTGGAAGTCCTTCGAGTCGTGCACTTTCTTCAGCGCCTCGACGAGGCGGGCCTGCACGTTGGCCGGCAGCTCTTTCGGCCCGGCGACTACGCCCCAGGCGCCACTTTCCCAGTGACTCCCGAGCTCCTTCCTCAACGTCGGCAGGTCCGGGTAGAGCGCCGGCGGGTGTCCGCCCATGACGACAAGCGGCTTCACCTTGCCGGCATCGATCAGCCTGCGCGCTTCGGGGATCGAGCAGGTGACGATCTCGAGGGCGCCCGCGACGAGATCCTTCAGGCCCGCCGCGGCGCCCTGCGACGGGATCCAGGAAATCGCCGACGGCGCGACGCCCTGGTCCTTCAGCATTCCGGCGAGCGCGAGGTGCCAGATGCCCCCCTGCTCCGTTCCAGAAGCCCGCAATTTCCCCGGGTTGGCCTTCACCGCCGCCAGCAGATCCCTGACCGAGCTGTACGGCGCGTCCGCGCGCACGCTGACGCCGGCCGGGTCGGACGTGACCAGGGCAATCGGCGTGAAGTCGGAGTGCTTGAGCTGGCTCAGGCCGGTCCAGTGCATCATCGTGATCTCCACGGTGATGAGGCCGATCGTGTAGCCGTCGGCAGGCGCCGAGGCGATCGCCTGATGGCCGACGACGCCCGAGCCGCCTGTGCGGTTCACGACGTTGACCGGCTGCTTCAGCTCCTTCTGCAGAGCGCTGGCGATGATCCGGGCGGTGGCATCGGTACCGCCGCCGACGTTCCAGGGGACGATCAGGTTGACCGGGCGCACTGGGTAGGCCTGCGCGACGGCGGCCGTCGCGAAGGCGAACGAAGCGGCGCCGAGCAACGCAGCCTGCCAGCGCGCCAGCCCGCCCCTGCTCAAGCTGGCCGGCCCGGCTCGCGCACGCGCGCCATGATCCGCTCTGCAAGGCTGTCCAGCGGGAGCACGTGGTCCACGGCACCGGCCTCGATAGCCGTCTTCGGCATGCCGAAGACGACGCAGCTCGCCTCGTCCTGCGCGAGCGTCTGCCCACCCGCCGCCCGGATCCGGCGCATTCCCGCCGCGCCGTCGCCCCCCATGCCGGTGAGGATCACCGCCGTCGCCTGCGCCGAGAACGCCGCGACCGAGTCGAAGAGGACGTCGACGGAAGGCCGGTGCCGGTTGACCGGCGGGCCCTGCTGGACGCGCGCCTCGATGGCCTTGCCGGCGCGCTTCACCATGAGGTGGAAATTTCCGGGCGCGACATAGGCGTGGCCCGGCGCGAGGCGCTGGCGGTCCACGACTTCACATACGGAGAGCGTGCACTGCTCGTCCAGGCGCTTGGCGAACATGCGCGTGAACATCTCCGGCATGTGCTGGACGATGACCACCGGCGGCGTGTCGAGCGGCAGGCGAACCAGGATCTCGCGGATCGCCTCGGTCCCGCCGGTGGACGCGCCGATCGCGATCAGCTGGCCTTCGAGGAGGCGCCGGTCGGCCGGCCCTTCGAGCGTGCGCAAGGGGGCGCGGCGCGGCGCGGCCCGGGCGCCGAGGTCGGCGCGCGCGGCGGCGCGCAGGCTCTCGGCGATGGAGGCGCCGAACTCGGTCAATCCCTGCACGTCCGCGCCGCGCGGCTTGCAGATGACGTCCACGGCGCCCAGCTCCAGGGCGCGCAGGGAGGCCTCGGCGTCGCGCTCGGTCAGCGAGGACACCATGACGACCGGCATCGGATGCAGGCGCATCAGGCGCTCGAGGAACGTCAGGCCGTCCATGCGCGGCATCTCGACGTCCAGGGTCATCACGTCCGGGCGCAGCGCTTTCACCAGCTCGCGCGCCTCGTAGGGATCGCCGGCGATGCCGGCCACCTCGAGCCCGGGGTCGCGGCCGATCAGATCGGCGAGGAGCCGCTGCATGACCGGAGAATCCTCGACGATCAGCACCCGGGTGCGCATGGGCGCTACTTGAAGAGATCGGCGGAGCCGCCGCCGGAGATCTGGCCCAGGCGCTCCGCGTAGTCGCGCTCGCGCTTAACGATGGTGTCGTTGCGCAGGGACTTCAGCCGCTTGAGCAGCACGCGCCCGGTGTGCGCGAAGAAGTAGATCTTGCACGGCTCGGTGCTGCCGAGGTCCTCGGCGAGCACGCGGATCGACTCTCGCTTCAGGTAGCCGATCGCGAAGGCGGCGTTGCGCTCGCCGATGTCCGACATGCCGGGCAGCACGCGCGCGGCGCCGAAGACCTTGGCCTCGAGGCGCTCGCGCTTCGCGCCGAGCGCGAAGAGCTTGTTGATCAGCACTTCCATCGCGTACGCGCCGTAGCGCGCCGAGGCCGACAGCGGGCCCTCCGAGTCGCGGCTGGGCAGCATGAAGTGGTTCATGCCGCCGACCTTGGCGACCGGATCGCGCATGCACGCCGACACGCAGGAGCCGAGCACCGTGACGATCATCATGTCGCGCTGGGTGATGTAGTACTCGCCGGGGCCGATCTTGGCGGCGTCGATGTCGAAGTGCCGGTCGCGGTAGATGATCGGCTTGGCGATCGAGGTGGTGTCTTCGGCGCGCACTCAGCCCTTCCGTACCGGCCGGTAGACCGTCTTGCCGGCCGGCTTGAACAGCTCCGCGGCGTGCAGGAAGCTCTCGGAGTGCCCGGCGAACAGCAGCCCGTCGGGTGCGAGGACGCGATGGATGCGCTCCAGCACCTGGTACTGCGTCGCCTTGTCGAAGTAGATCATCACGTTGCGGCAGAACACCGCGTCGAAGCGCTGCTCGAGGCCCCAGCCCGGCTCGGTGAGGTTCAGGCGCCGGTACTCGATCAGGCGGGCGAGCTCGGGACGCACCCTGGCGTGGCCGGCGTTCGCGCCGGTGCCGCGCAGGAAAAACCGCTTCAGCCGCTCGGGCGCCACCTGCTCCACCCGCTCCATGGCATAGACGCCGCGCTGCGCGTGCCCCAGGACATGCGTGTCGATGTCCGTCGCCAGCACCGTGGCCGGCGGCTGCAGGCCGCCGAAGGCCTCGCACAGCGCGATGGCGATCGAATAGGGCTCCTCGCCGGTCGAGGCCGCGGCGCTCCAGACGCGCACCGGCGTGCGCCCCAGCGACCTGAGGTGCTCGGCGAGGATCGGGAAGTGGTACTCCTCCCGAAAGAAGTGGCTGAGGTTGGTGGTGAGCGCGTTCACGAAGTGCTGCCACTCCGGGTGGGCGGCGTCCTCCAGGAGCGCGAGGTAGTCGCCGAAGCTCGCGAGCCTGAGCTGGCGCAACCGCTTGGTGAGCCGGTTGTAGACCATGTTCTGCTTGGAGTCGTTGAGCGCGATGCCCACGCGCGCGCGGATCAGGCGGCGCACGCGCTCGAAGTCGCGCTCGGTGTAGGCGAACTCGCGGCCGGTATAGGCGTCCCCGCCGGCGATGCCGGCGTCCGGCCTGTGCTGCGCGGCGCTCACTCCTGCGCCGCCGCCTCGTCCATGATCGCCATGTCGCGGCTGGTCATGAGCCGCTCGATGTCGATGATGATCATCATCTGCCCGTTGACGGTGGCGAGGCCCTGCAGGTACTGCGTGTCGAGCGACCCGCCGAGCTCGGGCGGGGGCTTGATCTCGGCGGCGGGAACGTTGATCACGTCGGACACGCCGTCCACGACCACCCCGACCGTGCGCTTGGCGACGTTCAGGACGATGACCACGGTCTGCGTGTCATAGCGCTGGTCCGGCAGGCCGAACTTCACGCGCAGGTCGATGATCGGCACGATGTTGCCGCGCAGGTTCATGACCCCCTTGATGAACTCGGGCGTATTGGCGATGCGCGTCGGCGCCTCGTACGTACGGATCTCCTGCACCTTCAGGATGTCGATGCAATACTGCGCCTCGCCGAGGACGAAGCTGAGGTACTCGCGGCCGGCCTGCGCCGATTCCTGCCCGGTCTGGATCGTCTGCATGGTGCGCTCCTGGAATTCCGTCCTGACTCTTAGAATTCTTTCCATTCGTCGTCGCCGCCCATGGCCGGGACGGGACGGCCGGTGGACGCGGGCGCCGGCCGCTTCGGCAGCGCGGGCGCCGCCTTGCGGGATTCGCGCTTCGCCGCGGTCGGGGTCGCGGGCGCCGGGGCGCTGCGCGCCTCGGCCGCAATCTTGAAGCGCGCCACCAGCTGGTTGAGGCGGTCCGCCTGCTCCTGGAACGACAGGGAGGCGGCCGAGGCCTCTTCTACCAGCGCCGCGTTCTGCTGGGTCACGCTCTCGAGCTGCAGGATCGCCTTGTTGATCTCACTTACGCCGGCGCTCTGCTCGCTCGAGGCGACGGCGATCTCGCCGATCAGCTGGTTGACCTGCTGCACGCTGACCACGATCTCGTCGATGACCTTGCCGGCCGCCTCGGCGCGCCGTCCGCCGTCGCCGATCTGCCCCACCGACTGCTCGATGAGGGCCTTGATCTCCTTCGCCGCACCGGCGCTGCGCTGCGCGAGCGCGCGCACCTCGCTCGCGACCACCGCGAAGCCGCGGCCCTGCTCCCCGGCGCGCGCCGCCTCCACCGCCGCGTTGAGCGCCAGGATGTTGGTCTGGAACGCGATCCCCTCGATCACGCCGATGATGTCGGCCATCTTCTTGGAGCTCCTGTCGATCTGCCCCATGGTCTCGACCACGCCGTGCACCGCCTTGGCGCCGCTGCGCGCGGTCGTCTCCGCGTTCTGCGCGAGGTCGGACGCGAGCTTGCAGTTGTCGGCGTTCTGCGTGACCGTGCCGGCAAGCTCCTCCATGCCGGAGGCGGTTTCCTCCAGCGTCGAGGCCTGCTGCTCGGTGCGCTGCGAGAGGTTGGCGTTGCCCGCGGCGATCTCGCTCGCCGACAGGGTGACGGCCTGCGAGCTCACCCGCACGGCGCCGACGATGTCGCGCCAGCCCTCGTGGACGCGATGCAGCGTGTTCAGCATGGTGCCGAACTGTCCCTTCGACACCTGTGCCGCCAGGCGCGCATCCAGCTCGGAGGGCGGCAGCGGCGTCAGGTCTTTCTCGTCGATTCGGCGGGTGACCTTGTTGATCGCCGCCCAGGAGAGCTGCGCGCCGGCATAGAAGCACACGTGGTAGTAGAGGGCGACCAGGTAGGCGACGCCCATCGCGATGCCGAACGGCGAGGCGGCCAGCTCGGGCACGGCGTACAGCGCGAGGCCGGCCGGAACGGAGAACAGGACGGCGCTGATGGCATAGCGCATCGTGTTGCGGAACTGGACGGAGAACAGGATTCCCGGCCGCAAGAGCAGCTGGATCATGGGCGACCTCCTTGGTAGGCACGTGGCTTCGTTGTCATGACGGTTGCAGTTGCGGCTGGCGGCGCGCGGCGCGCACCAGCGACGCGATATCCAGGATCAGCACCACCCGCCCCTCCCCGAGGATCGTCGCGCCGGCGACGAAGGAGACCTTGCGGTAGTTCGCTTCCAGCGTCTTGATCACGACCTGCTCCTGGCCGAGGAGCGCGTCGACCAGGAGTGCGATGCGCTCGCCGTCGGCCTCGAGCACCACGAGGATTCCCTGGTCGGCGCCGACCGCCTTGACGCCGAACAGCCCGCCGAGGGGCACGAGCGGCAGGAACTCGCCGCGAACCTCGACCACGTGGCCCTGGTTGGCAATCGGCCGCACCTCGGCGGCGCCGGGCCGGATGCATTCGACGATCGAGGCGAGCGGCAGGATGTAGGTCTCGGCACCGACGCAGACGCGCATGCCGTCGACGATGGCGAGCGTGAGGGGCAGGCGGATGACGAAGCGCGTGCCGCGCCCGGGCTCCGAGTCGACCTTGATCGAGCCGTTCAGCTCGCCGACGTTCCTGCGCACGACGTCGAGGCCCACGCCGCGGCCGGAGAGCACGTTCAGCTTCTCCGCAGTCGAGAAGCCCGGTGCGAAAATCAGGTCCTGGATGCGCTCCTCGGTCAGCGCTTCCTGCGGGCCGATCAGGCCTAGCTCGAGGGCCTTGGCGCGCACGCGCTCGCGGTTGATGCCGCGCCCGTCGTCGCTGACCACGATCTCGATGTTGCCGCCGCGGTGCTCGGCGTGCAGCGTGAGCGTCGCGGTCTCGAGCTTGCCCCCGGCGACGCGGTCGGCGGGCGCCTCGATGCCGTGGTCGAGCGCGTTGCGCACGAGGTGGGTGAGCGGGTCGACCAGCTTCTCGATGACCGTGCTGTCGAGCTCGCTGCCCTCGCCCGAGACGCGCAGCTGCACCAGCTTCCCGCTCGCCTGGCACAGGTCGCGCACCAGGCGCGGGAAGCGGCCGAAGGCGAAGCTCATCGGCTGCATGCGGATCGCCATCACGCTGTCCTGCAGGTCGCGCGCGTGGTTCTCCAGCTCCTGCAGCGCCTCGTCGAGCCGGCCGGCGCCTTCGCGCGCCATCTCGGAAATGATCTGCTTGAGGATGGTCTTGGTGATCACCAGCTCGCCCACGGCGTTCATCAGCGTATCGAGCTTGGCCCGGCCGACATGCAGGATGTCGCCGCGCGTCTGCAGCGCTTCCGCGTCGTCCCCGCGGCGCCGGTCGCCGCTGCGCCGGTCGCCCTGGCGCCGGTCTTCCCTGCGCCGCTGCTGGGGCGCGGGTGCCGGAGCGGGTTCGGCCTCGGGCATCGCCGGGGCGGCCGCGGCGCCCGGCGCGCCGTCGAGCGTCACTTCGCAGTCGTCCTCCACCCAGCCGAATACGTCGGCCACGTCCTGGCGGTCGCGGTCGGTCTTCAGCTCGAGGTCCCAGGCGAGATAGCACTTCTCCGGGTCGAAGTCCGCGCCGCCCGGAAGCCCGGAAAGGTCGGCACGCACGGCGAGGCCGCCCATGCCGTCGAGCACGCGGAACAGCTTCAGCGCGTCGTTGCCGCTGGCGAAGAACCCGGGGCCCGGCCGGAAGCGGATGTGCAGGACGCCCGGCGCCGCGGCGCCCGTCGCCGGGGCGGCGGCCGGCGCGGCCAGGGTTTTCCTGCCCACGCGCATCTCGGCGAGGCGCTCGAGCAGCGCGGCGTCGCGCTCCGCATCGTAGGGCTTGTCCTTCTGCGCCTGCAGCAGCGCGTAGCGCACGTGGTCGACGCAGGCGAGCATGGTGTCGACCGCCTCGGCATCGGGGTCGAACCCGCCCTTGCGCATGTCGTCGAGGACATTCTCGAACTCGTGGGTGAAGCGGCCGATCTCGGGGAAGCCGAGGCTGCCCGCCGCGCCCTTGATCGAGTGGATGGCGCGGAAGATCGCGTTCAGCAGCTCGGGGGAGCGCTCGCCGCTTTCCAGGCGCAGCAGGTTCGCTTCCGTGGCGTCGAGCCCCTCCAGGCCTTCCGAGAAGAAGCTGGCATGGAACTGGCGGAGGTCAATTGACATACGTGTCGACCAGGACCTGGTTCACCACCGAGAGCAGCCGCTCCGGCGTGAAGGGCTTCTCGATGAAGCCGGAGGCGCCGAGCGCCGCCGCCTTCTTGATGTTCTCGTCGCTCGCGTCGCGCGCGAGGATCAGGATCGGGATGGTCTTGTACGTCTTCAGCTCGCGCATCGCCTTGATCAGCTCGAGGCCGCTCATGCCCGGCATCTCCACGTCGGTAATCACCAGGTGGACGCGCTTGATCTTCGCCAGGTCGAGCGCCTCCTCGCCGCGCGCCGCCTCGGTCACCTGGTAGCCGACGTCCTGGAACACCTTGGTGACGATCTGGCGGATTGCAGTGACGTCGTCGACGATCATGATTCTCGGCATTGCCCGCGTTCCTCAGTCCAGGACCTTCTTCAGGGTGTCGAGCAGCACCTCCGGGTTGAACGGCTTGACGATCCAGCCGGTCGCTCCCGCGCTCTTGCCCTTCTGCTTCAGTTCCGCGCCGGCCTCGGTGGTGAGGACCAAGATCGGGATGAACTTGCACTCGGGCAGCGCGCGCAGGCTCTGCACCAGGTCGATCCCGTTCATCCCCGGCATGTTCACGTCGGTGATGACCAGATCGAATTTCTTCTGCTTCGCGGTCGCGAGCGCCTTATTGCCGTCCGGCGCCTCGGTCACGTCGTGACCGGCGCTGCTCAGCGTGAACGCCACCATCTGCCGCATGGTGGTCGAGTCGTCCACGACCAGGATCGCTGCCATGTCCTACCCCCTCAGAAGAGCTCGACCTTGTTGCCGTCGTCGCGCTTGGGCTCCGACGCCCCGCCCGAGGCGGGCTGCGGCTCGGTCCGGGGCTTGTCCGGGAGCTCCGGCCCGCCCTTGCGACTGACGCGGAAATGCGTCGGCTGCAGCTCGGGCTTCTCGCCCTTGCTCAGCCGGCTGTTGAATGCACGGGTCTCCTCGAACATTGTCAGCCACGACGACGCGAGCTCGGTCAGGATCGGCGCCTTCAGGCGCTGCAGCTTCTGCTGCGTGATGTCCTGGAACTGCAGCTCGATGACGATTTGGTTGATGTCCGCCTGGATGCGCTCGCCAAGGCCGCCGATCTCGCCCAGCGCTTCGTTCACTTCCTGCATCTTCGTCAGCGTGGCGCCGGTGAGCTCCGTCACCTGCTCGTTCGACTTGCGCCCGGCATCGCGCGCCTGCATGGCGAGCGCGCGGATGGCGTTGTCCGTGGAGCCGGCATTCGCCTTGATGTCCTCGAGGATGCGGCGGATGGCGCGCGCCGAGTCGTCGGCGTTCATGGACAGGTCGCGCACCCGGTCGGTCATCTCGACGAAGGCGCGGTTGTCGGAGCTGCCGCGGCGCGAGCTGTCGAGCGCGAGCACGCGGATCTGGCTCGCGAGGCCGGCGAGCTGGTCGAGCGCGCCGTCGATCTTCTTCGAGTCCTCGCGCACCGCCTCCTGCCGCGCGGCGAGCGAGGCGAGCTCGGCGCCCAGGCCCGAGAGCTGCTTGCCGAGGTCCTTGAGGAGCACGTCGCTGGCATGGATGTAGTCGGTGAGGGATTCAGCCGCCTCGCCCTGCTCCGCTTCCGCGCGGGTGTTGCTGAGCAGGCCGACGGCGAGCTCGACCTGCTTGCGCGTCTTGCGGGTCACCTCGACGAAGCGCTTGCCGATCTCGACGACCGCCGACTCCGCGTGCGTCATCACCTCGGTGACCTGCTGGTCGACTTCCTCGAGTTGCGCCTTGGATTCGCGCGTCACGCTGGCCATGCGCACGAGGAGCTGCTGCGCGTCGCCATCGGCGTTCTTGCGCACGCGCGCGATATCGGCGTCGGATACGCGCCGGTCGTCGCTGGTGCGGCGCGTGGCCGGCGGCATCGGCAGCACGTGCAGGAGCAGCAGCCAGGCGGAGATGAAGAGCAGCGGGATCGAGATCGAGAGCAGCCACCAGGGCGCCCAGGGCGCGATGGTGAGCCAGGGCACCATGATCAGGACGAACATCGGCATCAGGCGGTTGCGGTAAGCGTACAGCTTGAACCGCAACTGCCTCATTGCGGCAATCCGAGCGCATCCGCCAGCCCGAGCATGCCGGCCGCGGCCTTCAGGTGCGGCGTGCACTCGGTCCAGGCGACGCTCTTGCCCGCCTGCAGCAATGCCAGCCGTCCGGCGAGCAGCGCCTGCAGGCCCGCGGCGTCGGCCTTCTCGACAAGCCGCGCATCCAGCACGACCTTGCCGTCCGGGCCGCCGGCCGCCTCGCGCAACGCGTGGAACGTCGAGGAAGCCGTCGCGATCCTCAGATCGCGTCCCAGCTTGATCGATCTCCCCGGCGCTGCGGCTTTGCTCGTCTTGGCCACTTTGTTTTGACTACCTTTCCCCATTGGCATATCAATGGGATACGTGCGTTTTGTCAAGTACCGGGCAAACAGTCCCCGGCCCGCTTCGCACTATAAGCGGACGCCCCGCCGCCCGGGTCAGTCCGTGTCACGCGATTGTTAAGAATCTGCAAGCCCGCGCTAGCTGCGCCCAGCCAGCCGCCGGTATTGCGCCATATGCCGGATCGCGTCGCGGGGGTGCCCGAGCGCCTCGCACAGCAGCGCGAGGTTGTAGTGGCAGTCTGCGAAGCGCACGTCCTCCCGCAACGCCGCTCGGTATGCATCGATCGCCTCGGCGCCGCGCTGCATGTCTTCCAGCAGCACCCCGAGGTTGAAGAGCGCCCGCGCGTGCGGCCCACCTTCCGCGAGGCCTTCCCGGTATGTGCGCTCGGCCGCCGCAAGCTCGCCTTGCTCATGGAGCTCGACGCCGAGATCGATGTAGGCCTCGGGATCGCCAGGCGGCGCAGTCTCGGGCCGCTTCTCCATCACGGTCAGCGAACCGTTGGCCGGGTCGCCGCCGAACGCCAGCAGGTACTGCCCGGAGTCGGCGCGCCACCGCTGCGCGCCTTCGCGCACGACGACGCGATCCGCCTCGGCGCTGATCCTGAGGCCGGACAGAGGCATCGATGGGGGAAGATGGCGGCGCAGCTCGCGGATGGACCGGGTGATGCGCTTGCGCGGGACGTTGGCCGCTGCCAGTGCCTGCGCCGTTCTCAGCACGATCAGGTCGCGGAATGAGAACAGCCACGCGCGCCGCGGGCCGCGCGCGGGAGAGACGAAGCCGGCTTGCACCAGGGAACGGATCGTGCTGCGCGGCAGGCGGAGCAGTTTCTCCACTTCGCGCACGCCGTATTGGTGCATGGCGCGCGCCGCGGCTACTTCCTGGCGTTCTTCCGCGCTGCGGCCGGTGCCGGCGCGGCCCGCTTCGGCGCCTTGCGCGCCTCTTCCGCCGGTGCGCCTTTGGCCGGCGCCTTCTTCTCCAGGCTGGCGCGCAGGGCCTCCATGAGGTCGATGACCTGCCCGCCGCCTTCGGGCTGCTCGGTCAGCGTGATCTCCTGCCCCTCGACCTTCTTCTGGATCGCGGCCTCGATGCGCGCGCGCACGTCGTCGGTGTATGCAGCCGGATCGAACCTGTCCGCGGACTGCTGCTCGATGAGTTGTTGCGCGAGCTTGAGCTCCGCAGGCTTCACGTCCATCTTCGGAATGTCGACGTCGCGCATGGAACGAACCTCGCCAGCGTAGAGCAACTGCTGCATGACCAGCCCTTCCACGAGGTCTTCCACGGGACGGATCATGACGATGTACTGCTTCCCGCGCGTCGCCCAGCGGCCAAGCGCGCAGCGCCCGGACTCGCGAAGTGCGCGCGCGAGCAGCGCGTAGGGCTTGGCGCCGCCCTTGTCCGGCCCGAGGTAGTACGCCTTGTCGAAATACACCGGATCGACGGTCTTGAGCGGCACGAACTCGGTGATTTCCGCGCTCTGCGTGCCGGTTTCCTCGAGCGCCTTCAGCTCCTCCGGCGTGAACATCACGTACTGGTCCTTGGCGAATTCATAGCCCTTGACCATGTCTTCGCGCGCCACGACGACCTCTTCCCTGGCGCACAGGTACTGCTGCTTGAGGCGCGAGCCGCAACCCTTGTGCAACATGTTGAACGAGATCGCGCGGCTCGACTCGGTGGCCGAGTAGAGCTTGACGGGGATGGACACCATCCCGAAGGAAATCGTCAGCGACGCTATCGAGCGTGCAGCCATGATTCACCTCTTTAAATCATCGACTTGTAAGACGTACTTCAAGCGAAGGATTCGAAGGATACGCCATTATGCCTTCGGGCGTTTGAGGGCGCCCTCCAGGTCCTGCTTCCGATCGAGGGCGTCGCGCCAGCGATCGCCGGACCGCGCAAGGCGCTGCGGCACGTTGCCGATGCGGAAATCCAGCGGATGGGCGCCCGCAAGCTCCTCCCAGGCAAGCGGCATCGAGACGGGCGCCCCGGCCGCACCCCGTGGCGAGTATGCGACGTTCAGCGTCTTGCCCCGCACGTTCATGTTGTAGTCCATGAAGATCTTTCCGGTCCGCTTTGGCACGCTCCATTCAAGGGTGATGTCCTTGGGGTGCCGGCGCATCAGGTGCCGTCCGACCAGCTCGCTCACTTCCCGGGCGGCGTCGAAATCGATCGTGCGGCGGATCGGCACAAAGACGTGCAGGCCCGTCTTCCCGGAGGTCTTCACGATGGACTCGAGTGACATGCCCTGCAGCAGCTCGCGCAGGCGGAACGCGACTTCCTTGCCCTTCTCGAAGGCGATGGTGTTGAGCTCCGGCTCGCCGCCCTGGGCTTCCTTCCCCGAGTAGATGTACGGGTCGATGTCGAAAACCACGTAGTCCGGGTAGTTGAGCACCGAGCGCTCGAGCGAATCGAGCGAGCTCGCATAGTCGATCTCCCTGCTCGGCGCGTCCGCCCCGACCCGGGCGCGGGAGTGCCACACGTGGAACTCCAGGGTGCCGGACTGGGCGAGCCACAGGAGCGTCGGCAGGTTGTTGCACAGGAGGTAGGCATGGCTCTCCTCCTTGTGCCCGGAGTACACCGTAACGGTCTCCGCAAACGAAGGACGCTCCTGCCCCCAGTGCTTCTGGAAAAACCGCTGCCCGCCGATGCCATCCGGCATGCGGATCATGGTAAGCGGCCGGTCAGCGAGGTGGGGCAGCATGAAGGGCGAGACCTCGGCGAAATAGCGCAGCAGGTCACGCTTCGTTACCGCCGGCTGCCGCAGGCCCGGATCGGCCGGCCAGTAGACGCGATCGAGGTGCGTGAGCCGGATCGCGTGCTCGCCGACGCGCAGCGTGAGGCTCGTTCTCGCGCTCTCCAGCTGCGCGACGATCTCACCGATGATCCCCTCGCGTGCGGGCGGGCGGGCTTCGGCTCGCGCGCGCTTCACGTCCTTGGCCTCCAGATCGTCGCGCAGGCGCAGAAATACCGGCGCGCGCAAGTGGCCATCGCTGGTCCAGTCCTGGTAGCGGACCTCCGCCACCAGCTCCGGCTCCACCCATGTCGCCGGCGCGTTCAGTACCGGCTCGACCGCGAAAGGGCTCGTGCTGCGTCGGCGCTCGTCGAGCCGCCGGCGGATCGCGGCGAGGGAACGATCGTCGAACCCGGAGCCGACATGGGAGGCATAGACGAGCTTGCGCCCTTCCCAGTAGCCCACCAGAAGAGCGCCCAGCTCTGCGCGCGAGCTCTTTCCCTTCGTATAGCCGCCGATGACGAAGTCTGCGCTCCGGGTCGCCTTCACTTTCTTCCACGAGGGGGACCGGCGCCCGGACTCGTAGCGGCTGTCCTTTCGCTTCCCGACGCTGCCTTCGAGCCCGCTCGCAAGCGCCGCCTCGTGGAGCGCCAAGCCGTCTTCCGCCGCGTGCACGAGCTGGACCCGGGGCGAAGGCAACAGGCATTGCGCCAGGTAGCGGCGTCGCTCCGCGTAAGGCCTGCCGCGAAGGTCGACCCCTTCGAAGTAAAGCAGGTCGAAGCAGCAGTAGACGGCGTTCGTGCTTCCGTTCTGCATCGCCCCGAAGGAAGGCTTTCCGCCTGCATCGAACGCGACGAGCTCCCCGTCCAGCACCATGGCGTTCACGAGTTGCGCGGCCAGCTCGGACGTGACCGCCGGAAAATCTGCCGCGAGGTCGAGTCCCTTCCGCGAGCGCAGCTCCACCCCGCCGCCCGGGCGGACAAACGCCAGCGCGCGGTAACCATCGAGCTTCGGCTCCCACATCCAGTCGGCGTGGTTGAAGGCTTTCTCGCCCAGTTCAGCCTGCATCGGCGCGATTTTCTCCGGCATGGGCCGTGCCGTGCCTGCCGGCGCCAGGCGCGAGGCGTCCAGGCGGCTTACGGGATGGCTCTTCAGCTCGCCGACCGACAGGCCGGAGAGCACGGATCGGTCGCGCTGCGCGAGGTCACTCCGTCCCGCGAACCGATCCTTGTGCTTGATGAGCAGCCAGCTCTTCGGGGCCCCCGTCCGCACGAGGGCATAGGAGCCCTTAACCTTCTCGCCCCGCAGGAACAGGCTCAGCTTGCCGCGCGCCAGCCCATCGAGCACGCGGCGCTCGGCTTCGGCGCGGTCGTGGAACCAATGGCCGCCCTCGTCTGGAGAATAGACGCCACAGTCCCAGACGATGACCTCTCCAGCGCCGTATTGCCCCGGCGGGATCACCCCCTCGAAGGATCCGTACTCGAAGGGATGATCCTCGGTGCGAACGGCGAGGCGCTTCTCGCCCGGATCCGGCGAGGGGCCTTTCGGCACCGCCCAGGACTTCAGCACGCCCTCGCATTCGAGGCGGAAGTCGTAGTGGAGCCGGCGCGCCGAATGCTGCTGGATGACGAACAGCAGCGGGCCCTCGCGGGCGGTCGTTGCCGACGGGGCAGGCTCCGGTGTAGCTTCGAACCTGCGCTTCGCGGCGTACTCGCCGAGCTTCGGCTTCGCCATGCGCAAATTCTAGGAGCAACCCCATGCGGCTGCTGGCCGGTGCGAGCGGCTATTCGTTCAAGGAGTGGAAAGGCAGCTTCTACCCGGCGGACATGAAGCCCGATGGAATGCTGCGCTTCTACGGCGAGCGCCTGCCGACCGTGGAGATCAACAACACCTTTTACCAGCTGCCCAAGGCGGCCGTCCTCGAGAACTGGGCCCAGGCCACGCCGGCCGCGTTCCGCTTTGCCATCAAGGCATCACGCCGCATCACCCACCTTTCGCGCCTCAACGCGGAGACGGCGGCAGACCCGCTCGCCTACTTGTACAGGACGCTGGCCACCCTGGGCGCGAAGCGCGGGCCCGTGCTGTTCCAGCTTCCTCCGTTCCTGAAGATGGATCTGCCGAAGCTGCAGGCGTTCCTTGCGCTGCTGCCCGCCGGGCATGGCGCCGCATTCGAGTTCCGCAATGAGACCTGGTTCAGCGACGCCGTGTACGAGGCGCTGCGCAAGGCCGGCGCGGCGCTGTGCCTGTCCGAGCGCGAGGACAACGCGCCACCGCCGCTGGTAGAAACCGCGCCGTGGGGATACGTGCGCCTCAGGCTGGAGAATTATGCGGATGAAGACCTCGACCGCTGGGCAAGACGGCTGCTCGAAACGCGGTGGACGAGCATCCACGTCTATTTCATGCACGAACCGACTGCACCCGCCTACGCCCGCGCCTTGATGCGGTACGCGGGCGAAAGCGCAGTCCCCTAGAGCAGGGAGTCAAAGAGCCAGGCGAGCGGGATGGAGAGGTACAGGCAGAGTCTCTCGCGGGTGCCGCTTCGGCCGAAAAGCGCCTCCTCGTCGGTCACCGCGCCGTCCGCCATCACCCGCACGGCCTGCTGCGCTCGCTCCGCGATGCTGGCCAGTACCGCCGCCGCAAGCTCCGGCTGGTCCCGGCAGACGACGATCAGCTCGGAATTCAGGTTGGCGGACCGCGGGTCCACGTTGTAGGTGCCGACGACGACCGTGTGAGCGTCCACGACTGCCCGCTTCGAATGGATGCCCCAGCGCGCCCCGCGGCCCGGCGCTGAGTCGGCAAGCCGCCGCGGCGCAGCGCCGCCGTAAGCATAGAGCTCGATCCCGGAGGCCGCGATCCAGTCGCGCTTCGAGTAGAGGGAGGCGACCGTGTAGAACGCGTCGGTCGAGTGCAGGCTGTTGGTGAGCACGCGGATTCGCGCGCCGTTGCGGCGCATCTGCACCATGAGCGCGTGCCCATCGTCCTTGATCACGAAGTATGGCGACTCGACCCAGACCTCGTGCCGCGCAGCAGCGCCGATCTCGCTGATGGTGGCGAACACACGCCGGTTGGCCTCGCCCTTCTCCGGCAGGTCCGTGGTGAAGGAGAGATCCCGGCAGACGAACGCCGGCGGCGTGGCGCTTCCCCCCGCCGCGCGAACCAGATCTGCGTCGCCGGGTCGCGGCAAGAACCGCTTTTGCGCGTGATCAAGGTCGTCGGTGCCTAAGGGCTCCTCGATGCCTTCGGGCGCCTCGGCGAGCGCCGAGTTCCAGTACTGGTCGAAGCTCGCCTGCACGGCGCGCACGATCGGGCCGTCGACCTGGATGTCGCTGTCGATAAAGTTGTAGCGGGGCGAGAGGTCGAAGTAGTCGTCGGCGATGTTGCGGCCCCCTGTAAGCACCGTTTGCCCGTCGATTATCAGGAGCTTGCGATGGCTGCGATGCTGCACGCTGAAAAGGCGATAGAGGGCGGCCGTGTTGTAGTAGCGCACGTCCACTCCGTTCGCGCGCAGAAACCGCGCGTACACGGGTTTGAGCTGGAACACCGGGGCGGAGAAGTCGACCAGGAGACGGACCTTCACGCCCTGAGCCGCCTTGGCCATGAGCGCCTGGGTGACGAGCCGGCTTGCCTCATCCACGTTGTAGATGAAGAACTCGAGCTCGATGGATTCCCGGGCCATGGCGATCAGCGCCAGTCGCCGCTCCAGTGAGGCGGCGCCGTCGTCGAGGAGATGGATCCGGTGAGGGGCGTCCGAGCGGGCGTGCACTGCCGCCTGCTCGAGGCCGGCGCGCAGCGCCGGTGTCGCATGGTAGGCGGCCGCCACGGCGAGGACGACGAAGATGAGCGCCAGGCCGCCGACAACGGCGCCGGCGAGGATCAGAAGGCCCTTCAGGAGCCGGCGCACGATCATGGGCGTGGATCTTCCCACCGGCCGCGAAAAGCAAAAAGCCCGACCTCTTTCGAGATCGGGCTTTTCAGGATGGGTCTGGCGGTAACCTACTTTCGCGTACGCAATTGCACACTATCATCGGCGCAAACCCGTTTCACGGTCCTGTTCGGGATGGGAAGGTGTGGGTCCAGGCTGCTATGGCCGCCAGGTAGAAGATTGAAGAAGTGAAGTCTTTTGGAAGCCGAAGCTTCCGTCTGAGTAGTGATCGCGCCAAGCGCGCATCTATAGACCGGTCTGCCGCTGACGCGGAGCTCACGGTTATAGGGTCAAGC
>CBDDRX010000086.1:0-3503 GCA_965233165.1 uncultured bacterium | reverse complement strand
CCTTCTCGGCGCCCGTCCCGGCCGGCGAGAACACCGTCTCCATGAAGAAGATGCCCGGAACGTGCATGCGGGCGATGTTGCGCCGGTCCACCCTGTTCTTCTCCTTGACGACTTTTCGATGAAAAGGAGGAGGCTCGGCATCCATGTGCCAGCGCTCGACGCGGAAGCCGTCCTCGAGGCGCTCGATCGCGGTCGGCTTGGACTTGAACGCGTATTCCTCGGAGCCGCCGAGCGTCTTGGTGTGAACGAAGGCGAGGTGGGCGAAGTCGGACAGGTTGTCGACGATGAGGAGATAGTTCGCGTCGTAGTGCATGTAGTCCGGCTTGCCGCGCCAGCTCGGATCGCGCAGGTACGGGAAGTCGAGGATCTTCGCCGGGTCGGCGAGCGCCGGGTCGCCGGGCCAGATCCAGACCAGGTGGTCGCGCTCGACGACCGGGTAGCTGCGCACGCCGAGCTTCGGCGGGATGTTGTCCTGTCCCGGGATCTGCACGCACTTCCCCGACGCGTCGAACTTGAGGCCGTGGTACATGCAGCGCACGCTGTCGCCCTCACGGCGGCCGTTGGAGAGCTTGGCGCCGCGGTGCGCGCAGCGGTTGTCGAGCGCCACGACCTTGCCGCTCTCGCCGCGGAAAATCACCACGGGCTGCTCGAGGATGGTGCGCGGCATGAGCTTGCCGTCGGCGAGCTCGTAATCCCACGCCGCCACGTACCAGCAGTTCTTCAGGAAGCCTTGCGTTTCCGGGCCCATCACGTCTCTCCGTCGAAGATGCGCAGTCTAGCGCGAGTTCCATTCCGCGGATCACCGGCGTCGCCGCGGGCCGACGGAAGGGCCGCACCTTTATTTGACGTGGCGCACCCTCGGCTCCTGCTTCGGTGGGACGATTATCCTCATGGCATCGACGACCGAGACGAGACCCCGCCGCGGCGAGCCGGACGTCGCGCAGTTGCGCTCGCTGCTCGCGCTGGCGCCCGACGGCATCTTCGTCGCCGACATCGACGGCCGCTATACCTACGTGAACGAGGCGGGCTGCCGCCTGCTCGGCTGCGAGCGCGGCGAGATCCTCGGCAGGACGATCATGGATCTTCTCCCGCCGGAGGACCTGGGCCGGCTCGCCGAGTCGCGCCAGCAGATGCTGGGCGGCGGCAGCCACTGCGCGGAATGGCGGCTGCGGCGCAAGGACGGCACCTGGGTGCCGGTCGAAGTCATGGCGAACATCCTGCCCGACGGCCAGTGGCAGGGGTTCGTGCGCGACATCTCCGAGCGCTAGGCGCACGAGGCCGAGCGCGACGCGCTGCGCAAGGAGTCGGAATCGGACTATGGCTGGCTGCGCACGGTGCTCGACACCCTGCCGGTCGGCGTGCTGCTCTTCCGGCCCGGGCGGATGGCGTACTTCAACGACCGCGCCGAAGACCTGCTCGGCGTAAAGCTCTCTCCCGCGGGCGACAGCGCACAGTACGCGAGCCGCATCCGCTATCCCGACGGCACGCCGGTGCCGCGAGAGGACTTTCCCACGTCGAGGGCGCTGCGCGACGGGGAACGGATCATCGCCGAGGAATATCGCGTCGACCGGCCCGACGGCGAGCGCATCCCCGTGCTCGCCAGCGTCGCGCCGATACGCGACGCCGAGGATCGCGTCGCCGGTTGCGTCGGCGTGTTCCAGGACATGAGCGAGCGCATGCGCATGGAGCAGGCGATCCGCGCCAACGAGAACCTGCTGAAGGGCATCTTCGAGATCCTGCCGGTGGGCATCTGGATCGCCGACCGGAGCGGCCGCATCGTCAAGAACAACCCCGCCGGCGAGCGCGTCTGGAAGGGCGCCCGCTACGTGCCGGTCGAGCAGTTCGGCGAGTACAAGGGCTGGTGGGTGGACAGCGGCAAGCCGATCGCACCCGAGGAATGGGCGCTCGCCCGCGCCCTCACCAGCGGCGAGACCTCGACCGGCGAGCTGGTGCGCATCCGGTGCTTCGACGGCTCGTTCAAGACCATCATCAACTCGGCCGCGCCCCTGAGGGACGAAAGCGGCGCGATCGCCGGCGCGATCGTCGTCAACGAGGACATCACCGCCCTGCACGAGGCGCAGGAGAAGCAGCGCGCGAGCGAGCAGCTCCTGCGCACCGTATTCGAGCTGCTGCCGGTCGGCGTCTATATCGCCGACCGCGAGGGGCGCATCACGCTCGCCAACCCGGCCGGCGAGCGCATCTGGCAGGGCGTTCGCTTTGTCGGCCCGGAGCAGTTCGTCGAGTACAAGGCATGGTGGGTCGAGACGGGCAAGCCGATCGCGCCGGACGAATGGGCCCTGTGGCGCGCGGTGCGCAAGGGCGAAACGGCGCGCGGCGAACTGATCCGCATCCAGTGCTTCGACGGCTCGTTCAAGACGGTGATCAACTGGGCGGCGCCGATCCGCTCCGACGCCGGCGAGATCGTCGGCGCCGTGGCGGTGAACGAGGACATCACCTCGCTGCAGCACACGCAGGACCAGCTGCGCGCCGCGGTGCGCGACCGCGAGGAGATCCTCGCCACCGTGGCGCACGACCTGCGCAACCCGCTCTCCGGCATCATCATAAGCGCCGCCGCCGCGGAGCACTCGGCGCGCGCGCTTCCCGGCGGCGAGCCGGTGCGCCAGCTCGCCGCCTCGCTCGTCGACATGTCGCGGCGCATGTCGGGCATGGTCGACGATCTCCTCGCGGTCGCGGTCGCCACCGTCGGCGGCGCCTCGATGCTGAAGCTCGCGCAGGTCCCGGCATCGGCCCTGGTGGCGCGGGCCGCCGCCGCCGCGCGGCCGCTGCTCGCGCGCGAGCGGCTGGAGCTGCACCTGGACGTGGCGGGGGAGCTGCCGAGCGTCAGCGCGGACGCCGAGCGCATCCTGCGCGTGTTCGCGAACCTGCTCGACAACGCGCTGAAGTTCACCTCGCCGCCCGGGCGCATCACGCTCGCCGCGGAAAGGACCGTCGGCGGCGTGCGCTTCTCGGTGGCGAATAGCGGCGAGCCGCTGCCGCCCGCGGAGCTCGGCGCGATGTTCAAGCCGTTCTGGCAGGCGGGGCGCGACCGCCGCGGCGCGGGGCTGGGGCTTTCCATCTGCCGCTCCGTCGTCGAAGCCCACGGCGGCAGCATCTGGGCCGAGCCCGCCGCCGGGCAGCGCGTGCGCGTGTGCTTCGTGCTGCCGCGCCAGCCCGGGCCCGAGGGCCCGGGCGAGCGAGCGCTATAGCTTTTTCTCGGCCTTCTGGTCCTCGACCAGCTTGGCCGCGCACATCTCGGCCACGGCCAGGTTCGGCTCGCCGCGGTCGGGCATGGTGGCCCAGCCGCTCGCCGCGATGATCTTGTCGCGCGTGTACCACTCGGCGTTCTTCAGGTCGGCGAGGCGCGTGCGCGCGTCCTTGGCCGCCATGAACTCCTCGACGCAGATCGCCGCGGCGAGCTGGTGGCGCGCGCCCTGCGCGGACTCGGCGGCCATCTTCTGCGCGGTGCCGCCGGTGACCCAGCCGCCGAAGCCGAAGCCGATCAC
>CBDDRX010000085.1:0-8577 GCA_965233165.1 uncultured bacterium | reverse complement strand
GGATGCGGGCTCCGACGTGCAGGCGCTGAAGACTACCGCGCGCCGGGAGCGCAGCGGCTGGGTGCTCGACGGGACGAAGACCTGGATCTCCAACGGCGGGATCGCCCACTTCTACGTCGTCTTCGCGAAAGCGGAGGAGGGCATCACCGCCTTCGTCGTCGAGGCGTCCGAAGTGGACGCCTCGGAGCGGATCGACATCGTCGCGCCGCACCCGATGGCGACGCTCAAGCTGAAGAGGGCGAAGGGCGAGCTGCTCGGCGAGCCGGGGCAGGGCTTCAAGCTCGCCATGCGCAACCTGGACATCTTCCGCACGACGGTCGCTGGCGCTGCCTTGGGGTTTTCCAGGCGCGCACTCCATGAAGCGAGTGCGCGTTCCAGGGAAAGACAGATGTTCTCCCGGCATCTCTCCGACTTCCAGATGACGCAGGCGAAGCTCGCGGACATGGCGACGGCGATCGACGCGGGGGCGCTGCTCACGTACCGGGCGGCGTGGCAGCGCGACACCGGGAAAGGGAAGATCACGAAGGAAGCGGCGATGGCAAAGATGTTCGCCACCGAGGCGGCCCAGAAGGTGATCGACGACGCGGTGCAGATCTGCGGCGGCCTGGGCGTGATGCGCGGCCATCCGGTGGAGAAGCTCTACCGCGAGGTGCGCGCGCTGCGCATCTACGAGGGCGCGACCGAGGTGCAGAAGCTGATCATCGCCCGGGAGCTCCTCCGGTGAGGTACACCGCGCACAGCGATACGTTCGTCCGCGACAACCTGCCGCCGCTCTCGCAGTGGCCGGAGTTCCTCTTCGAGCTGCCCGAGCTGCAGTACCCCGGGCGCCTGAACTGCGCGACCGAGCTCCTCGACAAGCCGGTGACGCGCGGCCACGGCCACCGCATCGCCCTGCGCGCGCCCGAAGGCGAGTGCACCTACACGCAGCTCTTCACGCAGGCGAACCGGCTGGCGAACGTGCTGGTGCGCGAGATGGGCGTCAAGCCCGGGAACCGCGTGCTGCTGCGCGGCCCGAACAACCCGATGATGGCCGCCTGCTGGTTCGCGGTGATGAAGGCGGGCGGCGTGTGCGTGGCGACGATGCCGCTGCTCAGGGCGAAGGAGCTGACCGAGATCATCCGGAAGGCCGAGGTCACGCATGCGCTGTGCGACCTGCGCCTCGCTGCCGAGTTGAAGCTTGCATCGGAGAGCTGTCCTTCGCTGAAGGACGTGCGGCACTGGTACGACGACCGTGCCAATTCGCTCGACCAGCTGGTGCTGAAGCAGCCGCTGTGGTTCACGAACGTGCCCACGGCGGCCGACGACCCGGCGCTCATCGCGTTCACCTCCGGCACCACCGGCAAGCCGAAGGGCACCGTCCACTTCCACCGCGACGTCGTGGCGATGTGCGACGCGTTCCCGCGCTCGATCCTGCAGGTGCAGAAGGACGACGTCTTCTGCGGCACGCCGCCGCTCGCCTTCACGTTCGGCCTGGGCGGGATGCTGTGCTTCCCGCTGCGCTACGGCGCCTCCACCGTGCTCGTGGAGAAGCACACGCCGGAGTCCCTCCTCGAGACGATCCAGCGCTTCCAGGCCACCGTCTGCTTCACCTCGCCGCTGATGTACCGGCAAATGTCGGGAATCTCGAAGAACTATGACCTTTCAAGCCTGAAAAAATGCGTCTCTGCCGGGGAAGCGCTCCCCGATGCCACCCGGCAGCTCTTCAAGGAGGCGACCGGCATCGAGATCATCGACGGCATCGGCTCGACCGAGATGATCCACATCTTCATCTCGCACACGCCGGAGAAGGCGCGGCGCAACGCGACCGGCTACGCGATTCCCGGCTACCAGGCGACCGTCCTGAACGAGGAGGGCCAGCCCTGCGCCCCCGGTGAAGTCGGCAAGCTCGCCGTGAAGGGCCCCACCGGCTGCCGCTACCTCGCCGACGAGCGGCAGAAGAACTACGTGCCCGGCGGCGCGATGCGCGGCTGGAACGTCACCGGCGACGCGTATGCGATGGACGAGGACGGCTACTTCTTCTACCAGGCGCGCACCGACGACATGATCATTTCCGCCGGCTACAACATCGCCGGCCCGGAAGTCGAGGGCGCGCTCCTCTCGCATCCCGCGGTCGCCGAGTGCGGCGTCATCGGCGCGCCGGATGCGGAACGCGGCACGATCGTGAAGGCATACGTCGTTCTCAAAAGCGATTCCTTGAAGAGTCAAGAAACCATCAAGGCATTGCAGGACCACGTGAAGCAGGCCATCGCCCCCTACAAGTACCCGCGTGAAATCGAGTTCGTCGCTGCGTTGCCGCGAACGGAAACCGGAAAGCTGCAGCGGTTCAAGCTGAGGACCAACACATGATGCAGATCCTGCAACCGCCGGGCTGGGCGAAGCCGCGCGGCTTTTCCAACGGCATCGCCTGCAGCGGGAAGCTCGTGTTCATCGCCGGGCAGATCGGCTGGACGGGCGAGGGGAAATGGGAGGCGCACGATTTCGCCGGCCAGTTCCGCCAGGCGATGCAGAACGTCCTCGACGTGCTGGCGCAGGCCGGCGGCAAGCCGGAGCACCTCGTGCGGCTGACCTGGTACGTGATCGACAGGCAGGAGTACCTCACCGCGCTGCACGCGGTCGGCCGCGCGTACCGCGAGCTCATGGGCAAGCACTATCCGGTCATGGCGGTCGTGCAGGTGAATGGGCTGGTGGAGGACGCGGCGCGGCTGGAGATCGAGGCGACGGCGGTGGTTCCATGAAGGTGACGGTCATCGGAGGAGGTCCCGGAGGGCTCTACTTCGCCCTGCTGGCGAAGAAGGCCTGGCCGCGCTGGGACATCACGGTCGTCGAGCGCAACCGGCCCGACGACACGTTCGGCTTCGGCGTGGTGTTCTCCGACCAGACGCTGGACGCGTTCAAGGCCTACGACACGGTTACCTACGAGCGCATCCGGCGCCGCTTCGCCTACTGGGGCGGCGTCGACGTCTCCTTCAAGGGCGAGACGCTGCGCTCGGAGGGCAACGGCTTCTGCGGCTGCTCGCGCGTCGCGCTGCTCAACATCCTGCAGGACCGCGGACGCGAGCTTGGCGTCGAGATGCGCTTCCAGCGCGAGGTGGACGATCTCTCCGAGTTCCCGGACTCCGATCTCATCGTCGTCGCCGACGGCATCAACTCGAAGATCCGCGAGAAGCACCGCGAGCACTTCCAGCCGAGCGTCGACCTGCGGCCGAACAAGTTCACCTGGCTCGGCTCGACCCGGCCGCTCGACGCGTTCAAGTACTTCTTCCGCGAGACGCCCGAGGGCGTGATCCTCGCGCACTGCTACCAGTACGAGGCGAACCGCTCCACCTGGGTGATCGAGACCGACGAGCAGACCTGGAAGAACTTCGGCTTCGACCGTATGGGCGAGGCGGAGATGATCCCGGTGCTCGAGCGCGTGTTCGCCGCCGAGCTCGACGGCCATCCGCTCATCGCCAACCGGTCGCTGTGGCGCAATTTCCCGACGATCACCAACAAGACCTGGGTCAAGGACAACGCGGTGCTGGTCGGGGACGCGAAAGCCACGGCGCACTTCTCGATCGGCTCGGGCACCAAGCTGGCGATGGAGGATGCCATCGCGCTGTTCGAGGCTTTCAGGAAATTCACTGACGTGAAAAGCGCCCTGGGCCACTACGATCGCGCACGGCGCGAGGAAGTGGAGAAGACGCAGCACGCGGCGAACGTGTCGCTCGCCTGGTTCGAGCACATGAAGCGCTACTGGGGGATGGAGCCGCAGCAGTTCGCGTTCGGTGTGATGTCCCGCTCCAAGCAGATCACCTGGGAGAACCTCGAGCTGCGCGACCCGGCGTTTGTCCGCCAGGTCCACCAGTGGTTCGCGAACAAGGTGCGGGAGCAGGGATTCGACGTCGACCTGGCCAGCCCGCCGGCGCCGATGTTCACGCCGTTCCGGCTGCGCGACATGGTGGTCGAGAACAGGGTCGTCGTCTCGCCGATGGACCAGTACTCGGCGGTGGACGGCGTGCCGGGCGACTGGCACTTCGTGCACCTGGGCAGCCGCGCGGTCGGCGGGGCGGGGCTCGTGTACGTGGAGATGACCTGCCCGTCGCCGGAAGCGCGCATCTCGCCGGGAGACACCGGCCTGTGGAACGAGGCGCAGCGCGATGCCTTCAAGCGCATCGTCGATTTCTGCCATGCCAATTCGAAAGCGAAGCTGTGCATGCAGCTCGGCCATTCCGGGCGCAAGGGCTCGACGCAGCTCGGCTGGGAGCGCATGGACCATCCGCTGGAGGCCGGCAACTGGCCGGTCGTGTCCGCCTCGCCCATCCCGTACCAGGAGGGCGTGTCACAGGTTCCCCGCGAGCTTTCTCCTACCGATATGCGCAAGGTGATCGACGACTTCGTGCGCTCCACGCGCTACGCCGACCAGGCGGGCTTCGACATGCTCGAGATCCACATGGCGCACGGCTACCTGCTCGCGAGCTTCATCTCGCCGCTCACCAACCGCAGGAAGGACCCGTACGGCGGCTCGATCGAGAACCGGATGCGCTTCCCGCTGGAAGTCTTCAAGGCCTGCCGGGCGGCGTGGCCGGAAGGCAAGCCCATGTCCGCGCGCATCTCGGCGACCGACTGGGCGCCCGGCGGGCTCTCCGGCGAGGACCTGGTGGCGCTCGCGCGCATGCTGAAGGAGGCGGGCTGCGACCTGATCGACTGCTCCACCGGCCAGACGGTCCCGGACCAGAAGCCGGTCTACGGCCGCATGTACCAGGCGCCGTTTGCCGACTGGGTGCGCAACGAGGTCGGCATCGCCACCATGACCGTCGGCGCGGTGACCACCCCCGACCAGGTGAACACGCTGCTTGCCTCCGGCAAGGCGGACCTCGTCGCGCTCGCGCGCCCGCATCTTGCCAACCCCTACTTCACGCTGCAGGCCTCCGCCTGGTACCAGCATACGGGCCAGCACTGGCCGCCGCAGTACCTCTCAGGCCGCGACCAGGCCTACCGCAACGCCGCGCGCGAGCGCGAGGAGCTGAAGGAGTTGCGCCTGCGTGCCCGGCCGGCCAGCCATGAAGTGAAGGACGAAAAAGGCGCCAAGAAAGCGGCGTAGCATTGCGTCCATGAAATGGATATTTTTCCTGCTGGGCATGGCGCTTGCGGGCGGCGCCCCGGCCGCGTACGACGCCAACGGCGTGCAGCTCGGAGCATCGGAGCGCGACGTGAAGAAGGCTTTCCCGCTCGCCTACTGCAAGCCCCTCGAGTGGAGCAGCCCGGCCGCCGACCGGCGCTGCGACGACGCCCGCGCCTCGTTCGGCGGCATCGCGGCGCGGATCACGTTCTACCTGCGCAAGGACGCCGTGCAGGCCTTCGACCTGCGCTTCGAGACGCGCGACATCGACCAGGTGACCTCGCTGCTGAAGAAGCGCTACGGCGCGCCGGCCACCGAGGTGCGCGATACGTTCATCAGCAAGTCCGGCAAGGAAACCTACAAGGCCGTCTGGGAAAACGGCAAGGACCGCGCGGCGCTCGTCTCGACGGTCGACCGCAAGCGCTCGCAGCTCACCGTCACGCGCGGCAACTTCGAGGAAGAGATCTACCGCGCCCGCTAGAGATGGAAAATCAGGGACAGACCACGTTTTTCCTTCGCAACGCTGCGCAAAACGTGGTCTGTCCCTGATTTTCCGGTCTAGCGGGGGTAGGAGCCGTTGTTGACGTCGATGGTGGTGCCGCTCAGGTAGTCGGGGCTCGACGTTCCCAGCCAGAAGATCGCTTCCGCCACTTCCTGCGGCTTGCACGGGCGGGCGGAATATACCGAGCTCATCACCGCGTCCTTGCGCGACTGCGGCAGGCGCTCGTACATGTCGGTGAGCGTCGGGCCCGGCGCGACGGCGTTCAGCAGGATCCCGTCCTTGCCGAGGTAGCCGGCGTAGCTCTTGGTGATGTTGAGGAGCGCCGCCTTCGTGGCGCCGTACCACAGGTCGGGATGGCCGGTGAAGGCGGCGACGGAAGCGACATTGACGATGCGCCCATGGCGGCGGCGCCGCATCTGCGGCACCACGGCCTCGATCAGCGCCACCGGGGCGCGTAAGTTCACAGTAAGGATCTCGGCGGCATCGTCCTCGGGGAAGCCGTCGTGCGGATGGCAGTAGAGGACGCCGGCGTTGTTGACGAGCACATGGATGTCGCGGAGGCGCGCGACCAGCGCGCCGATGTCGGCGAGGTCCTGGAGGTTGAAGGGCACGCGCTCTGCGGGCGGCGGGAGGTCGCACGTGGAGAAGTCCTTGTCGAGGGCGAGGACGTGCCAGCCGGCACCAAGGAAGCGATGCGCCGCGGCGAGGCCGATGCCGCGCCCCGCGCCGGTGACCAGAACGGTTTTTTGCATCTCGGGGCGGTGTTGCTAGGCCGGAATACCGACGGAGCTAGGTAAGTCCCGGCATCGAGAACCCGTTCGCCTTGAGCTCCTTGATCAGGGTCTCCTCCTGCGAAGAAGAAAGCTCGACCAGGGGCGGGCGCACGGTCTTCCACTGCGGATCGTTGCCGAAGTGCGAGATCGCCGCCTTGAGCGCGGGGATCATCGGCTGCTTCTGCACGATCTTGCGCGTGGCGCTGATGCCGGCCTGCAGCGCGTCGGCTTCGGCGCCCTTCCAGTTCCGGTACAGGTGGTCGATCGCGCCGGGGTTGATGTTGCCGGTGGCGGTGATGCAGCCCTTGCCGCCGCCGCGCATGTTGGCGAGCAGGAAGTCCTCGCTGCCGGCGAAGACGTCGAAGCCGCTTTTCGCGAACTGGTCGAGCATCGCCTTCGTGTTCTCCCAGTTCCCCGAGGAGTCCTTGACGCCCGCTACCACGCTCGGGTATCTCGATAGAAGTTTTTCAATCAGCCCCAACGTGATGCCCACCTGGGCCACCGGCGGGATGTGATAGAGGTAGAGCTGCAGGCGCTCGTCGCCGACGCGCTCGATCACCTCGGCGAAATTGCGGTACAGGCCCTCGTCGGAGACGCCCTTGTAGTAGAAGGGCGGCAGCATCAGCACCCCGGCGCAGCCCAGCTCCACCGTGGCGCGCGTCATCTCGATCGAATCGGGAAGGGCGCAGTGGCCGGTGCCGGGCATCAGCGAAGCGGCCGGCACGCCGCCCGCCACGAGCTTCTCCAGGAGATTCCTTTTTTCCGGGACTGACAGCGAGTTCGCTTCGCTGTTGGTGCCGAACACAGCGAGGCCGGCGCAGCCGCTCTTCAGCAGCCACTGGCAATGGCGCAGGAACTTCGCCGCATTGGGCGAGTAGTCGGCGTTGAACGGCGTGACGACCGGGGAAAGGATGCCTTCGAGGCGTTTCACTTTAGTCAGCGCAGGTTTCATGGGGCCGATTATAGTGCCGCTCCAATGACCGGCCTCTCCCGCGCCTTCAGCATCGAGGACCTGCGCCGCATGGCGAAACGCCGCCTGCCGCGCGCGGTCTTCGACTTCTTCGACGGCGGGGCCGAGGACGAGGGGACGCTGCGCGCCAACCGCGCCGCGTTCGAGCGCATCCGCCTCCTGCCCAAGGTGCTCGTGGACGTCTCGGCGGTCGACCTGCGCGCGAGCCTGCTCGGCCGGGACTCGTCGCTGCCGCTCGCGATCGCGCCGACCGGGGGGATCAGCGCCGGGCGCCCGGGCGCCGAGCTCGCGCTCGCCCGTGCCGCGAAGGCGCTCGGCGTTCCCTTCACGCTCGCGACGCCGGCCGCGTGCACCATCGAGCAGGTGGCGAGGGACGTGGGCGGCCGGCTCTGGTTCCAGCTCTATGCCGTTCGCGACCGGCCTTTCAGGGAAAAATTACTGTTGAGAGCAAGAGACGCCGGCTACGAGGCGGTGCTCGTCACGGTGGATCTGCCGGTGTCCGGCAAGCGCGAGCGCGACCCGCGCAACGGCTTCGTCACCCCCTTCAAGCCGAACTGGCGCAACTCGCGCGATGTCCTCTTCAAGCCCGCGTGGCTCCTCGACGTCGCCCGCCACGGATTGCCGGGGATGGCGAACCTCGAGGGCTACCCGTTCTCCGCGCTGAACCCGACCGACATCGCCACCGCCGTCGGGCGCGAGATGGACCCGGCGCTGGACTGGGAAGCGGTGAAGCGCCTGCGCGACCTGTGGCCGGGCAAGTTCCTCCTGAAGGGCGTGGAGCGTCCCGACGACGCGGAGCGCGCCGCCGCCATCGGCTGCGACGGCATCGTGGTGTCGAACCACGGCGGGCGCCAGCTCGACGGCGCGGTCGCGACGCTGGATGCGCTGCCTGCCGTGGCGCGGGCCGTCGGCGGCCGCATCTCGGTGCTGCTCGACGGCGGCGTGCGCCGGGGCGTCGACATCCTCAAGGCGCGCGCCCTCGGCGCGCACGGGGTGCTCACGGGACGGGCGACCCTCTTCGGCGTGATGGCCGGCGGGGAAGCGGGTGCGCGCCACGCGCTCGAGATCCTGCGCACCGAGTACGAGCGGGCAATGAAGCTCTGTGGCGTGCGCTCGAGCGCCGAAATCGGCCCGGACCTGCTGGCCTGAAAAAGGTGCCAGGAACCTTTTTTCGTAGAAGCGCAGCTTTCAGGAAAAAAGGTTCCTGGCACCTTTTTCGCGGAAGTTCCGGACG
>CBDDRX010000084.1:0-18099 GCA_965233165.1 uncultured bacterium | reverse complement strand
TGTGGCCCTTCGTGTCCTTCAGGTTGCCCTTGGTCGCGCGCACCGCCGAGTCGATCAGCATGATCGAGTCGTAGCTCTGCGCGCCGTAGAAGGAAGGCGTGTAGCCGAACTTCTTCTCGTAGTCGGCGACGTACTTCTTGCTCGCCGGGATGTTGATGTCCGGGCTCCAGAAGCGCGCCTCGTACTGGCCGATGGCCGCTTCCTTCAGCGCCGGCAGGGTCGTCTCGTCCACCGTGAACACGGTGTAGAGCGGGATCTGCTGGCGCAGGCCCGCCTGCACGTACTGCTTGACGAACTGGATGCCCATGCCGCCCGGGAAGAAGGCGAACACCGCCTTCGGGTTCTTCGAGCGAAGCTGGCTGATCTCGGCCTGGTAGTCCTGCTGGCCGAGCTTCGTGTACGTCTCCTCGATGATGCGGCCCTTGTAGTAGCGCTTGAGGCCCGCGACCATGTCCTTGCCGGCCTGGTAGTTCGGCGCGAGCACGTACACGTCGTTGATGCCCTTGTCCTGCATGAACTTGCCCATCGCCTCGGGCGACTGGTCGTTGTTCCAGGACGCGGAGAAGTAGAGCTCGTTGCACGCCGAGCCGGCGAGCGGGCTCGCGCCGGCGTTGGAGCCGACCATGATCTTGCCCGCGCCGGTGACCACCGGCACGACCGCCATCATCACGTTGGACCAGATGATCCCGGACATGAAGTCGACCTGGTGCTTCTTCAGCATCTCCTCGGCGAGCTGCACGCCGACGTCCGGCTTCTGCTGGTCGTCGCCGTAGATCACCTCGGCCTCGAGGCCGCCGACCTTGCCGCCCAGGTGCTGGAGCGCGATCTCGACGGAGTCCTTCATGTGCTTGCCGATGCCGCCGGTCGGGCCGGACAGCGTGGTGATGAAGCCGATCTTCACTTTCTGCTGCGCCATCGCGGCGGGCGCGAAGGCGAGCGTCGCTGCCGCGGCGCCGGCGAGCAGCAGGTGGAATGGTTTGCGCACTGTTTCCTCCTCAGGAAATATAGTTCAATCAAAACCGAAGCTTATGCAGTCTAGCAAAGTTACCTCGGGCTGGGCGAGCGGTTGAAGGTCAGCCAGTAGTCCTTCACCGCCTTCGCCATCGCGACGCAGGCCTCGTAGCTCGCGGGCTTCACCAGGTAGCCGTTGGCGCCGACCAGGTAGGCGGCCCGCACGTCGGAGTCGTAGGTCGAAGCGGAAAGGACCAGCGCGGGGAGCGCCGGGGCCGGCGAGCGGTTGCGCAGCCATTCCAGCACGTCGAGCCCCGAGCAGCCGGGCAGCTTCTGGTCGAGCAGGACGAGGCAGGCGGCGTTCTTCTCGAGGAAGGCGATGGCCGCCTCGCCGTCGGGCGCGACGTGCACCTCGTTGGGGATGCCGGCCTCCCGGAAGGCGCGTACCAGGAGGTGGGCCTCCGCGGCATCGTCGTCGGCGAGGAGGATGGGGCTCATGCCCGGTTGGAACGCCCGGACGGTAGGATGTTCAAGTGCTGAGCCTCCAGGGGGTCACGAAGCGCTTCGGCGCGCGCACGGTGCTCAACGCCGTGTCGCTCGCGCTCGCGCCGGGCGAGTTCGTCGCAATTACCGGCGAGTCGGGCATCGGCAAGTCGACGCTGCTCAACGTCATCGCCGGCCTCGAGCCGGTCGACGCGGGAACGGTGCGCTACGGCGGGCACGAGATCACCGCCATGGACGACGACGCGCTCGCGGCGCTGCGGCGCGAGCGCTTCGGCTTCGTGTTCCAGGCGTTCCACGTCCTGCCGCACCTGACGGTGCTGCAGAATGTCTCCCTGCCGCTCCTTCTGCGCAGCAAGCCGGACGGCGAGATCGGCGCAAGATCCGCTGCCATCCTCGCCTCGGTCGGGCTGGCGGGCCGGGAGGAGAGCATGCCGCGCGAGCTCTCGGGCGGCGAGCTGCAGCGCGTCGCGATCGCCCGCGCGCTCGTCGGCGAGCCGGGCCTCCTGCTCGCCGACGAGCCGACGGGCAACCTCGACCCGGACAACGCGCGGCAGGTGCTCCTCCTCCTGCGCGACCAGGCGAAGCAGCGCGGCGCGGCCGGGATCCTCGCGACGCATTCGGCGTGGGCCGCTGCGCAGTGCGACCGCGTCTTCCGGCTCGCGCCGGCGGGCCTCATTCCTTCGGGTTGATCCGGCGCAGGTCGTCGACGAGCGAGACCAGGCGCGCGGTCTGGCGCTCGATCGTCTCGACCGACTTCAGGCCGTCGGCGTCGAGCTTCTGCGTGCGCCTGAGGACCTCGGTCGAGCTGGCGATCGGGCCGAGGATGTTGCGGAACTCGTGCGCCAGCATGCCGAGGAAGCGCCGCGAGCGCTCGTCGGAGGCCTCGTGGCGCTTGCGCTCCGAGACGTCGGTGAAGAGGAACAGCTTGTGCCCGTCGAGCACGGTCATCGTCACGTGCACCGCAGTCGGGTCTCCGTTGGGGCGCACCAGGCGCAGGTCGCCCTGCGCGTTGCTGCGCGCGGCGAGCAGGGCGCGCAGCGCGTGGCGGTCCGCGTCGCCGACGTGCTGCGCGAGCTTCGTGCCGACGAGCCGCGGGATCGGCGTGGCGAGCATCGTCGCCAGGTGCTCGTTGGCGTAGACGATCGTCCCGTCGGCGTCGACGCTGGCCGCGCCCTGGCGCATCTGCTCCACGAGCACCCGGTACGGCGCCTGGGCGCTGTCGAGCAGGCGCACCTGCCTGCCGCCGACGACGAAGGCGTCCACCGCGCCGCTGCGGATCGCCTCGAGCGTCGCGCGCGCCTCGTCGCCGTCGTTCGCCGCGGCGAACGGCGTGACGAGCAGGGTGACGAAGTCGTCGCTCGCGCTGACCAGCGAGAGCGTGACCGGCAGCGGCGGCCCCTCCGCGCGCCGCAGCTCGACCGGCATGTCCCGCTGGCCGGCGCGCGCCCGCAGCATCGCGCGCACCGCCTCCTGGTGCGCCGGCGCCACCCAGCGCTGCAGCGGCGTGCGGAAGACGTCGAGCAGGTTCTCCCCGAGCATGCGCGCGAAGGCGTGGTTGGCGAACAGGATCTCGCCGCGGCCGGTCAGGGTCACCGCGCCCTGCAGCATGTCCTCGACGATCTGCCGGTAGCGCGCGTACGCGCCGGACATCAGCAGCACCCGCTTGTCCTCGTCGCTCTTTCCCACCACCACCGCGTCCACCGCGCCTTCGCGGATGGCGTGGCAGATCTCCTCGGTCTCGCGCAACTGCTCGCGCAGCGCCAGCAGCTCGTCCTGCTGCTGCTCCGCTCCAGCGTCCACGCGCGGCTCCATCATCGCGGCCTCAGGTCCAGTCCCACGAGCGTGCGGTCGACGTCGGAGAGGTCGCCGATGATCTTGCGGATCGGGTTCGGCAGCTTGCGCACCAGCGTCGGGATGGCGACGATCTGGTGGTCCTTCGCGAGGCGCGGGTTGGCGAGCAGGTCGATCACCTCGATCTCGTACTGCCCGGGCAGGTGCGCCTCGCAGACCTTCTGCAGGTTGCGGAACGCGGCGAGCGACTTGGGCGTCTGCCCCGCCGTGTAGAGGCGCAGCTCCCACTTCTCCTTCCCCGTAGCCTGCGTCCCCCCATTGGCCGGCTTGCTGCCCTTCGTGCTCATTTCCCTTTCCCCTTGCGTTGGACTGCCGCGTCGGCGCCCCGGCGTGTTGCCGCGGCCGCGCGGTCTTCGTTGCGCGATTTCTCCCTTGCTTCGTCCTGCGCGCGAACCTGCGCAGTCTCCTGCTCGACCGCCTCGAACTCGGCACGCAGGGCGGCGATTTGCGCCTCGAGCGCGGCACGGCGCGCGTCGAGCTCGCGCTGCCGGCGCTCCGACGCGTGCCGTTGCGCCTCGAGGGCGGCTTTCTCGCGCGCTTCCTGCGCGGCGCGCAGCGATCCGGTCAGCACGCCCTCCGGCCCGACGTAGACGTCGAGGAGGTCGATGCCCTGCGGCGTGACGACGAACTCGCGGATCTGGTTGGAATGCTTCATGCCGCGCGACTTGAGCACGTACAGGCCCTTGTTGCGCTCGCCGCCCGCCTCGATGTCGCGCATGAGGATCCAGGTGTCGATGATCGAGGAGATGCCGACCTCGGTCTTCTCGGTCGCGGCGCCGCCGCTGGTCAGGTTGACGAGCATCGCCGTCGTGCCGCGCGCCTTGAGGAAGTCGACCAGGCGCAGCAGCATCGCCTCGGAGTCGGACAGGGTGCCGCTCGAGGAAAGGTTGCTGACCGGGTCGATGACCACCACCGCCGGGTCGAACGACTTCACCAGCTTGTGGATGTGCGCGAGGTGCATTTCCAGGCCATGAAGCTGGGGGCGGGAGGCCTCGAACTTCAAGAGCCCCTTCTTCATCCAGCGCTCGAGGTCCAGGCCGATCGAGCGCATGTTGCGCACGATCTGCGCCCGCGACTCCTCGAAGGCGAGGTACAGGCAGCGCTCGCCGCGCGCGCAGGTCGCGTCGGCGAAGTGCGCCGCCATGCTCGTCTTGCCGCTGCCCGCCGTCCCGGAAATGAGGATCGAGGAGCCGCGGTAGTAGCCCTCGCCGCCGAGCATGGCGTCCAGGCGCGGTATCCCCGAGGAGATGCGCTCGTCGCTCGCCGCGTGGTCGAGCCCCATCTCGGTCGCCGGAAGCACCGAGATCCCGTCCTCGTCGATCAGGAACGGGTACTCGTTCGTGCCGTGCGTGGTGCCGCGGTACTTGACGATGCGCAGGCGCCGCGTCGACACCTGGTCGTGCACCCGGTGGTCGAGCAGGATCACGCAGTCCGAGACGTATTCCTCGAGGCCCTGGCGGGTGAGGGCACCCTCGCCGCGCTCGCCGGTGATGACCGCGGTCACGCCCTTGTCCTTCAGCCAGCGGAAGAGGCGCCGGATCTCGGAACGCAGCAGCGCCTGGTTGGTGAAGCCGCCGAATAGCGTCTCGAGCGTGTCGAGGACCACGCGCTTCGCGCCGACCGCGTCGATCGCCATGCCGATGCGCAGGAACAGGCCCTCGAGGTCGTAGTCGCCCGTTTCCTGGATCTCCTGCGGATCGACGTGGACGTAGTCGACCGCGACCTTGTTCTGCGCGACCAGCCTGTCGAGGTCGAAGCCGAGCGAGCGCACGTTCTCGGAGAGGTCCTTCTCGGTCTCCTCGAAGGCGATGAACGCGCCGTTCTCGCCGAACTGCTGCGCGCCGCGCAGCAGGAACTCCATCCCGAAGAGCGTCTTGCCGCAGCCCGCGCTGCCGCACACGAGCGTCGGCCGGCCCTGGGGCAGGCCGCCGAGGGTGATCTCGTCGAGCCCGGAGATTCCGGTGCGCACCTTGGGCAAGGTGTTGCGCACCGTCCTGATCCGGGCCGGCACTGCCTCAGGCTTCCCCATGGTCCCCACTTTGCAAGGCGTCGATGTTACGACACGCCGGGAAGCGCCTTCAAGACATCGACGCTTTGAAAATTTTGCTCGCCGGGTAGAGCAGGGCGCGACTCCCGAGGGACTCCTCGATGCGCAACCCCTCGTTCCATTTCGCCATGCGCTCGGACCGCGAGAAGCTGCCGACCTTGAGCTGCGGGACCCCCCAGCCCACCGCCAGGTGCACGATCGACACGTCCTCGGTCTCCCCGGAGCGGGCCGAGACGATGGCCCGGTAGCCGGCTTCCTTTGCTGCAAGCCAGCAGGCTTTCGTTTCCGTCAGGGTGCCGACCTGGTTGGGCTTCAGGAGGACGGCGTTGCAGGCTGACGCACGGATGCCCTCCTTCAGCCGCGCCTCGGACGTGCAGAAGAAATCGTCGCCGACGATCTGTATCCGGGAAGAGAACTCCTTCGTGAAAGCCTGCATGGCGGCGGTATCCGTCTCGGCGAACGGATCTTCGATCGATACGATCGGATAACGCTCGATCCAGCGGGCGAGCATGGCGTGGAGCTGCCCGGCGGCGAGCTGCCGGTTCTCGAGGGCGAGGTGGTAGGCGCCGGCGCGGTAGAGCTGGCTCGCGGCGATGTCGAGGGCGATCGCCGCGTCGCGGCCCGGCTCGAGGCCGGCGTCGGAAATCGCCCCGACCAGCTCGGCGAGTGCTTCCTCGTTCGTCTTGAAGGCGGGCCAGTAGCCGCCTTCGTCGGCCACGCCCTGCAGCAGGCCGCGCTTCGCGAGCCGCGCGCCGGCGGCGCGGTAGATCTCCGCGGTCCAGTCGAGCGCCTCGCCGAAGCCGCCCGCGCCGGTGCAGATGACCATGTAGTCCTGGATGTCGACGCGCCCGCGCGCGTGCGCGCCGCCGCCGAAGATTTGCACCTGGGGAACCGGCATCGCGACGCGCGCCTCGCCGGCGAGCTTCTTCCACAGCGGCAGCTTCTGCGAGGCGGCGTCGGCGTGCGCGCAGGCGAGGGACACGGCGACCATCGCGTTGGCGCCGAGGCGGCTGCGGTCGGGCGTGCCGTCGAGCTCGATCAACCGCCGGTCGATCGCCTCCTGGTCCGCGGCGCTGAGCGCCTTCAGCGCGTCGTGGATGCGCCGGTTGATGTTCTCGACCGCCTTCTCCGCGTCGAGCGCGCGCGCCTCGCCCCGGCCGGTCGAGGCGCCCGCCGGCGCGATCGCGCGGCCTGTGGCGAGCGGCGTCGTCCCGCGCCCGACGGTGACCTCGGCCTCCACGGTCGCCCGCCCGCGCGAGTCCCAGACCTTGCGGCCCTTTACGGCAAGGATCTTTGCCATAGCGCCTTTACGTCCTGCAGCTTGTCGCGCGGCGCCGCCAGCAGCTCGCCGGCGGCCTTGCGCACGAGGTCCTTCTTCTCGTCATCGGTTAGGTACTCGACCGGGGATTTTCCATCGACTCGGGCGAGCAGCAATCCTCCCAGCAGGTGGGCCGCCCGCCGCTCCACCGCCGCGCCGCCCGCGTAGGCGGCCTGCAGCGAATCGAAGCAGGCGAGGAACGCCCGGGACGCGGAGGGATTCCACAGGCACTTCAGCAGCAGGTGGTTGAGGCAGAAGGCGAGGTCGAAGGCGGGATCGCCGTACCAGGCGCACTCGGCGTCGAGGAATACCGGGCCCTGCGGGCCGCACAGGATGTTCTTCGGGCTGACGTCGCCGTGCACGAGGCACAGGCGGGTCTGCGCGGTGGTTTCCGCGAGCGCGAGGAGGCGCGGCGCGAGGGCGGGATGCTTCGCCGCCGAGGCGACGAGGTAGGGCTCCAGGCGCAGGGCATGGAAGAGCGCGTCGGTCGGGAAGCGCGCGGCCAGCTCGGCGCGGCCGGCGGTCGCGGCATGGATGCGGGCGAGGGTGCCGCCGACCTGCGCCGCGAAGGCGGGATCCGCCCGGCCCTCGTGCAGGAGCGACTTCCAGACCGGGTAGCGCTCCGGTGCAAGGAATTCCATGGCGAAGGCGCCGCGCCCGTGCGCGAGGACGCGCGGCACGGCCTGCGGCGCCGCTTCTGCCGCGGCGCGCAGCCACTCGTATTCGAAGGCGTTGCGTTCCACGGGCGCTTCCCAGACCTGCTGCACGCGAAGGCGCGGCAGCGCGCGCTTCACGCAGACCGGGCCGCGCGCGAGCTCGACGCGCCAGATGTCGGAGGACACGCCGCCGGCGAGCGGCTCGGCCGCGAGGGGGGCGCCGAGGCCGGATTCCGCGAGGAACCGGCGGACTTCCTCAGGGAGCAAGGCGCTCGATCTTCCATCCCGCGCCCGCGCGGCGATACGCGAGCCGGTCGTGCAGGCGGTCGGCGCGTCCCTGCCAGAACTCGATCGACTCGGGCGCCAGCCGGTAGCCGCCCCAGTGCGGCGGGCGCGGCGGCTGCTCGCCGTGCTGGGCCCGCTTCTCCTGCAGGGCCTGCTCCAGCGCCGCGCGGTCGCGCACCGGCTCGCTCTGGGGCGAGGCCCAGGCCGAGAGCCGCGCGCCGAGCGGGCGGCTCGTGTAGTAGGCGTCGGACTCCGCGGCGGTGACTTTTTCCACGCTTCCGTCGATGCGCACCTGCCGCTCGAGGTCCGACCAGAGCAGGACGAGGCAGGCCGCGGGGCGCTGCGCGAGCTCGCGCCCCTTGCGGCTCAAGTAGTTGGTATAGAACACGAACCCGCCGCGCTCGAGGCCCTTCAGCAGCACGATCCGCGCCGAGGGCGCGCCCTCGGCGGTGACGGTGGCGAGGGTCATCGCGTTCGGCAGCGGCACGCCGGCGCTCACCGCATCGGCGAGCCAGCGCTCGAACTGGCGCAGCGGATCGGCGTCCGCGCTCGCCTCGTCGAGGCCGGCGCGCATGTATTCCTGGCGGATCTCGGCGAGCTTCACGCACCGCATTCTACGCAGCGGCGCTCTTAAAGTGCTTTGTCAGGAAGCAACTGGCGAATGGAGAAACGCCGATTTCCCTCTGAAACTCGTTGACACGCCCCGCGGAAATCGGCATCTTCACGTCACCGCTCGACGGCGGGCGGAGAAAATCCGGGATAAGAACCAACCAAAGCTGCAAACCGATTCGTTCAGAGGAGAACAGAAGATGGCGAAGAAGAAGGCAAAGAAGGCTGCTGGCAAGAAGCGCAAGCCAAACGCAGCGTTCATGAAGGCGATGACCCCGAGCGCCACGCTCGCCGCGGTGATCGGATCCAGCGCGATGCCGCGCACGGAAGTGACCAAGAAAATCTGGGGTTACATCAAGCGCAACAGCCTCCAGGACAAGAAGAACAAGCGCATGATCAACGCGGACGAGAAGCTCAAGCCGGTGTTCAGCGGCAAGTCGCAGGTGTCGATGTTCGAGATGACCAAGCTGGTCAGCAAGCACCTGAAGTAACAGAACGCTCAGGGAAGAACAATGAAAAGGCCCGGTCGTCCGGGCCTTTTTATTTGGCGTGGTAGGAGGTGACGAGGTCGACTTCGTTCTTCGACCCGAGCACCACGGCGATCCGCTGGTGCAGCGCCTTCGGCTGGATGTCCAGGATGCGCGTCGCGCCGTCGGTCGCGGCGCCGCCCGCCTGCTCGACGATGAGCGCCATCGGGTTCGCCTCGTACATGAGGCGCAGGCGCCCGTCCTTGTTCTTGGAATCGCGCGGGTACATGAAGATGCCGCCGCGCGAGAGCACGCGGAACACGTCGGCGACCATCGAGGCGACCCAGCGCATGTTGAAGTCCTTGCCGCGCGGGCCGTCCTTGCCGGCCAGGCACTCGTCGATGTAGCGCTTCACCGCCGCCTCCCAGCGGCGCTGGTTGGACATGTTGATCGCGAACTCCTGCGTGTCGGCCGGGATGCGGATGTCCGGGTGCGTGAGGACGAAGGTGTAGGTCTCCCGGTCGAGCGTGAAGCCGTGCACGCCGTCGCCGACGGTGAGCGCGAGCACCGTGGTCGGCCCGTAGACCGCGAACCCGGCCGCGACCTGGTTGCGCCCCGGCTGCAGGAAGGCGGCCTCGGTGGGCTCGCAATAGGCGCCCGCGTCCGTCTTGGGGCAGCGCAGCACCGAGAAGATCGTGCCCACGGAGATGTTGACGTCGATGTTCGAGGAGCCGTCGAGCGGGTCGAAGAGCAGCAGGTACTCGCCGCGCGGATAGTGGGTCGGGATCGGCCGCGGGTCCTCCATCTCCTCGGAGGCGAGGGCGGCGAGGTTGCCGCCCCATTCGTTCGCCTCGAGCAGGATCTCGTTGGACAGCACGTCGAGCGTCTTCTGCGCCTCGCCGTGCACGTTCTTCGTCGCCGCCGCCCCCAGCCCGTCGGCGAGCGCCCCCTTGTTGACCCGGGTGCTGATGCCCTTGCAGGCGCGCGCGATCGTCTCGAGCAGCAGGCGCAGGTCGGCGTTGATGAGGCTGCGCTCCTTCTGGCGCGAGACGAGGAACTGCGAGAGGGTGACGCGTCGCATGCGCGGATTCTACAAACGATTCGTCACTTGAACCGCCCGCGTGCGAACCAGGCGCCGCCGAGGAGCAGCCCGGCGACCAGCCAGAACGCCGGCCCCATGCCGGCGGCGGCGGTGAGCGCGCCGGAGGCGAGGGGAATCATGGTGTGGCTGCCGTTCAGCATGAACGTGCGCACGCCCACCGCCTCGCCCTGGCGCCCGGGCGGCGACGCCTCGTAGAGCTGCGACATGATCACCGGCTGCGCGCAGCCCAGGCCCAGGCCGAGGAGGAAGGAGAGCGCCATCAGGAGCGGGATCGTCGCGACGAACGGGAAAAGCAGGTAGGAGAAGCCCGTCACGCAGAGCGCGGAAACGATGATGTGGATGCGGCGCAGGCGGCGCACCGCCATCGGCATGAACAGGCGCACCACGAACGTCGCGAGCGCGAAGGTCGCCATGATCGAGCCGATCGACGAGGCAGACAGGCCGAGCCGCGCGCCGTAGAGGGGGATCAGGAACGCGTAGAGGTCCCAGCCCATCGCGAGCAGCCCGCTGACGATGAACGTGTCGCGCAGCGGCCGGATGCGCAGCAGCTCCATCACCCCGCCCGCCTTCCTTCCTTTTTGGTCCGGACGCGGCAACGGGCTCTTCCTGAGGATCAGAAGCACAAAAGCAACAAGCGGAAATACGGCGAGCGCCGGGAAGGCGCGGGCATGGCCGAGGTAGTCGATCGCCAGGCCGGCGACGATCGGGCCGAGGGAGCCGGAGACCGAGAAGGCGAGGGCGAGCCAGGAGAAGTTGATCGCGCGCTGCTCGGGCGTGCCATGCGCGCCGAAGATGCTGTTCATGGCGATGTGCACGAGCAGGAACCCGGTGCCGCCGAGGGTGCTGGAGAGATAGAGCACCTCCAGGTGCGGGAAGGCGAAGGGCAGCACGTTGGCGAAGGTGAGGGCGGCGAGGCCGGTGAGCAGCGGCCGGCGCGGTCCCACGCGGTCGATAAGGCGGCCGCTCCATACCGAGAGGACCATCGGCAGCGCGGCGAAGAGCGCCATCAGCAGCCCCACCGTGAACTCCGATGCGCCGAGCTGCAGCGCGAAGAGCGAGGTGCTCATCCGGCTGCCCACGAAGGCGAGGTGGGCGAGCGCGTTGAGCGCGACGAAGTAGAGGATGTCCAAGGGCTATGCGGCCTTCGGCTTCCAGACGGCCATGGCGACCCCCGCGCACGCAACCGCCATGCCGAGGATGGTGAGAAAGCTCGGCACGACGCGAAACAGGGCGAGCTCGGCGACCACGGCGAAGACCGGCGGAAGGTACATCAGGCTCGTGACGCGGGTGGCTTCGCCGCGGCGCATGAGGACATGCAGGACGCTCACGCCGATGAGCGAGGCGAGGATGACGAGGAAGGCGATCGCCCCCGCCATCGGCCAGGAAAAGGTGAACGCGAAGCCCTCGACCAGCAGGGCGAGCGGCGCCAGGGCCGCCAGCGAGGCGGCGAACTGGATCACCGCCGCGGCCTTCAGGTCGGCGTGCGGGCTGAAGCGGCGCTGGTAGAGCGTCGCGGCGGTGACGCCGGCGAGCGCGACCAGCGTGCCGAGCAGGCTCCCGGCCGTCACCTCGCGCAGGTCGATCTTGTGCCAGACGACCAGCGCCACGCCGAGCAAGCCGACGAGCACGCCCAGCCACTGCCCCGCATGGATGCGCTCCTTCAGGAAGGCGGCGAGGAAGAGCGCGGTGACGAGCGGCTGGCTGGAGATGATGATCGCGGTCACGCCGGCCGACATGCCGAGGTATTGCGCGTAGTGGCTGCCGCCGAGCTGCACCGCGTGCATCAGCAGCCCGGCCACCGCCAGGTGCCCCCATTCGGCCCGCGTCGTCGGCCAGGCGGGCTTCCAGACGAGGACGATCGGCAGCAGGCAGAGCAGGCCGAAGGCGAAGCGCAGCGACAGGAACGTGAAGGGCGCCGCGTACTGCAGCCCGATCTTCGTCGCGAGGTACCCGGTGCCCCAGACGGCGACGAAGTACCAGGCCAGCAGGGCGTTCATGCCGGCGCGATTCTAGAGGAGATGCGTCTTCGGGACTCCAGAGAGGGCAGGCGGCCCGGGCTGCCGCCCATGCGCGGCTCGCCCGCCGGATGCAGGCGACCTAGGCGGCGCGGTTCTGCAGCGCCGCGGTCCGCTGCTCGATCGGCGGATGCGTCGCGAACAGGTGCATGAAGCCCGACGGGCTGTTGATGCCGAAGGCCTTCACCTGGTCGGGAAGCCCGCCGGTCTGCACCTGGCCGAGGCGCGCGAGCGCCGCGATCATCGGCTGCGGCGTGCCCAGCAGCGCGGCGGAGCCGGCGTCGGCGCGGAACTCGCGCTGGCGCGAGAACCAGGCGACGATGATCGAGGCGAGCAGGCCGAACACGATCTGGCTCACGATCACGGTGATGTAGAAGCCCGGGCCGATGCCGCGCTCGGTCTTGAAGATCGCCTTGTCGACGATCATCCCCACCACGCGCGAGAGGAAGAACACGAACGTGTTCAGCACGCCCTGGATGAGGGTGAGGGTGACCATGTCGCCGTTGGCGACGTGCGCCACCTCGTGGCCCAGCACCGCTTCCACTTCCTCGCGGCTCATGGACTGCACCAGGCCGGTGGAGACCGCGACCAGGGCGTCGTTCCTGAACGCGCCGGTGGCAAAGGCGTTCGCCGGACCGTCGTAGACCGCCACTTCCGGCCGGCCGATGCCGGCCTTGTCGGCGAACTTGTGCACGGCGTTCACCAGCCAGTATTCCGTCGTGCCCTCGGAGCCGTCGATGACCTTGGCGCCGGTGGACCACTTGGCGATGGTCTTGGACATCAGCAGCGAGATGAACGCGCCGCCGAAGCCGAAGAGGGCGGACATGATCAGCAGGCTGACGTAATTGATGCCTTCCTCGGCCAGCCAGCGGTCCAGGCCGAAGACGCTCGCCACGACGGCGAGCAGCAGCATCACCGCGAAGTTCGTTGCGACGAGCAGGACGATCCGTTTCATAGGCTTCTTTTCTCCTTTATCGCGCCCTAGGTGGGGGCGCCCCCTGCGCCTTTCAAGATCAGGCGCGCACCCTTCTCCGCTATGACATACGTCGGGGCGTTTGTGTTCCCCGAGGTGATTCTAGGCATGATCGAGGCGTCGATGACGCGCAGGCGGCCGATGCCGCGCACGCGCAGCTCGTCGTCCACCACCGCCATCGGGTCGCCACCCATCCTGCAGGTGCCCACGGGATGGAAGATGGTAGTCCCCAGCTCGCCCGCCGCGCGCGCCAGGTCGCTTTCAGTTGTAACAGATGCGCCGGGGCGGTACTCCTCAGGCTGATACCTGGCTAACGCCTTGGCGGACATGATGCGACGCGTAAACCGCATCGCATCCACCGCAACCCGGCGGTCTTCCTCTTCCTTCAGGTAGTTGAGCTTGATCTCGGGATAGTCCAGGGGGTTCTTCGTCTTGAGGCGGACAAAGCCCCTGGAGGCGGGGCGGAGGTTGCACACGCTGGGCGTGATCGCGGGAAAGCCGTGCAGCGGGTCGCCGAACTTGTCGAGCGACAGCGGCTGGACGTGCCACTCGATGTTCGGCGTGGGCTGCGCCGGGTCGCTGCGCGCGAACGCGCCCGCCTGGGAAGGCGGCATCGTCAGCGGCCCGGTGCGGAACAGGAAGTACTCCGCCGCCATCATCCCCTTGCCCCACCAGCTGTTGGCGATGCCGTTCAGCGTCTTCACGTCGCGCACCTTGTACTGCAGGCGGATTTGCAGGTGGTCGTGCAGGTTCTCGCCGACGCCGGGAAGGTGGTGGAGGACGGGAATGCCTTTCTCCTTCAGGTGGCTCTCGTTCCCGATCCCGGAGAGCTGGAGGATCTGCGGCGACCCGATCGCCCCCGCCGCCAGGATCGTCTCGCGGGTTGCTTTTACTTGATACTTCTCGTTCCGAAGAAGAAACTGGAGGCCGACGCAGTCTCTCCCATCGAAGTCCAGATGGGTTACGTGGGCTCCGGTCAGCACCGAGAGATTCGGGCGATGCAGGGCAGGGCGGAGGAAGGCGCGCGTGGCGCTCCAGCGCCGTCCCTTGCGCTGGTTCATCTGGAAGTACGCGCAGCCGAAGTTGTCGCCGGTGTTGAACGCGCTCACCGACGGGATGCCGCACTCGGCGGCGGCGGCGCGCCAGGCGTCGATGATGTCCCAGCGCACGCGCGGGTTCTCCACGCGCACCTCGCCGCCCACGCCGTACCCATCCACCTCGCCGCCTTCGTAGTCCTCCAGCGCCTGGAAAAGGGGGAGGACGTCGTTCCAGGACCAGCCGCGGTTTCCCAGGGAAGCCCAGTAGTCCCAGTCCTCCTTCTGCCCGCGCATGTGGATCATCGCGTTGATCGACGAGCAGCCGCCCAGCACCTTGCCGCGCGCGTAGTGGATCGAGCGCCCCGCGAGGTGCTCGTCGGGCTCGGTCCTGTAGCACCAGTCGGTGCGCGGGTTGGCGATCGTGTACAGGTAGCCGACCGGGATGTCGATCCAGAAGTAGTCGTCCTTGCCGCCGGCCTCGATGAGCAGCACCGTGGCCGCCGGGTCCTTCGACAGGCGGTTCGCCAGCAGGCAGCCCGCGCTCCCTGCGCCTACGATCACGTAGTCGAACGTTCCAAAGGCTTGCACGGCAGGCATTCTAGGAGGGATACAATTTGGCAGGGGGAATGCCCATGGCTGCCGGGTTGCAACGCCTTTTCGGTGGGGACAGCGCGCCGGGTTCGCCGGCCGCGAACGGCCCCGCGGACGCGCCCGCCGCGCGGGAGACGGACGCATCCGCCCTTCAGTTCAAGCCCGTCGTTCCGCCGTGGCACCTGCGCAATGCGCGCGCATTGATCGCTGCGGCTGCCTTGGGCGCGGTGGTCGGCGCAGCCTTTGTCGCCTTCAAGGCCTGGCAGCTCTATTTCGATCCGCTGGATCGCGTGCTCGCCGCGCGCGTTCCGCCGGTGCCGGACCCGGTGACGCCGGCGCTCGAGCCTGTCGTTCCGCAGCCGGCGCCGGAGGCGCCGCGCGCCGCGCCGCCGGTGCGCGCCGCCACGCCGGCCCGCGCGGTTTCCGGCTCGATCGCGACCGTGTCTCCTGCGCCTGGAACGCGCGCCCCCGTTACCCACACGCTGCGCGAGGCTGAAGCGGCGCCAGCGGCCGGCGTGCCTCCGGTCGCCTCCGGCGGCGAGAAGCCCGAGCCCGCGCAGGCCGGATGCCGTGAAGGGGTCGCCGCATTGGGTCTGTGTGCTAGCGAAGCAGCGAAGGAGGCTCGATGAAGGACGGATGGCGGATCCTCGCAACGGCAATGCTGCTCGCGCCTTGGCTCCTGGCGCACGCAGCGGCCGAATACAAGATAGCTACGGCCGACAAGCGCGGCACCTACTTCGCGATCGGCAACGATCTGGCCAAGCTCGTCGCACCTGGCGCGGACATCTCGCTGGAGGTGATGCCCACGGACGGCTCGGCGGCGAACATCCGGCACCTGCGCTTCGATCCCGGCGTCAAGCTGGCCATCGTGCAGGCGGACGTCTTCCAGGCCTTCGTCGACCGCTCCGCCGACAACCGCGAAGCGGCGAGGATCATCGGGCCCTTGCGCGTCATCCTGCCGCTCTACAACACCGAGATCCACTACATCGCCCGCGCGGACTCGCCGCTCAACTACCTCCACGATCTCAAGGAGGCGCGGATCAACGGCGGCCTGGTCGGCAGCGGCGCGGCCTTCATCACGCATACGCTCTACCGCATGATGTTCAACGCCACGATGCCCGAGGCGAACGCGAGCTACCTGGCCAACGACCAGGCGCTCATCAAGCTGGTCACCGATGGCTCGGTCGACGTAGCCGTGGTAGCGGCCGGGCAGCCGGCGCCGATCATCGCCAACATGAAGCCCGAGGCGCAGAAGTTCATCAAGCTCCTCAAGTTCGATCCGGCTCACCCGTCCAGCAAGCGCGCGCTGTCCGTCTATGCCCCGGCGACCGTGCGCGCGGCAAGCTATCCCAACCTGCTGCAGGAAAGCTTCACGACGATCTCGGTGGGCGCTTTCCTCGTCACCTACGACTACAACCTGCAGACGACGGTGGACCACCTCGTGCGGTTCGCCCGGTCGTTGTGCCAGAGCTTCCCCATGCTCCAGGAAAAAGGGCATCCCAAGTGGCGGGAAGTGGACCTCACGCTGCCCGCGCTCAACAAGGGGTGGACCTACTATCCGCCCACCACCCGGGAGATCCGCAGCTGCGTGGCACAGCAGGGAAAGGCGGCGGCGCGCCCGGCCAAGGCCTGCTCGGCCGAAGAGCGGATCCTCGGCTTCTGCAACTGAGCGCTCAGGGCGCTCGGCCCCACCGGTCCAGCAGCTCCGGCAGGTCGCGGTACACCTCCTGCGCGCCGTTCTCGCGCAGGCACTGCTCGCTGAATCCGCCGGTGAGCACGCCGACCATGGGGATGCCGGCCTTGCGCGCGGCCTGGGCGTCCCATGGCGTGTCGCCGATGACGAGCGCGTCCTTCGGGTCGAGGTCGCCGATGCCGAGGACTTCAAGGTGTCCCTTCAGCTCCTCCTCCTTCGCGGAGGAGGCGAGGACCACGCGCAAGCCGTCCGCCTTCATGCGCTCGACGAGCGGGCGCACGCCGGGGAGCGTCCGCTCGCGAGGCTGGTAGCGCCGGACGAACAGCTCGGTGTGCAGCGCGTCCACGTCCTTGCCGAACCGGCGCGCCTCGTCCTCGTCCAGGAAGTGGGCGACGATCTGGTCGCCGCCCTTGCCCATCTGGGCATGCAGCTCTTCCCGGGAGATCTCCTTGCCGTAGCGGCGGAAGGCCTCGCGCCACGCCTCCACGTGCAGGTCGTTGGAGTCCACCAGGGTGCCGTCGACGTCGAGCAGGACCGCTTTCACGCCCCTGAGGCGAGCAAGGGGTGGGCCAGCGCTTAGAATCCGGGCTTTTTCGGGACACGGAATGCTCCAGGGCAAAAGGGCGGTCGTTACGGGATCGACGAGCGGCATCGGGCTGGGCATCGCGCGGGCGCTCGCCGCGCAGGGCGCGCGGGTCATGGTCAACGGGTTCGGCGACGAGCAGGCGCTGGGCGCCCTGAAGAAGGAATTCGCGGCCTACAGCGCCGCCGACATGGCGAAGCCGGACCAGATCCGGGTCATGATCGACGACGCGGACGCGAAGCTCGGCGGCGTGGACATCCTGGTGAACAACGCCGGCATCCAGCACACCGCCGCGATCGAGGACTTCCCGACGGAGCGCTGGGACGCGATCCTCGCCGTCAACCTGTCGTCGAACTTCCATGCCATCGCGGCGGTGCTGCCGCAGATGAAGAAGCGCAACTGGGGGCGGATCATCAACATCGCCTCGACCCACGGTCTGGTCGCCTCGGTGCAGAAGGCGGCCTACGTGGCGGCGAAGCACGGCGTGGTGGGCCTGACCAAGGTGGTCGCGCTCGAAACGGCGACCACCGGCGTCACCTGCAACGCGATCTGCCCGGGCTGGGTGCTGACCCCGCTGGTGCAGAAGCAGGTCGATGCGCGCGCGGCGCAGATGAAGGTCTCGCAGGAGGCGGCGAAGATCGCGCTCCTTTCCGAGAAGACGCCCTCGCAGCAGTTCACGACGCCCGAGCAGCTCGGCGCGCTCGCCGTGTTCCTGTGCAGCGAGGCGGCGGCCAACATCCGCGGCGCGGCGCTGCCGGTCGACGGGGCCTGGACCGCGCAATAGCGCTGTTACGTGTAGATTAAAAACGCGCGACGCCGCCATGCGACGTCGTTCGGCGGCGAGGAAAAAATCCGTGAATCGCGACAGCAAGTTGCCGTGCCCGGCGATACCGGACGCCACCGCGGAAGCGTAAAGTTTGGTCTGAGGCTGCTGGAAATAGAAGGAGGGCAAAGGCCGGTAGCCTTGCCCTCCGGTGCTGCCTCAAGCGACGATCAGCAGTTTGCTACACAGTGTTTGGCCCTGCTGTCCGGGTGACCGGCGTGGGGCTGGTAACAACGTGTTGGCCACTTGCCTCCGCGGTTGCTCCACAGTGTTTGGCCCTGCTGTCCGGAGGTTGCGCTCCGGCGTGGGGCTGGTAACAAGGTGTCGGCTACTCGCGTGTAGACATCTTCCTACTTCCCCGTAGTCCCGTCCATGCCCCGCCGTAGTCCGTCCGGACTACACCCCCGGGGTCACAGGCATTTCTGGTTCGGCTGGTACCCGTTCTTGCGGGCGTGCGTGACGCACTCGTAGAACAGCTCGAACGTTTCCTTCGACACTTCCGCCGCCGGCTTTCCGTCGCTCTCCAGGGCGCGCCACTTCCAGCCTTCGCCGCTGGCCTTCTTCACGTAGATGATCTCGCAGGTTCGCATCCAT
>CBDDRX010000083.1:0-58927 GCA_965233165.1 uncultured bacterium | reverse complement strand
CTTCTGTTCGAGCGCGCGTTCATCGGGCGGGAGATCGGGGAACGGTTCGTACGTGAAACCTTCGGCGAGCGTGACTTTGCCCGTCGCGGTTTGTTGCTCGGCCAGGAGGCGCAATTCGCGGGCCCGCCGTTTGATCGCCTTCTCGGCTTCCATAAACGGCGTGAGCCACGCCACCGCTTTCTTCATCACGCGCGCCGACTTCACGACCTGCGGCAGAAACATCTTGCCCGCGCCGAAGAGGTCGCCGACCACGCGCATGCCGTCCATCAGCGGGCCTTCGCTGATGTCGAGCGGCCGCGGATATCGCGTTCGACCCGAACATCTTCGCGGTCGGGGCCGCCCTGGAGCAGCACGCCACCTACGGCATCGCCTACCTCGCCGCGCTGGAGTGGACGCGCGCCAACCTACCGCACGCCAAGGTGTCGGGCGGCGTGTCCAACCTGTCGTTCTCCTTCCGCGGCAACGACGGCGTCCGGGAGGCGATGCACACCGCGTTCCTCTACCACGCGATCCGCCGGGGCATGACGATGGGCATCGTCAACGCGGGCCAGCTCGGCGTGTACGAGCAGCTGGACCCGGAGCTCAAGGAGCGCGTCGAGGACGTGATCTTCAACCGCCGCGCGGACGCGACGGAGCGCCTCATCGAGTTCGCGAACACCGTCAAGGGCGGAAAGAAGCAGGAAGCGAAGAACGAGGCCTGGCGGTCGGCACCCGTCGCGGAGCGCCTTGCGCACGCGCTCGTCAACGGCATCGGCGCGCACGTCGTGGCCGATACCGAGGAGGCACGCCAGCAGGCCGACAAACCGATCGAGGTGATCGAAGGGCCGCTGATGGACGGCATGAACATCGTCGGCGACCTGTTCGGCGCCGGCAAGATGTTCCTGCCGCAGGTCGTCAAGTCGGCGCGGGTGATGAAGCAGGCCGTGGCGCACCTGATCCCGTACATCGAGGAGGAGAAGGCGCGGACCGGGCAGGCGGGCAAGCCCAAGGGCAAGGTCGTCATCGCCACGGTGAAGGGCGACGTGCACGACATCGGCAAGAACATCGTCGCCGTCGTCCTCCAGTGCAACAACTACGACGTCGTGAACCTGGGCGTGATGGTGCCGGCCCAGACGATCCTCGACACGGCGCAGAAGGAAAACGCCGACGCAATCGGCCTCTCGGGGCTGATCACGCCGTCCCTCGAGGAGATGGCGCACGTGGCGCGGGAGATGGAGCGCGCCGGGCTGCGCCTGCCGTTGCTGATCGGCGGGGCGACGACTTCGCGTGCGCATACCGCGATCAAGATCGCGCCCAACTATTCCGGGCCGGTGGTGTACGTGCCGGACGCCTCGCGCAGCGTTCCGGTCGTGCAAAGCCTGCTTTCCGCCGAGGCGAAGGAGAAGTACGTCGCCGACGTCCGGCTCGACTACGAGCGCATCCGGGAGCAGCACCGGGACAAGAAGGGGTCCGGCCCGCTTCTGCCGATCGCGGAGGCGCGCCGGCTCGGCGCGCAAACCGACTGGAGCGCCTATTTGCCGCCCGCGCCGCGCAAACCGGGCATCACGATGCTGAAGGACTATCCGCTTGCGGAGCTGGTCGACTACATCGACTGGTCGCCCTTCTTCCAGACCTGGGAGCTTTCGGGAAGCTATCCGAAGATCCTGCAGGACCCGGTGGTCGGCGAGGCGGCACGCAAGCTCTTCGCGGAAGCGCAGGAGATGCTGGGGCAGATCGTCCGCGGGAAATGGGTCGTCGCCAACGGCGTGATGGGCCTCTTCCCGGCCGCGCAGGTCAACGGCGACGACATCGAGATCTATGCCGACGAGGCCCGCAGCAAGCCGGCGATGACCTGGCGCAACCTGCGGCAGCAGAACGTGAAGCCCACCGGGCGCGCGAACCTGTGCCTTGCAGACTTCGTGGCGCCCAAGGCGAGCGGCGTACACGACTGGATCGGCGCTTTTGCGGTCAGCGCGGGCGGCATCGAGAAGCGAGTCGCCGGCTTCGAGGCGGCCCACGACGATTACTCGGCGCTGCTCCTGAAGTCCCTCGCCGATCGCCTCGCCGAGGCGTTCGCCGAGCGGCTGCACGAGCGGGTGCGCAAGGAGTTCTGGGGCTATGCGGCAGACGAGGCACTGGAGAAGGGCGCGCTGATCGCCGAGAAATACCGCGGAATCCGCCCGGCGCCCGGCTACCCCGCCTGTCCGGATCACCTGCCCAAGGGCCCGCTGTTCGCGCTGCTCGACGCCGGGCGCAACGCCGGCATGCAGCTCACGGAGTCGTTTGCCATGCTTCCGGCCGCTGCCGTGGCCGGCTTCTATCTTTCGCATCCGCAATCGCAGTACTTCGCGGTGGGCAAGCTCGGGCGCGACCAGGTGGAGGACTACGCCGAGCGCTCCGGCATGCCGCTCGCCGCTGCGGAGCGCTGGCTCGCGCCCTACCTCGCGTACGAGCCGGCCGCGGCGACCGCGCCGCTATAATCCGCCGCGTCAATCACGGAGAAAAACTCAATGGGCAAGGGCGACAAGCGCACGCGAAAAGGCAAGATCTACAAGGGCAGCTACGGTAAGAAGCGCCCGCAGCGCATCAAGAAGAAGAAAAAGGCCTGAGCTAGCTTTCCTCGCGGCGCCCGACCGGGAGGCCGAGCGCCTTGAGCTTGCGGTACAAGTGAGTGCGTTCCAGGCCGGAACGCTCCGCCACGCGCGACATGCTGCCGTTCTCGCGCGCGAGGAGATGCTCGAAATACACGCGCTCGAACGCCTCGCGCGCCTCCCGGTAGGGCCGATCGAGCGTCACCTCCGGCGCAATGGCCGGCGCGGAGCGCGCCGAGACGGCGCGTTCCACGTCCTCGAGGCCGATCTCCTCGTTCAGCGCGCCCAGCGCGAGATCCTTCACCACGCTTTCCAGCTCGGCCAGGTTCCCGGGCCAGCCGTGGTGGCGAAGCGCGTTGAGCGCGGCGATCGAGAACCGGCGCGGCGGGCAGAGACGCGCCTCGACCATCTGCGCGAGCAGCAGGGAAGCGAGGTCCGGCACGTCCTCTGCGAGGTCGCGCAGCGCGGGCAGCTTGAGGGTGAGCTCGGAGAGGCGCGCGGCGAGCTCGGGATCGAACTCGTGCCGCTCCCCGAGCGCGCGCAGGTCGAGCGCGCAGAACGACACCACGCGCACCTTGTGCTTCTCGGCGCGCCCGAGCAGGAAGTCGAGCTGGCGCTGCTCGGAGCGCCCAAGGCGCGCCAGATCGGCGATGAACAGGATGCCGCCGGCCGCTTTTGCCAGCGTCTCGGACGGCGCCTCGGCCAAGGCCTCGACGCCGCTGATGAAGGGAGCGCCCGGCGCGGCAAGCAACTGGGCGAACAGCTCCGGCCGCATGCCCCGCTCGCCGCGCAAGAGGAGCGGCGCGCCCGATTGGGCGAGCTGCGCGAGGCGCTTCTTCGCCTCGGAAAGCGGCGCGGAGCGGCCGAGCGCCGCCAGCCCGAGCGGCGGCGCCGCGGGCGCCTCGCTGTTGCGCAATGCACGCTTGACGGTCTGGAGGAGCCGCTGCAGGGCGATCGGCTTCTCCAGGAAATCGAGGGCGCCGATGCGCGTCGCCTCGACCGCGGTCTCGATGGTCCCGTGCCCCGACATCATGACGACCGGCATCGTGAGCTGGCCGCTCGCCGCCCATTCCTTGAGCCGCGAAATGCCGTCGGTGTCGGGCATCCAGATGTCCAGCAGGACGAGGTCCGGTCGGTGGCGCTCGCGCTGGCGCCGCGCTTCGCCGGCGCTTTCCGCGAGCGTGACCTGATGGCCCTCGTCGGCGAGGATCTCCGAGAGCAGCTCCCGGATCCCCACTTCATCGTCGACGACCAGGATCTGCGCCATGCTAGCGGACCTGCGCCACGGGGAGCAGCACGCTTACCACGGCGCCGCCGTCCCGGTTCTCGATGCTGATGCTGCCCTCGTGCTCATCGATGATCTTCTTCACGATCGCCAGGCCCAGGCCGGTGCCGCGCGCCTTGGTCGTGACGTACGGCTCGAAGACGCGCGCCATCAGCTCCGCCGGAAAGCCGCCGCCGCTGTCCGCGATGGCCAGGCGCACGCTCTCGCCGGCGGCTTCGGTACGAACCTCGATCGCGCGCGGCGTGGGAAGGGCTTTAGCGTGGTCCAGCGCATCCTGCGAATTTTGTACCAGGTTGTGGATCACCTGTCGTATCTGCGCCGAGTCCGCCCAGACCGCAGGAAGGTCGGGCGCCAGCCGGCGCGCGATGGGCGTGCGCGCGCCCTCGTAGAGTGAAAGCACCTCGTTCACCAGCCGGTTGAGGTCCAGCCGCGCCGGGGCCGGCGCCGGCATGCGCGCATAGTTCGCGAAATCGTCGACCATGGCCTTCAACGCCGCGACCTGGTTCACGATCGTCTCGGTGGAGCGCCTCAGGGTCGCGGCGTCGTCCCCGGTCAGGCGCTCGCCGAGCTTCATCTCCAGGCGCTCCGCGGAGAGCTGGATCGGCGTCAGCGGATTCTTGATCTCGTGGGCAAGGCGCCGCGCGACCTCGCTCCACGCCATCGCGCGCTGCGCCTGCACGAGCTGGGTAATGTCGTCGAAGACCAGGACGTACCCTCCCCCCGTGGCCTTGGGCAGGGCGGCCGCGCGCACGTGGAGCGTCTTGCCCGTGCCCTTGAGCTCGAGCTGCCATGCCTGGGCGCCATGGGCCTCGAACTGCTCGCGCATCTGCGCCGCGAACCCGTCCAGGCCGTCGCCGAGGATCGCCTGCGCGCCCTGGTTGAAGATCGACAGATTGCGCTCATGGTCGTAGACGAGCACCCCCGCCGACAGGTTGCCGAGGATGTTCTCCAGGCGGACCTTCGACTCCTCCAGCGCATGGCGGCTCGATTCCATGCCCCGGCGCGCGTCGCCGAGCTGGCGGGTCATGGAGTTGAACGACTCGGTGAGCACGCCGAGCTCGTCGCGGCTGGTCACGGGTGCCTGGCGCGAGAAATCACCGCGCGCGACCGCCTGGGTGGCCTGCGCCAGGTTGGACAGCGGCTCTGCGAGCAGGTTGGATTGCGTGACGGCCACGGCGATGGCGACGAAAAGGGCCATCAGCAGCGCGAACGTCAGGGTCACGATATAGATGCGCTTGAGCCCTTCGCGCGACAGGGCCAGCTCGCGGTAGTCGCGATACGCGCCTTCGACCGCCTCGGCGCTCCGGGCGAAGCTCGGGGGCACGGTCTGGCGAAGCTGCAGATAGCGCGCCTGGTCGGCAAGATCGCGCCCATCCATCGGCACGATGACCCGGATGGCGAGCGGCCGTCCCGAGGCCGCGTCGATCCCGGTATAGCCGCGGTTGGCGCGCGCCTGCCGGAGCGATTGCACCGCGGGGAGCTCGGGGACGAGCTTCGTGACGTCCTCGGTCGCGCTTGCGACCAGTTGGCCTCCGGCGCTGACCACAACCGCCTCCTCGACGCCGGCTTGGTCGCGCATGCGCTCCAGCCCCGTGACCAGCTGGCTCGCGGTTCGATCGCCGAGCTGCGCGGCCATTGCGCGCGCCTTCGCCTGGAGCTCGAGCGCCATCTGGTCGATGGCCTGCTGGCCCAGGCTGATGCCTCCCTCGAGCGCCGCGTCGACCTTCACGTCGAACCAGGACTCGATCGAGCGCGTCAGGAAGTGCACGGAAACGGCGTAGACGAGCAGTCCCGGCACGACGGCGAGGAGAGCGAAGCGGGAGAGCAGGCGAAGCGTGAGCCGCGCCCCGAACACCCGGGCGCGGTAGCGGCGCACCACCGTGATCAGCTGGTAGCCGACCAGGACGGCGAGCAGCGCCGCCAGGGCGCCGTTCAAGACGAGCAGCAGCCTCAGGTCGAGCGTAAGGAGCGAGGTATCGCTGCTCGCGGTGGCGAGCAGAAACAGTCCCACTGCCGCGACCGTCCCGCCGACGATGATGAGGGTCCTCATTTTCCGGACGCTCCCTTCAGGTCGCGAGTCTCGACCGGCGCCGGGAGATGCCTGGGCGCATGCACGGTGAATCGCTTCCACGGCGTTTCGAGCTGCAGGTCTCGCCCCGTCAACGCGCTGAGCTGGAATGGCTTGGGAAGGAGCGCCGTGTCGAGGCGGAAGCGGACGGCGGCCTGGTAGTCCGCGTCCGCGAACGTGACGCTGCGATCGGCCACGAGCCAGCCGCGGACGTGCCTTATCGCGGCAAGGGCTTCCTCGAGGGTATCGAAGGTGCGCTGGAGCAGGCCGGTGGAAAGGCGGTACTGCCGCGAAAGGGGGTGATAGGAGATGCGGATCTGCAGCTTCGCGGAAGCAGCCTTCTCGTCGAGCCAGTACCAGCGCCGGCGCTCGAGCTCGAAGTCGACCGCGAAGTACAGCGGCACCCCGTTCGCCAGGACTTCCGCGAGGCGCGGGGTGAGCTCGAAGGAGATGTCCGCATCGAGGACCAGTCCCTCCTCCGCAGCGCGCAACGTCGCTGCGGTTACCTCGTTTTCGTCCGCGCGCGCGCTGGCTGCCGCAATAAACGCGACTACTACCAGGAACTGCGTCAGGAACGCCATGCGGCGCATTGCGCCTCGCCTCAGGCTTGTCTTGCGATCAGGGCGTAGAAGAAGCCGTCGCGCTCTTCGTCCGGCAGCCGTTGCGCTGCAGCGCCATCGGGAAGCGGCAGCCGGCGCGCCCCCCGGGTACGCGCCAGAAATCCGTCCACCACTGCGTCGTTCTCCTCCGGAAAGACGGAGCAGGTGACATACAGCAATTTACCATCCGGGGCGAGCACCTGCCACAGCGCATCGAGAATGTTCCCCTGACGAGCGGCAAACGCAGCAGGATCGCTCGACCGGCGCAGCCACTTGAGGTCGGGATGGCGGCGCACGATTCCGGATGCGGAACAGGGAACGTCCGCCAGCACGCGATCGAACGGCCGCCCATCCCACCATGCTGCAGGATCCGTGCAGTCGGCGACCTGGAGCGTCGCGGCGCTCGCGTCCTGGCGGACGAGGTTGTCGCGCACCCGCTCGAGCCGCACGGCATCGGCATCGAGCGCCGTGAGCGCTACGTCGGCGAGCTCGAGGATGTGCCCCGCCTTTCCCCCGGGCGCCGCGCATGCGTCCAGAACGCGCTGGCCTGCCGAGAGGTCGAGGTAAGTTGCGGCGCTCTGCGCGCCTGCGTCCTGCACCGACACGAGACCCGCGGCGAAACCAGGCAGGCGTGCCACGGGGACCGGTCGCTCGAGGAGCAACGCCTGCGGTCCCACCTGCCTGGCGGCAAGGCCTTCGGCCGCGAGGCGGTCGCGGTACGCCTCCACGCTGCCGTGCCGCAGGTTGATGCGCACGCTCATCGGCGGATGGAGATTGCCGGCGAGGAGCGTCGCTTCCCAGGTTTCCGGGTAAGCACGTCGCAGATGCTCGATCCACCAGGCCGGGTGCTGCCAGCGGGCTTCACCCTCGATGCGGCTCTCGAGCTCTCCGCGACGACGGATGAATCCGCGCAGCACCGCATTGACGTAGCCCTTCGCATTCCACTTCTCGAGCAGCGAGCATGCGCGAACAGCCTGGTCGACGACGGTGTACTCGGAGTACCGCCCGGATTCGAGCGCGTAAAGCGAGCACCAAAGAAGCGCCTCCACCAGCGCATCGTTGCCTGGGCGATGCGACAGCGCCCCGACCAGGTACTGCACACGGCCATAGCGGCGCAGGGTGCCGTGCGTCACGTCGATGAGCGCAGCGCGTGGCGCCTCTTCTTCCGTGGGCGCGCGGGCGAGCTCCTCGGCGAGGCTCCTTCCCTGTGCCACGCGCGCCACGACACGCGCGGCATCGCGCAGGGCGAGGGCAAGCGTCGCCTTCATCCGAGGCGAGCGCCCGGCTCGATCCTGGTCCCGCGCAGGAATTCTGCGGTGCGCATGCGCCGCCCCCCCGGCCTCTGGAGCTCCTCGATCCTCAGCCGGTCCCTTCCGCAACCCGCCACGAGCACATCGCGAACCACGGCGAGCGAGCCCGGGGGCGCATCTCCGCTTTCCACGCTCGCGCGCCATATCTTCAGCGGAGCCCCCTGCAGGGTCGTGGTCGCGCCCGGAGACGGGCGGAAAGCCCGCACGATGCGCTCGAGCTCCTCGGCCGGGCGCCTCCAGTTGAGCGCGGCATCATCGCGGGTGATCTTAGCGGCGTAGGTCACGCCGGTGGCCGGTTGCGGATGCGCGTCGACGCGCCCCTGGTCCAGGCCTAGCAGCGAATCGACGATCATCTCTGCACCCAGCGCAGCGAGCCGGTCGTGCACGGTGCCCGCGTCGTCCTCGCGGGAGATCGGCGTCGCCCGCTGCGCGAGGATCGGGCCCGTATCGAGCCCGGCATCCATCCGCATGATGGAAATGCCGGTTTCCCGGTCACCGGCAAGGATCGCGCGCTGGATTGGCGCAGCGCCGCGCCAGCGAGGCAGCAGCGAGGCGTGGATGTTGAGCGCGCCCAGCCGCGCGACGTCGAGGAAGGGCTGCGGCAGAATAAGGCCGTAGGCCGCGACAACGAGCACGTCCAGGCGCGCAGCGCGCAACGGCGCGAGGGCGTCCTCGGACTTCAAGCTTGCAGGCTGGGAGACGGGCAGGCCATGCGAGGCCGCGTACTGCTTGACCGCGCTTGCGGCGGTTCTAAGTCCGCGGCCGACTGGCCGGTCCGGTTGCGTAAGCACGAGGGCGATCTCGTGCCCTGCCCGGTGCAGCGCCGCGAGCGCTTCGGCAGCGAACTCGGGCGTACCGGCGAAGGCGAGACGCAGGAACGGAGGCTAGGCGGTCTTGCGCAGCTGCTTGGCCAGGCGCGCGCGGATGCGCTGCTGCTTCAGCTGCGACAGGTGCTCGACGAAAACCTTGCCCTTTAGGTGATCCATCTCGTGCTGGATGCACACCGCGAGCAGGCCCTGCGCCTCGAGGGTGAAGGCGTTGCCATTCTGGTCATGCGCGCGGACCTTCACCCGCTCGGCGCGCTCCACCAGTTCGTAGATTCCGGGGACTGAGAGGCAGCCTTCCTCGATGTCGGACACGCCGTGCGACTCGACGATCTCCGGATTCACGAGAACGATGAGCGAATCACGGCGATCGGAGACGTCGAGCACGATCACCTGTTTGTGCACGTCGACCTGCGTCGAGGCGAGGCCGATCCCGGGTGCGGCATACATGGTTTCGGCCATGTCCGCCGCCAGCTTCTTCAGCGCCTCGTCGAAGACGGTGACGGGAGTTGCCTGCTTGTGAAGGCGGGCATCGGGGTATCGGAGGATGTTCAGCTTGGCCATCGAGGAGGATTTCGCTTGCAATTGAATAGATTATGTGGAGAATCTAAGGCGATCTATAAGAAAATCCGGCCTTTATGCTAGATTGGGGTCAGAAAATCGATTCTCCAGCCGGTCCAGGATGCCGTGAAAGGGACGGGTTCGCCATGGTCCAGCAAGTTCGTAAGTCTATCACAGCACTCGCTTTATTCGTGCTTTGCGGCACTGCGGTGGCGCAAACTCCGACTGCGCCGCTGGCGCTCAAACCGGATGCTCCGGACCGCTACGTGGTCGTTCCGGGGGACACGCTCTGGGCAATTTCGCAGCGCTACACCGACTCGCCTTGGCGCTGGCCGGAACTGTGGGGCATGAACCGCGAGCAGATCCGCAATCCTCACTTGATCTATCCGGGCAACGTACTCGTGCTGGATCGCACACGGGGGACCCTCTCCATCGCCGGAGGAGAAGCGTCGGGCACGGCGAGCGGCACACCGAGCGGCACGACCAAGCTCACCCCGCGTATCCGCTCCGAAGCCTTGGGCGGGAAAGAGGTCCCCAGTATCCCCGCCGGGGTCATCGAGCCGTTCCTCAGCCGACCGCTGATCGTCGAGCCCGACGGCCTCGACAAGGCTCCGACGATCGTCGGAACCCAAGCGGACCGCGTCATTGTCGCGGCGGGCAGCGCGGCTTACGTGCGAGGCATCCCCAGCGGCGCCGAGGACTCCTACTACGTCTATCGCAAGGGCGGCCCGCTGGTCGACCCCGAAACCAAGCAAACGCTTGCTTACGAAGCCGTCTATCTTGGCACGGCACAGCTGACTCGGCCGGGTGAGCCTGCGACGGTCATGCTGAGCTCCGCGGTCCAGGAAATCAGCACGGGCGACAAGCTCGTCGGCATGGGACGCCTTCAGGTTCCGAGCTATACCCCCCACGCCCCGGTCAAGCCGGTTCGCGCCCGCATCATGTCGATCTACGGCGGCGTGAGCCGCGTCGGCGAGGCCGGCCGCCATTCCATCCTTTCTTTGAACCGGGGCCGCAACGACGGGCTGGAGCTGGGCCATGTCCTCGCGCTCTACACGTCGAACCAGACCGCGCGGGATGTCTCGAAGCCCCGCGGTTCACCGGAGGCGCTCATCCAGCTTCCCGAGGAGCGCTATGGGCTTGTGTTCGTCTTCCGCGTCTTCGACCGTATATCCTACGCGCTGGTGATGAATGCCGACCGCCCGGTCAACATCGCGGATGTCCTGCAGACGCCCTGAGGGCCGCCGGCCCGCGCACCGGCTTCGCCGCCTCCGCGGGCTTCGGCCACCGGCATGAAGTTCGATCCCGGGTTGGCGAGCTGGCTGCAACTCACTCTCACCCCCGGGATCGGTTCCGCCGCGATCCGCGGCCTTCTTAAGCAGTTCGGGCTTCCCGAGAACATCGTCGCCGGCAAAGCGGGCGCTCTTTCCAGATTCCTTCCGGCGCCCGCTGCGGCCGCGCTCCACTCCGGCGAAGTCGGCGAAGCCGTGCAACGCGCCTTGGCCTGGGCTGCACAGGACGGGCATTTCATCTTGACGCTGGCCGACGAGGCCTACCCGCGCGCGCTCCTCGAGACGCCGGATCCGCCAGCGGTGCTCTACCTGGTCGGCCGCGTGGAACTCCTGCGCCGGGAATGCATCGCGGTCGTCGGTAGCCGCAATGCCACCGCGCAGGGCGAACAGAATGCCGAGGCCTTTTCGCGCGCGCTCAGCGAATCGGGCCTGACGGTCGTCTCGGGCCTCGCGATGGGCATCGACGCGGCCGCCCATCGCGGCGGCCTCGGCCGGCCGGGATCCACCATCGCCGTACTGGGAACGGGCGTCGACGTGATCTATCCACGCCGCAATGAAGAGCTCGCGCGCCGGATCGCGGCCGAGGGCCTGCTTGTCTCCGAGTTCCCGCTGGGGACCGGGCCGATCGCCGGTAACTTCCCCCGCCGCAACCGCATCATCAGCGGTCTCGCACGCGGCTGCCTGGTGATCGAGGCGGCGGCAGCGTCCGGATCATTGATTACCGCGCGCGCCGCGGCGGACCAGGGCCGCGAAGTGTTCGCGATTCCGGGATCGATCCATTCTCCGCTCTCAAAGGGCTGTCACTCGCTCATCAAGTCCGGCGCCAAGCTGGTGGAGTCGGCCGAAGACGTGCTGGCCGAGCTCTCCGGATTCCGGCAGAGCGGATTCGCCTCCACCACCGCGAGCGGCGTGCGCACAAGGGATCCCGAGCCGGCGCAAGGGCTGCTCGCCCACATGGGCCACGACCCGGTGCATGTCGACGCGCTGTGCGAGCGCGCCGGCCTTTCGGCCGAGCAGGTATCTTCGGAGCTGTTGCGCCTGGAGCTTGACGGCAGCATTGCCGCGCTTCCAGGGGGCCTTTACCAGCGCCTGGCCAAGGGGGAGCGCGGGTAAACGCGAATCCCGTTGATGCGTTTATAAGAAAGGGAGAACCCTATGTACGACATCCTCGTCTACCTGTTCGAGAACTGCCAGCAGTCGGACGTCGCCTTCGACCGCGAGCGCGTCGCGAAAAAGCTGTCGGCCGCGGGATTCGAGGATTCGGACATCAGCGAGGCGCTCCACTGGCTGGCCGGCGTCCGCGCGCCGCAAGGCGAATTCGGCCCGCTGCCGGATCCGCGCCGGTCGTTTCGCGCCTTCGCTGCGCGCGAGCTGGCCAAGCTTGACGCGGCCTGCCGGGGCTTCCTGTATACCCTCGAGCACTCCGGCATCCTCAGCGCGCAGAACCGCGAGCTCGTGATCGAGCGCTCGCTCGCCGCAACCGGCGATTCGCTGAGTCTCGACCAGCTGAAGCTGATCGTCCTGATGGTGCTGTGGAACCAGCAGACACCGACCAGCCAGCTCGTCGCCGAGGACCTCTTCAGCACGCCGCAGGGCCGGCTGCCCAGCTAGCGGGCCTCGCGCGCACGCGCGCAGGACGCAAGCGGGTTGAAGCGCCGCCACCTTTGCGGGTATCCTCTGCGGCCTTTCGCCGCATGGGCAAAAAACTAATCATCGCCGAGAAACCGTCGGTCGCCGCCGACATTGCGCGCGCGCTGGGCGGTTTCACGCGCAAATCCGACTACTTCGAGAGCGACGAGTACGTCCTCTCGTCGGCGGTCGGCCACCTGCTCGAGCTGGTGCTTCCGCAGGAGCATGACGTAAAGAAGGGCAAGTGGTCCTTCGCCAAGCTGCCGGTGATTCCGCCGCATTTCGACCTGGCCCCGATCGAGCGAAGCGAGGACCGGCTGAATCTCCTCCTGCGCCTCATGAAGCGCAAGGACGTCGCGGGACTCGTGAATGCGTGCGACGCGGGACGCGAAGGCGAGCTGATCTTCCGCTACCTCGCACAGCACGCGAAGAACAAGAAGCCGATCGAGCGGCTCTGGCTGCAGTCGATGACGCAGGAGTCGATCCGGCAGGGTTTCTCCAAGCTTCGCCCCGACAAGGAGCTGCTGCCGCTCGCCGACGCGGCGAAGAGCCGCTCCGAGGCCGACTGGCTGGTCGGCATCAACGGCACCCGGGCAATGACCGCGTTCAATTCGAAGGAAGGCGGTTTCTACCTCACGACGGTCGGCCGGGTACAGACCCCGACCCTTGCCATCCTCGTTGAGCGCGAGGACAAAATCCGCGCCTTCAACGCGCGCGACTACTGGGAAGTGCTTGCGAAATTCGGCGCCAAAGCGGGCGAGTATCCCGGCAAGTGGTTCGATCCCGCGTTCAGGAAGGACGACGATGCGGAACGGCGCGCGGAGCGCCTGTGGACGTCAGCCGAGGCGGAGGCGATCGTCGCCGCGTGCCGCGGCAAGAAAGGCATCGCGACGGAGGAAACGAAGCCTTCGACGCAGATGTCCCCGCTGCTGTTCGACCTGACGAGCCTTCAGCGCGAGGCGAACGGGCGTTTCGGCTTTCCGGCGCGCATGACGTTGTCGCTCGCCCAGGCGCTCTACGAGCGGCACAAGGTCCTGACGTATCCACGCACCGATTCGCGCGCACTGCCCGAGGACTACCTGGCCACTGTCAAGGACACGCTGAAGGAGCTCGGCACGACGTCCGCCTACGGTACGTTCGCGAAGCAGGCCCTGAAGCAGGGCTGGGTCAAGCCGAACAAGCGGATCTTCGACAACAGCAAGATCTCCGACCACTTCGCCATCATTCCCACCCTGCAGACGCCGAAGAACCTCAACGAGGCGGAGCAGAAGCTCTACGACATGGTGGTGCGGCGCTTCCTGGCGGTGTTCTTCCCGCCCGCCGAGTTTCTCCAGACGACCCGCATCACGCGCGTGGAGGAGCACCACTTCAAGACCGAGGGGCGCGTGCTGCAGAGTCCGGGCTGGCTCTCGATCTACGGGCGCCAGACCGGCGAGGACAACCAGAACCTGCCGCCGATCGCGGACAAGGAGCCGGTGAAGACGCTGGAGGTCGCCGAAGAGGCGAACCAGACCAAGCCGCCGCCGCGCTACTCGGAGGCGACGTTGCTCTCGGCCATGGAGGGCGCCGGCAAGCTGGTCGAGGACGACGAGCTGCGCGAGGCCATGGAAGCCAAGGGCCTCGGCACGCCGGCCACGCGCGCCGCGATCATCGAAGGACTGCTGCGCGAGGAGTACATCAACCGCGAGGGCCGCGAGCTGGTGCCCACGCCCAAGGCGTTCTCGCTGATGTTCGCGTTGCACATGCTGCACATCGTCGAGCTCGCATCGCCGGAGCTGACCGGCGAGTGGGAGCACAAGCTCAAGCTGATCGAGCAGGGCAAGCTGACCCGCGACGAGTTCATGAAGGAGATCAGCGAGCTCGTGCGCAAGGTGGTCGGAACCATCAAGACCGGCGAGATTCCGGACGTCGTCTATGCGACGGTGCCGGCACCCTGCCCCAAGTGCGGCAAGGGACCGGTGCAGGAGAACTACCGCAAGTTCCAGTGCCAGAAGTGCGATTTCACGCTCTGGAAAGTGACCTCCGGCCGCGAATGGTCGCCCGACGAGGTCGCGGAGCTCATCACCAAACGCACCATCGGCCCGCTCACCGGCTTTCGCAGCCGCATGGGAAAGCCCTTCAGCGCGGTGATGCGCCTCACGGACGAGATGAAGCTCGAGTTCGACTTCGGCCAGTCTTCCGGCGAGGGCGACGAGGCGCCGGACTTCAGCAGCCAGGAGCCGCTCGGCACCTGCCCGAAGTGCGCCGCGCGCGTCTTCGAGCACGGCATGGCCTACACGTGCGAAAAATCGGTCGGCCCGGGCAAGAGCTGCGATTTCCGCTCCGGGCGCATGATCCTGCAGCAGCCCATCGAGCGCGAGCAGATGAAGAAGCTGCTCGCCACCGGGCGCACCGATCTCCTGACCGCCTTCGTCTCGAAGAAGGGACGCCGCTTCAAGGCCTTCCTGGTGAAGCAGCCGGACGGGAAGATCGGCTTCGAGTTCCAGGCGCGGGCGCCGAAGCCCGACAAGCCCGAAAAAGCGGAGAAGCCGGCGGCGGCGCCGGAAGTGAAACCTACACGTCGAGGTTCCGCACGCCGAGCGCGTTCGACTCGATGAACGCCCGGCGGGGCTCGACCTCGTCGCCCATCAGCTTGGTGAAGATCTCGTCCGCGGCGATGCCGTCGTCGATCTGCACCCGCAGCAAGCGCCGCGCCGAGATGTCCATGGTGGTCTCCCACAACTGCTCGGGATTCATCTCGCCCAGGCCCTTGTAGCGCTGCAGGGTCATCGAGCGCTGCACCTCTCCGAGAAGCCAGCGCATCGCCTCGGGGAAATCCCGCACCGGCTGGCGCTTCTCGCCGCGCTGCATGGCGGCGCCCTCGCCGATCAGGCCGCGCAGCATTTCCGCGGTCTGGCGGATCTGCGCATAGTCACCCGACTGCACGAACTCGGCGTCGATGGTGCCCATGCGCACGTTGCCGTGACGCGTGCGCTCCACCTTGATCTGGTAGCGCTCGGTCTTCTGGTCGAAATGCGGGGCGACGGCGACGCCATTTCCGCCGATCGCTCTCTCGAGCGCCTCGGCGGAGACCTCCGCGGTTTCGCGCCTCGTCAGGTCGATGTGAGTGCCCCGAAGAATCGCCTGCAGGGCCTCGCGGTCGATCACCCGCGCCACCCGGTCGATGACCGCCTGGGCGAGGAGGTAGGACTTCGCGAGCTCCGCGAGCGTATCGCCGGTGATGGGCCCGCGACCGGCACCCGGGTGAAGCGAGGCGTCCACGAGCGCCTGCCTGAGCATGAACTCGTTCAGCTCGTGCTCGTCCTTGAGATAGCGCTCTTCCTTGCCCAGCTTCGCCTTGTAGAGCGGCGGCTGGGCGATGTAGATGTGCCCGCGCTCGACCAGCTCCGGCATCTGCCGGTAGAAGAACGTGAGGAGCAGCGTGCGGATGTGCGATCCGTCGACGTCCGCGTCGGTCATGATGATGATGCGGTGGTAGCGCAGCTTGTCGGCGTTGTACTCCTCCTTGCCGATGCCGCAGCCCAGCGCGGTGATGAGCGTCGCGATCTCCGCCGAGGCCAGCAGCTTGTCGAAGCGCGCCCGCTCCACGTTCAGGATCTTTCCCTTGAGCGGCAGGATCGCCTGGAAGGCACGATCCCGACCCTGCTTGGCCGAGCCGCCCGCGGAATCCCCCTCCACCAGGTAGAGCTCGCACTTTGCGGGGTCGCGCTCTTGGCAGTCCGCAAGCTTTCCGGGCAGGCCCATGCCGTCCAGCACGCCCTTGCGACGGGTCATTTCCCGCGCCTTGCGCGCCGCCTCGCGGGCGCGGGCGGCATCGACGATCTTCGACGTGATGACGCGCGCGTCGGCTGGACGCTCGTCCAGGTACTCGCGCAGGCGCGCGGCGACGATCTCCTCGACGACCGGGCGCACTTCCGACGAGACGAGCTTCTCCTTGGTCTGCGAGGAGAACTTCGGCTCCGGCACCTTGACGGAGAGGACGCAGGCAAGGCCTTCGCGCATGTCGTCGCCGGTCGTCTCGACCTTGGCCTTCTTGGCGAGCTCGATCTCCTCGATGAACTTGTTGAGCACCCGCGTCATTGCCGCGCGAAGCCCCGTCAAGTGCGTGCCGCCATCCTTCTGCGGAATGTTGTTGGTGAAGCACAGCACCGATTCCTGGTAGGAATCGTTCCACTGCATCGCCACTTCGACCGTCAGTCCGTCCTTTTCTCCCGTGCCGTGGAAGACGTTCGGGTGCAGGACGTTCTTGGCGCGGTTCATGTACTCGACGAAGCCCTTCACGCCGCCGGCGAAGGCGAAGTTCTCCTCCTTGCCGGTGCGCTGGTCGATGAGCAGGATCTTCACGCCGTTGTTCAGGAACGAGAGCTCGCGCAGGCGCTTCGCCAGGATGTCGTAGTGGTAGTCGACGGTGCCGAAGGTCTCTCGCGCAGCGAGGAAGTGCACCTCCGTGCCGCGGCGCTCGGTGGTCCCCGTGGGCTTCAGCGGCGCGGTCGCAACACCGTGGCGGAATTCCATCTGGTTGACCGCGCCATCGCGCCAGATGGTCAGGCGCAGCCATTCCGAGAGCGCGTTGACCACGGAGACGCCGACGCCGTGCAGACCGCCCGACACCTTGTAGGTATTGGAGTCGAACTTGCCGCCGGCGTGGAGTTCGGTCATGACGATCTCCGCGGCGGAGCGCTTCAGCTCGTCATCGTCCTTGACGCCGGTCGGGATTCCTCGGCCGTTGTCCAGGACCGAGATCGAGTTGTCCGTGTGGATGGTGACCGTGATCTCGTCGCAGTGGCCCGCGAGCGCCTCGTCGACGGCGTTGTCCACCACCTCGAAAACCATGTGGTGCAGCCCCGTGCCGTCGGACGTATCGCCGATGTACATGCCCGGGCGCTTGCGCACCGCGTCCAGGCCCTTGAGGACCTTGATGGCGTCGGAGCCGTAGTCGTTCACGCTGGGCTGGGGCTTGTCGGGTTCGGCCACCTCAGATCCTCATCGGCATGACGACGTACTTGAAGTCCTTCTCGCCGCCGTAGCTGAGCAGGGCGCTCGACGAGGCGTCGCCGAACGCGCAGTCGATCGCGCTGCCCGAGACGTTGTTCAGAACGTCGAGCAGGTAATTCACGTTGAAGCCGATGTCGAGCGCGTCTCCCGAGTAGTTCACCTCCAGCTCCTCATGGGCTTCCTCCTGCTCGGCATTCGACGAGACGATCTTCAGGCTGCCTTCGCCCAGCACCCAGCGCACGCCGCGGAACTTCTCGTTGGAGAGGTTGACCGCCCGCTGCAGGGCCTGGCGCAGCGGCTCGCGCTCGATCTGCAGCTTGTTCTTGTGGCCGGTCGGGATGACGCGGGTGTAGTCGGGGAACTTGCCGTCGACCAGCTTCGAAATCAGCTCCACGGTATTGAAGCTGAACGCTGCCTGGGTCGCCGCCAGCTCGATCTTCACCTCCTCGTCGTTGTCCGACAGGAGCTTGGAGAGCTCGAGCACCGTCTTGCGCGGGACGATCACTTCCTGGCGCGGCAGCTCGCCGGGGAGCTTGAGCGCCGCATAGGCGAGACGATGGCCGTCGGTCGCGACGAGCTTGAGCTGCTTCTCCTCGGCCACCAGGAGCAAGCCGTTCAGGTAGTACCGGATGTCCTGTTGGGCCATGGCGTATTGGACCAGGCCCAGGGCGTGCCGAAGCGCCTTCTGCGGAAGGCTGAAGCGCGCCACCTCGCCGGCCGGCTTGGCCAGGCGGGGAAAATCCTCCGCCGGCAGCGTCTGGAGGGAGAACCGGCTCTTCCCCGCCTTGACGATGAGGCGCTTGTCCTGCTGCTGCAATGTGACCTCGGCGTTTTCCGGCAGGGCGCGGAGGATGTCCACGAGCTTGCGCGCCCCCACCGTCACGCCGCGCGCCTCGCCGGCGCCCTGGGCCGCGCTATGCGCCTGGATCTGGATCTCGATGTCGGTGGCGAGGAAGGAGAGCGATTCTGCACCGCGCTCGATGAGCACGTTCGACAGGATTGGCAGCGTATGCCGGCGCTCGATGATGCCGCTCACTGCGGAAAGCGGGCCGAGGATGTCATCGCGCTTTGCTTTGACCAATACCATTGTCTTTACCTTCTCTTCTATTTAGTAGTAGTAGATAAAGGCGGGCGAAACGCGGGAGAAAGCAGAAACCTCTTGTGCGCCAGCCTCTTGGAGCCGTTCGGCGCTGCGGAGAACCTGTGGAGCGTTCGTTCGCGACTGTGGACAGAAAGCTCCCAGGTCCTGCGAAGCCCGGTTATTCACAATCGATGCCCGCTTTGCACACAGCTTGTTCAACAGCGCTCCCTGACTCATCCCTTGAGCAGCTGCTCGAGCACCAGGTAGTCCCGATTCAGCCCGGAATCCTGCTGGCGCAGGCTGGCGATCGTCCTGCACGCATGCAGGACCGTCGTATGGTCGCGATTGCCGAAGGCCTCGCCGATCTCCGGCAGGCTCATCTGGGTCAGATCCTTGGCGAGCGCCATGGCCACCTGGCGCGGGCGCGCCACGTTGCGGCTGCGGCGCTTCGAATGCATGTCGGAGACCTTGATCTTGAAGTACTCGGCCACGGTCTTCTGGATTCCCTCGACGTTCACCTGGCGGCTCGCCACGTTGAGGATGTCGCGCAGCGCTTCCTTGGCGAGCTCCAGCGACAGCTCCCGGCCGTTGAAGCGCGCGAAAGCGAGGACTTTCTTCAGGGCCCCTTCGAGCTCGCGCACGTTGGAGCGGATGTGCTTGGCGATGAAGAAGGCGATGTCCTCGGAGAGCTCGATGGCCTCGGCCTCGGCCTTCTTCAGCACGATGGCCACCCGCATCTCCAGCTCCGGCGGCTCGATGGCGACGGTGAGGCCCCATCCGAAGCGCGAGATTAGCCGCTCCTCCATGCCCGCGATCTCCTTCGGATATGTATCGCAGGTGATGACGATCTGCTTGTGCGCCTCGACCAGGGCGTTGAACGCGTAGAAGAACTCCTCCTGCGTGCGGCCCTTGTTCGAGAAGAACTGGATGTCGTCGATGAGCAGCAGGTCGAGCGAATGATAGTACCGCTTGAACTCGTCGAAGGACTTCTGCTGGTAGGCGCGGACGACGTCGGTCACGTACTGCTCGGCATGGATGTAGCGGATGCGCGCCTGCGGCCGGTGATCGGCCAGCGCGTTGCCGATCGCCTGGACGAGGTGGGTCTTGCCCAGCCCCACGCCGCCGTAGACGAACAGCGGGTTGTACGAGATGCCGGGATTCTCGGCGACCTGGATGGCCGCCGCACGGCCGAGCTGGTTCGCCTTCCCGGTGACGAAGCTGTCGAACGTGAACGCGCGGTTCAGCCGGGCCCGATCGAACGTCGAGGGGCTCTCGGGCGCCAGGCGCGGCACGCTCGGCGTAATCCTGATCGACGGGTCGGCGCCCTTCGCCAACACGAGCTTGACGCCGCATTCCCTCCCGCTCGCCTCGGCGGCAAGTCGCTCGATGCGCGCCGCGAAGCGCTCTCGGACCAGCTCGAGCACGAATCGGTTCGGAGCGCTGAGAATCAGGGTGTCTTCGGCGCCGGCTTCGGGCGCCAAGGGGCGGATCCAGGTGTTGAACTGCTGTGCAGGGAGTTCCTGCTCGAGGCGACGCAGGCAGGCGTCCCAGAGGTTTTGCATGCGTGAAATCGGGTTAAAGCGGCGGGTTGAGCCTGGCCTTCGAGGGGCCTTGTGCGAGCCGCGATTTTAACCGCTTCGCGAGGGGTTATCCACAGGAAAAATCTCCGGACGCTTCGCCGCGATGCGGCGCACGGCGGTTCGCGCGGTAATTGACAATGCATTGATGCGCACGCTCTAATACCGCCCTTTTTTGGATCGGCAGCCATGGCAACCAAGCGCACGTATCAACCCTCGAAAACGCGACGCGCACGAACGCACGGATTCCGTGTCCGCAGCCGCACGCCGGGGGGACGGAAAGTGCTGGCCAACCGGCGCGCCAAAGGTCGGCGGCGTCTCGGACTCTAGCCGCGGACGACAAACCCCTCGGTCTGGACGCCGGCCGCCGGCTGCGCACGAAAGCGGATTTCGAGCGGTTGCTGCGCCACGGCGTGCGGCGCAGTCTCGACGGCTTCACCTTTTACCTGGGAACGCGCGATGCCGGCTTGCCTCGGCTCGGAATGCTCGTGACGCGAAAGCACGCTGCGCATGCGGTGGATCGCAATCGCATGAAGCGCTGCATCCGCGAGGCCTTCCGCCAGGAGCAGGCGGGGCTCGGGGCGCTCGACGTCCTCGTTCGGCCGCCCTATGGCGCGCGGGCCGACGCTCGGATGCTGGCCCGGCTGCGCGGGGCGTTCCAGAAGCTGGGGCACCGATGATCTCGGGAGTCCTCCGGTTCGCGGTACGCGCTTACCAATGGACGATCAGCCCGCTGCTGGGCCCGGCATGCCGGTTTCATCCCAGCTGCTCCGACTACGCGGAAGAGGCGCTTGCACGCCATGGTGCGTTGCGCGGCGGCTGGCTGACTGCACGCCGGATCTGCCGTTGCGGGCCCTGGCATCCCGGCGGCTTCGACCCGGTCCCTTAAGAAGAACATGGACACTCAGCGACTGATCCTGCTGTTCATCTTTGGCTTCTCCGTGCTCATGCTCTGGGAAGCTTGGCAGAAGGAAACCCGGCCCAAGCCCGCGCCCGCAGCGCAAGCTGCGCAGCAGGGCGTGCCCAGCACCCCCACCCCGGCGACGAGGCCATCCCCATCGGGGACTGGAGAGCGCCCCGCAGCCCCGGCCGAGGCGGCCGGCGGCGCCAAAGGCGACACGCTGCGCGTGACGACCGACCTTCTGGTGGCCGAGATCGACACCGTTGGCGGGACCCTGAAGCGGGTGGAGCTGCTCAAGCACAAGGACTCCGCGGACGCGTCCAAGAACTTCGTCCTGATCGGACCCGAGCACCACTACGAGGCGCAGAGCGGGCTGACGGCGGAGGGCCTGAACCACCGTGCCTTGTGGAAGGCTCGGCCGGGGCCCTACGCGCTCGACGCCGGGAAGGACGTCGTCGAAGTGCCGCTTACCGTCGCCCGCGACGGGATCGCCCTCGAGAAGGTCTATACCTTCCGCCGCGACAGCTACGTGATCGATGTTGCGCTGCGCGTGCGCAATGAGGGAAGCACCGCCGCATCGCCGTTCGCCTATTTCCAGCTGACCCATGACGGGAAGCCGTCCTCGGATGCCAATACGGTCGCGCAGACCTTCGGCGCGCAGAGCTTTACCGGCTTCGCCGCCTATAGCGCCGAACGCAAGTTCGAGAAGGTCTACCCCTCCGATATCGACGAGGGCAAGGTCGACATGGTGAAGCGGGCGGAGGACGGCTGGCTTGCCTTCGTGCAGCACTACTTCGTGACGGCGTGGCTGCCTCCGGAAAAGGTGACGCGCGAGTATGGCGCGCTCAAGCGGCCGGACGGCGTCTACGCCGCGCACGCGGTCATTTCCGCGGGAACGCTGCAGCCGGGGGCGGCAACCGAGATCAAGGTCCCGCTCTACGTCGGCCCGCAGGAACAGCGCCGGCTGCGCGAGGCCGCGCCCGGGCTCGAACTGGTCGTCGACTATGGCTGGCTGACCATCATCGCCTGGCCGCTCTTCTGGCTCCTGGAGCAATTCCACGCGTTGTCGGGAAACTGGGGCGTCGCGATCATCCTGCTGACGATCCTCATCAAGCTCATCTTCTTCCCCCTCTCGGCGGCGAGCTACAAGTCGATGGCGAAGATGAAGCTGGTCACCCCGCGGATGACCAAGATCCGCGAAATGTACGGGAACGACCGCCAGCGCATGAACCAGGCGATGATGGAGCTCTACAAGACCGAGAAGATCAACCCGCTTGGCGGGTGCTTCCCGATCCTCGTGCAGATCCCGGTGTTCATCGCTTTGTACTGGGTGCTGCTGGCCGCGATCGAGCTGCGTCATGCGCCGTTCATCCTCTGGATCAAGGATCTGTCCGCCCTGGACCCGTACTACGTCCTGCCGATCCTGATGGCCGTGACCATGGTGCTGCAGACCAAGATGAATCCAGTTCCGCCGGACCCGGTGCAGGCGAAGGTGATGCAATTCATGCCTTACGTGTTCAGCATCTTCTTCTTCTTCTTCCCGGCGGGGCTCGTGCTCTACTGGCTCGTCAATAACATCCTTTCGATCCTGCAGCAGTGGCAGATCCAGCGCATGTTCGAACGCGGCAAGGCCGCCCATGGGAAGCGATGAGCCTGGACGCGCGGTAGCCCGCGATACCATCGCGGCGGTCGCTACGCCGCCGGGGCGGGGCGGCATAGGCGTAGTGAGGGTTTCGGGTACACGCGTCCCGCAGATTGCCGCCGCCATTCTTGGCAAGCTGCCCGAGCCCCGCGTCGCCACCTTCGCGGCATTTCGCGATGCGCACGGCGAGCGCCTCGACGAGGGCATCGCCCTGTACTTCTCTGCGCCGCATTCGTTCACCGGAGAGCCGACCCTCGAGCTGCAGGGCCACGGCGGTCCCATCGTGATGCAGGCGCTCCTGTCCGCGTGCCTCGACCAGGGAGCCCGGATCGCGGAGCCGGGCGAATTCACGCGCCGCGCGTACCTGGACGGGAAGCTGGACCTTGCCCAGGCCGAGGCCGTCGCCGACCTGATCGACGCGGCAAGCCGGGAAGCCGCCCGCTCGGCGATGCGGTCCCTTTCGGGGGAGTTCTCCGACGCCGTTCGCGGACTGGTCGCCGCGCTCATCGAGCTTCGGGCGCTCACGGAGGCGATGCTCGATTTTCCGGAGGAGAACGTCGACACGCTGCTCGCCGCCGACGCTACGGCGCGGCTCGGCCAGGTCCGGTCCCGGCTGGCGGAGCTGCTGGCTGGCAGCAGGCAAGGGCGCTTGCTCGCGTCGGGCATCCATGTCGTCATCGCTGGCCGGCCGAACGTCGGCAAGTCCAGCCTGCTGAACCGCCTGGCCGGCGAGGAGCGGGCGATCGTGACGCCCCTCGCCGGCACCACCCGAGACGCCTTGCGCGAGCCGCTGGAGATCCACGGCGTGCCGATCGTGCTCGTCGATACTGCCGGGCTGCACGCCTCGCCGGACGCAATCGAGCGCATCGGCATGCAACGCACCCGCGCAGAGCTGGCGCGCGCAGACGTCGTGCTGGTCGTTTTGGACGCGACTTCGCCCGAAGCGCCCGAGGGCGTGCCGGGCGAGGCAGTGCGAGTCGACGTCTACAACAAGGTGGACCTTGTACCGGAGTTCCACGCGCCGCCTAACTCGGTCGTTGTTTCCGCGAAGACCGGGGCCGGGCTGGACGCATTGCGTCGGGCGGTCGTCACGGCCGGAGGGTGGGCCGGCGGCGGCGAATCCGTGTTCCTCGCTCGTGAGAGGCACCTGAGGGCCCTGGAGCGCGCCGGGCAGCACCTGGAGGCGGCCGCCGGCGAGCTCGCGCGCTGGGAGTTCTTCGCCGAGGAGCTGCGACTTGCCCAGACCGCCCTGGGCACCATCACTGGAGACGTGAGCGCCGACGACCTGTTGGGAGAGATTTTCGCCAGATTCTGCATCGGCAAGTGAACGGACGGCGTTCTTGATCTAACTTCTTGTATGGTCAGCCGTAATCTGAACGGAGGAGCCGGGGCGCAACGGCATGGTTCCGACCCTGGTGCTAGAATTTTCCGCATTCCAAACCCTGATCCCGCCGGCCCAGCCATTGGCTGGGCCGCTTGCTTCTGGAGCGATATCCAATGAATGCACCGGCCCCTGCGCCCGCAGATCGAACGAACGCTCCTTCGTGGGTGCGCCATGCCGGCATGCGGCAATGGGTCTCGGAGATCGCCCGCCTTACGAAGCCGGACCGGGTCCTCTGGTGCGACGGCTCGCAGGCGGAGAACGACGCGTTGTGCGCCGAGCTGGTAAGAGCCGGCAGCTTCATCAAGCTGAACGAGAAGCTGCGGCCGAGCTCCTACCTGGCGCGCTCTCATCCCAGCGACGTCGCGCGGATGGAAGACCGCACGTTCATTTGCAGCGAGCGGAAGGAAGACGCCGGTCCGACCAACAACTGGCTCGCGCCGGCCGAGATGCGCGGCACGCTCACGCGCCTGTTCGACGGCTGCATGCGCGGCCGGACGATGTACGTGATCCCATTCTCGATGGGGCCGATCGGTTCCCCTATCGCGCAGGTCGGCGTGGAAATCTCGGACTCCGCCTACGTTGCGGTCAACATGCGGATGATGACCCGCATGGGCCGCAAGGTCACCGAGTGGCTTGGCGAAAAAGGGTCGTTCGTTCCTTGTGTGCATTCGGTCGGCGCACCGCTCGCCGACGGTCAGCGGGACGTCGCCTGGCCGTGCAACGAGCGCGAGAAATGGATCGTCCATTTTCCCGAGACGCGCGAGATCTGGTCCTATGGCTCCGGCTACGGGGGGAACGCGCTGCTCGGCAAGAAGTGCCTTGCGCTGCGCATCGCCTCGGTGATGGCGCGCGACGAGGGCTGGCTCGCCGAGCACATGCTCATCCTCGGCATCGAGTCCCCGCAGGGAGAGAAGCTGTACATGACCGCTGCCTTCCCTTCGGCCTGCGGCAAGACGAACCTGGCGATGCTGATTCCGCCGCCGGCGCTGACCGGATGGAAGGTCACCACGGTCGGCGAGGACATCGCGTGGATAAAGCCCGGCAAGGATGGCCGGTTCCGCGCGATCAATCCGGAATCGGGTCTTTTCGGCGTCGCGCCGGGGACCTCCGAGCACACCAACCCCAACGCGATGAAGATGCTGCGCCAGAACGTCATCTTCACCAACGTCGCGATGACGCCCGAGGGCGACGTCTGGTGGGAAGGCATGACCGACCAGCCTCCGGCAACGCTCACCGACTGGCAGGGCAGGCCATGGACGCCGGAGGACGGCAAGCAGGGCCGCCTCGCCGCGCACCCGAATGCGCGATTCACGGTGCCGGCGTCGCAGTGCCCGTCGATGGACGAGAAATGGGAGGATCCAGAGGGCGTTCCAATCTCGGCTTTCCTCTTCGGCGGCCGCCGCTCGAGCACGGTTCCGCTGGTCGTCGAGGCACCCAGCTGGGAAGATGGCGTCTACATGGCGGCGACGCTGGGATCGGAGACGACCGCTGCGATCACCGGGAAAGTGGGCGTCGTGCGCAGGGATCCCATGGCGATGCTCGCTTTCTGCGGCTACAACATGGGCGACTATTTTGCCCACTGGCTGAAGATCGGCCGCAACGTCAGCCAGCCGCCGAAGATCTTCCGCGTCAACTGGTTCCGCCGCGATGCCCAGGGCAAGTTTCTCTGGCCCGGCTTCGGCGAGAACATGCGCGTGCTGCGCTGGGTGTTCGAACGCTGCCGGGGCCGCGCCGGCGCGGCGCAGACCGCGCTGGGTGAGATGCCGCGCTACGAGGACATCGACTGGAAGGGGCTCGAAAAGCTGTCGCCAGCGCAGTATGCCGAGCTGGCACGCGTCGACGCCGGAGCGTGGAAGGAGGAACTCGCGGCGCACGACGAGCTCTTCGGCAAGCTGGGTGCGCACCTACCGGGCGAGCTGGAAAAGCGGCGTGGCCGCATGCACCAGGACTTGGCCTGATCAGGCCTTTCGCAGTCCGGCCGCTGCGCTGAGCGCTGCGCCGAGCGACATGACGGCCGCAGCGCCCAGCGCCGCGCGGGAATCGTAGAGCTCCAGCAGCGCCCCGCCTCCGGCGAGCCCGATTCCCACGCCCGAGAGTAGGGCGCTGGTCGACCACGTAAACGCCTCCGTCGAGTACTCCGGCGGTGCCGTCTTTGCCACGAGCATCGCCTGCATGATGAGGGCGGGTGCCATGATGATTCCGGCGAGAACACACCAGAGGCTGAAGGCCCAGGGATTCCAGCGCAGCGTAAGTACCGCGAGTCCCGTGCCCATGAGGCCGAGTGCACCGGCAAACTGGTGCGTGAGCGGAATGCCCCAGGTGCGGCTTCCATAAGCAAGGCCGCCGACCGCGCTCCCCACGCTCATCAGGCCCAGCAATACGCCGGCGAGCGCGGGCTGGGCGCGCTCTGTCGCATACGCGGTGATGCCGATCTCCATGAGCCCGAACGCGGTGGAGTAGGCGAGGATGACGGCGATCAACGGGATGAACCCGCGCTCCCCAAGCGGGCCCAGAAGGCTGGTACGCGCGCGATGCTCGATGCGCCAGCCGAGCAACGCCGGCGAACGCAGGAAAAGGATGCTCCCCGCAAGGCCGCTCGCCCCAGCGAAGAGGACGGCCGTCGCGGGAGAAGCGAGCGCGACAAACAGGGCGACGAGCATTGGGCCGACGATGAAGATCAGCTCGATCAGCACCGACTCCACGGAGTAGGCGGCCGCCAGCTGCACATCGTCGGCGAAGCGGCGCTTCAGGTATGTCCGCATGCAGACGCTGATGGGAGGAAAAGCCGCGCCCGCTGCCGCGGATAGGGCGAAGAGGGCGGCCGCACCGAAATCCGCGCGCACCGCTAGCACCAGGCAGACGAGGGCACTGGGGAATAGGACGGCGGAGGCGAGAAGCGCAGCCCGCGGACCATAGCGGTCGATCAGGCGTCCGACTACGGGGGCGAGCGCCGCGAGCCCGGCGACATAGCATCCGCTGGCCAAGCCGCCGAGAGCAAACGAGCCGGAGCTGATTTGCACCAGCAGCAGAATGGCGAGCCCGGTGATGCCAATGGGCAACCGCCCCAGGATGGACACGGCGAACGTCGCGCGAAGGTCGCGCGGCTGTAGCAACGCTGTATAGCGGGCCAGGGAAATCATGGATTTATTGCGGAAAGGGCCCGGATTCTCGCATGCGAACGCCGAATGGTGCGACGCAGCAATACGCTTCGACCCCCCTGTTCCACGTGGAACACATCAGAGGTGTGAAGGCGTTCTAGTTCCACGTGGAACGTTCGCGTACTATTCGCTCCCCCATGGATTTCCCGAGCGAGTTCGACGTCATCGTCATCGGCGGCGGTCACGCTGGCACCGAGGCAGCGCTCGCTGCTGCGCGCATGGGCTGCTCTACGCTGCTCCTCACGCACAGCATCGAGACGCTGGGCCAGATGTCCTGCAATCCCTCTATCGGCGGGATCGGCAAAGGGCACCTCGTCAAAGAAGTCGACGCGCTCGACGGGGCAATGGCCATCGCGACGGACGAGGCGGGGATCCAGTTCCGGACGCTCAACTCGTCCAAAGGCGCCGCGGTACGCGCCACGCGCGCCCAAGCAGATCGGGTTCTCTACCGGCAGGCAATTCGTCGCCGACTCGAGAACCAGCCCGGCCTGACGCTATTTCAGGCCGCGGTCGATGACATCGAGCTTCACGGCGGGGCGGTCCGCGGCGTGGTGACCCAGATGGGGCTGCGCTTCAAAGCGCGATCGGTCGTCCTCACTGCAGGGACATTCCTCTCCGGACTCATCCACATTGGCCTGGAGCGGCACCAGGCCGGCCGCGCGGGCGACCCGGCGTCCCTGACCCTTGCTGCGAGGCTGCGTGAGATGAAGCTGCCGGTAGGCCGCCTCAAGACCGGGACCCCGCCGCGCCTGGACGCCCGCACGATCGACTTCTCAGTCATGCAGGAGCAACCCGGGGATGTCCCGGAGCCGGTGTTTTCGTTCCTCGGCAGCCGGGAAATGCACCCTCGGCAGTTGCCATGCTGGATCGCCCATACCAACGAGCGCACGCATGAGGCAATCCGTCGCGGCCTGGATCGCTCTCCGCTGTACACCGGGGTTATCGCGGGCGTCGGACCTCGCTATTGCCCGTCCATCGAAGACAAGATCCATCGCTTCGCAGGCAAGGCGTCGCATCAGATTTTCCTGGAGCCGGAAGGGCTGTCGACCAACGAGATCTATCCGAACGGGATTTCCACCAGCCTTCCCTTCGACGTACAGCTCGAGCTCGTCCGCTCTATCCGCGGCCTCGAGAAGGCCCACATCGTGCGCCCCGGCTACGCGATTGAGTACGACTACTTTGATCCGCGCAGCCTGCGCGCTTCACTCGAGACGAAGACGGTCGGCGGCCTCTATTTTGCCGGCCAGATCAACGGCACCACCGGATATGAAGAAGCCGCTGCCCAAGGGCTACTCGCCGGTGCCAACGCCGCGCTCAAGGCGCGCGGTCGGGAACCGTGGTGCCCGAAGCGGGACGAGGCCTACCTCGGCGTTCTCGTCGACGACCTGACGACTCACGGCGTGTCAGAGCCCTATCGCATGTTCACCAGCCGCGCCGAGTACCGGCTGATGCTGCGTGAGGACAACGCGGACGAGCGCCTGACCGCGATCGGCTGCGACCTCGGCCTGGTGTCAGAGCGTCGCCGGGCTGCCTTCGAGAAAAAACGCGACGCAGTGGCCCAGGAAGAGCAGCGCCTGCGCTCCACATATGTGAGCGCTGGCTTCCAGCAAAAACGTTCTCTGGATGAGCTTCTCCGGCGTCCTGAGATGACTTACTCCAGCCTGATGGAAATCCCGGGTGCCGGAGAGCCAGTGTCCGAGCCGGCAGTGGCCGCACAGGTCGAGACACGTATTAAGTACCGCGGCTATATCGAGCGGCAACGCGAAGAGGTCGCGCGTCGCAGCCAGGTCGACGAGCGCGCCCTGCCGCAGGACCTGGACTATCGCCAAGTCCGGGGGTTGTCCGCGGAAGTGCAGCAAAAGCTCAACGAGCATCGGCCCGAGACGATCGGCCAGGCTTCGCGCATCTCCGGGGTGACGCCTGCCGCAATCTCCCTGCTCCTGGTTCACCTCAAGCGAGGCTTCCAGCCGCACAAGAGATCGGCATGACTCCGGCGCAGGCCCTGGAACGCGGGTTGGACGAGCTGTCCCTGGCGCTGCCGAGCGGGGGCCGGGACAAGCTCTTGGCGTACGTGGAGCTGCTGGCGAAGTGGAACCGGATCTACAACCTGACGGCGATACGCGACCCGCTTGAGATGGTGACTCATCATGTTCTCGATTCGCTGTCCGTGCTTCCGCACCTGCCGCTCACGGGCTGCGCTGCGATCGCGGACGTCGGCTCGGGCGGCGGGCTGCCGGGCATCCCGCTTGCCATCGCACGGCCGGACTGGCGCGTTTCCCTCAACGACGCGATTGAAAAGAAGGCCGCATTCCTCACGCAGGCGAAGATCGAGCTCGCGCTGCCAAACGTGCGCGTGCACGAGGGCCGTGCCGAGCGCTGGCATCCCGACCACCCCTTTGAGCTGGTCATCTCGCGGGCATTCGCGGAGCTGCGCGATTTCGTGAGCGTGTGCAGGCACCTGGTCGCCCAGGGCGGCTGGCTGGCGGCCATGAAGGGCACGCGCCCTGCCGAGGAGCCGGGCTGCCGGATCGTCGCCCTCCGGGTGCCGTTCGTCGAAGCCCAGCGCCACCTGGTCCTGTGCAAGGCCGCATAGCGTGGCGCGCATCCTCGCGGTCGTGAATCAGAAGGGCGGCGTGGGCAAGACCACGACGAGCGTCAACCTGGCGGCGGCGCTCGCGCAGGCGGGCAGGCGCGTTCTCCTCGTCGATCTGGATCCGCAGGGCAACGCCACCATGGGTAGCGGGATCGACAAGCGCAACGTGCAGCGCACCGTCTATCACGTGCTCCTGGGCCTTGGCGAGCTCGCGGGTATCCGGATGCGCGCGGAAAAGGGCGGGTACGACCTGGTGCCTGCGAATCGCGAACTGGCCGGGGCGGAAGTGGAGCTGGTCGACCTCGAGTCCCGCGAGACGCGCCTCAAGGACGCGCTCGACCGGGCGGCGGCTGACTATGACTTCATCCTGATCGACTGTCCGCCGTCCCTGAGCCTGCTCACTGTGAACGCGCTCACGGCGGCGCAGCGCGTGCTGATCCCCATGCAATGCGAGTACTACGCGCTCGAAGGACTTTCCGATCTGGTCGGCACGATCAAGCGCGTGCGCGCGAAACTCAATCCGCAGCTCGAGATCGCCGGCTTGCTGCGCACGATGTACGACCCGCGCAATTCGCTGTCGCAGCAAGTCTCGCAGCAGCTCGAGGCGCACTTCGGCGACAAGGTCTATCGGACGCTCGTGCCGCGCAACGTGCGACTCGCCGAGGCGCCGAGCCACGGCGTGCCGGCGGTGCTGCTCGATGCGAGCTCGAAGGGAGCGCAGGCTTATCTCGGCCTCGCCGAGGAAATTCTTGCCCAAGGGGGCGCAGCATGATGATGAAGACGAAGGGACTCGGGCGCGGGTTGGACGCGCTGCTCGGGGCCGACGAGGATGCGCGGCCGCGCGGCGATGCGCTGCTGACCCTGCCCGTCGGCCGGATCCGCCCGGGCAAGTACCAGCCGCGAACGAAGATGGACCAGCAGGCGCTCGCCGAGCTGGCGGCGTCGATCCGCTCGCAGGGCCTGATGCAGCCGCTCCTCGTGCGGCCGGTCGACCGCGACCGCTACGAGCTCATCGCCGGGGAGCGCCGCTGGCGCGCCGCGCAGATGGCTGGCCTCGAGGAAGTCCCGGTCGTGGTGCGGGAGGTCGCGGACGAAGCTGCCCTCGCCATGTCCCTCATCGAGAACATCCAGCGGGAGAACCTGAACCCGATGGAGGAGGCGCACGGGATCCAGCGCCTGCTCGACGAGTTCAAGATGACCCACGAGCAGGCCGCGGACGCGGTCGGCCGCTCGCGCAGCGCGACGACAAACCTGCTGCGCCTGCTCAAGCTGGCGAAGCCGGTGCAGGAGATGCTGATGGAGGGTGCGCTCGAGATGGGGCATGCCCGCGCGCTGCTCGCGCTCGACGGCGCGCGGCAGATCGAGGCCGGGCACCGGGTCGCGGCTAAGGGATTGTCGGTGCGGGATACCGAGGCGCTGGTGCAGAAGCACACGCGGGGCCCCACGGCGCGCCGCAAGCCCAGGGGCGATCGCGACCTTCAGCGCCTGGAAGAGGAGGTCTCGGAGCGCCTCGGGACGACGGTTGCGATCGTTCCGACGCGCAAGGGCGCCGGAAAAGTGGTCGTGCACTATGCGAACCTCGATCATCTCGAGCAGCTGCTGAAGAAGCTTCGCTAGTGCAATGCAGCAACGGCATGCGCTATAATTTTGCGGCTTTTTCGGGGGCGGAGAGAACGAACGCCATGCTTCGCCACCTGAGCAAGCCGATCCGCGTCGTATTCCGCTGGCAACTCGCCGCCGCCGCCGTGCTCACGCTGGCGGCTGGCCTGCTAGCCGGGAAACACGGCGCGATCTCGGCGGGCGCCGGGGCAGGGGCGAGCATCATCGCCGGTCTGGCATCCGCGTACGTGGCTTCGTGGAGTGCGAAGTCCGCAGGGGGGGTCCTGCTGGGTGCCCTGAGAGCCGAGGCGGTCAAGATCGGCCTCGCGGTCCTCCTTGTGTGGCTGGTGCTGACGTTCTATGCCGAGGTGGTGGTGCCGGCCGTCCTCGCATCGTTTGTCGCCACGATGGTCATTTTTTCCATGGCGTTCTTTGTCCGCGAGTATTGATCTAGTCCGCTGATGGCTGCCGGTACCGCACAGACTCCTTCGGAGTACATCCAGCATCACCTGACCTTCTTCCAGAAGCCGCTCGGCGAAGGCGGGTTCTGGACCCTGAACGTGGACTCGGTGGTGGTCTCGATCGCGCTCGGCGTCCTCAGCCTGGGCTTCCTCTGGTGGGTTGTGCGCGGCGCGACCGCCGGCGTGCCGGGAAAGCGCCAGGCTTTCGTCGAGCTGCTGATCGAGTTCATCGACGACCAGGTGAAGGGCATCTTCCACCACGGGGATCGCAACAAGTTCGTCGCCCCGGCCGCACTCACGGTCTTCGTCTGGATCGTGCTGATGAACGCGATGGACTTTATCCCCGCGGACCTCGTCGCGCTAGGCACGCACCATATTTCGGAGCACGGCTTCCGCATCGTGCCGACGGCGGACGTGAACACCACGTTCGCGCTCGCGCTGTCCGTGTGGCTGCTGATGATCGGCTTCGCGATCAAGGCGAAGGGCGCCGGCGGCTTCGTCCACGAGCTGTTCTGCGCGCCGTTCGGCGCCAATCCGCTCCTCTGGCCGGCGAACTTCCTCTTCAACCTCGTCGAGTACCTGTCGAAGCCGCTGTCGCACGCGCTGCGCCTGTTCGGCAACATGTACGCGGGCGAGATCCTCTTCCTGCTGCTCTGGATGTGGGCGGCGCACAGCTCGTTCAGCGGCGACTTCGGGATCGGCTGGGTCATGTCGGTGCTCCTCGGCCTGGGCTGGGCCATCTTCCACATCCTGATCGTTCTGCTGCAGGCCTACATCTTCATGATGCTGACCATCGTGTACATCGCGATGGCGCACGAGCACCACTAATTCATCTCGTCCAGAAAGGGAACTCACGATGGAAAAACTGCAAATGCTGGCCATGGTCCAGGCCTACACCGGAATCGGCATCGGCCTGATGATCGGCCTGGGCGCCGCCGGCGCGTGCATCGGCGTCGGCATTATGTGCAGCCGCTTCCTGGAGGCCGCCGCACGCCAGCCGGAGCTGACGAACTCGCTGCAGGGCAAGGTGTTCCTGCTGCTCGGCCTGATCGACGCGTCGTTCATCATCGGCCTGGGCATCGCGATGTTCTTCGCCTTCGCCAATCCGCTCGCCACGGCGTTCCGCTAACAGCAGGATCGGGAGAGCGCCATGAACATGAATGCGACGCTCCTCGCGCAGGCGGTCGTCTTCGCGCTGTTCATCTGGTTCACCGCGAAAGTCGTATGGCCCCACCTGATCCGCGCCATCGAGGCGCGGCAGAAGACGATCGCCGACGGCCTCGCCGCGGCGGACCAGGGGCGCCGTTCGCTCGAGCAATCCACCCGCCAGGCCGAGGATGCCGTGAACCAGGCGCGCGGCCGCGCAGCCGAGATCGTCGCGCAGGCCGAGAAGCGCGCGGCCCAGCTCGTCGACGAGGCCCGCAACGCGGCCAAGGAAGAGGGCAACCGCGAGAAGGCTGCCGCGAAGGCGGAGATCGCGCAGGAGCTGTCGCGCGCACGCGAGCAACTGCGGGATCAGGTCGCCTCCCTTGCCGTGGCGGGCGCGGAGAAGATCCTGCGCCGCGAGGTCGATGCGAAGGCGCACGGCGACCTGCTCGAAACCATCAAGCGCCAGCTCTAGATGGCCGAGCCGAGCACCGTAGCCCGACCCTACGCAGAGGCGGTGTTCCGCCTGGCGGACGCCGCTGGATCGCTTGCGCAGTGGTCGGAGACGCTGGCGGGGCTTTCCGCCGTGGCCGCCGATGGACGCATCGGCGCCGCGATCAAGGATCCGAACCTCTCCGACGCCAAGGTGGCGGGCTTGTTCATCTCGGTCCTCAAGCTGAGCGGCGACGCGGAGAACCTGGTGCGCGTGCTGGCCGAGAACGGACGCCTGGAGCTCCTCCCGCAGATCCGCGAGCAGTTCGAGGCGCTCAAGAACGAGCGCGAAGGCGTCATGGAGGCGGAAGTCCAGTCCGCGTTCGACCTCAGCGACGCGCAGGTCGCAGATTTGGTATCGCGCCTGGAGAAGAAATTCGGCCGCAAGGTGAAGGCAACGGTCACCGTCGACAAGGCGCTGATCGGCGGCGTGCGCCTGGTGCTGGGCGACAAGGTCATCGACGGTTCCGCGCGCGCCCAGCTGGGCGCGCTCGAGACGGCATTGAAGGCATAGAAGCAGACGCTTAAGGAGCTGTGATGCAACTCAACCCTTCCGAAATCTCGGAACTCATCAAGAGCCGGATCCAGAACCTGGATGCCGGCGCGCAGATGCGCACGCAAGGAACGGTCGTCTCCGTGACCGACGGCATCTGCCGCATCCACGGCCTGTCCGATGTCATGCAGGGCGAAATGCTCGAGTTCCCCAAGAATACTTTCGGCCTCGCCCTGAACCTCGAGCGCGACTCGGTCGGCTCGGTGATTCTCGGCGAGTACGAGCACATCACCGAGGGGGACCCGGTCAAGTGCACCGGCAAGATCCTTTCGGTGCCGGTGGGCCCGGAGCTCCTGGGGCGCGTGGTGAACTCGCTGGGCCAGCCGATCGACGGCAAGGGCCCGATCAACGCGAAGATGACCGATGTCATCGAGAAGGTGGCGCCCGGCGTGATCGCGCGCCAGTCGGTCTCCCAGCCGGTGCAGACCGGCCTCAAGGCCATCGACGCCATGGTGCCGATCGGCCGCGGGCAGCGCGAGCTGATCATCGGCGATCGCCAGACCGGCAAGACCGCGGTGGCGGTCGACACGATCATCAACCAGAAGGGCAAGGACCTCTTCTGCGTGTACGTCGCGATCGGCCAGAAGGCCTCCACCATCGCCAACGTCGTGCGCAAGCTGGAGGAGCACGGCGCGATGGCCTACACCATCGTCGTCGCTGCCTCGGCCTCCGAATCCGCAGCCATGCAATACATCGCGCCCTATTCCGGCTGCACCATGGGCGAGTATTTCCGCGACCGCGGCCAGGACGCGCTCATCATCTATGACGACCTGACCAAGCAGGCGTGGGCGTACCGCCAGGTCCCCCTGCTCCTGCCCCGTCCTCCGGGGCGCGAGGCGTATCCCGGCGATGTGTTCTACCTGCACAGCCGCCTGCTCGAGCGCGCGGCACGCGTGAATCCCGCCTACGTCGAGAAGTTCACCAAGGGCGCGGTGAAGGGCAAGACCGGCTCGCTGACGGCGCTGCCGGTGATCGAGACCCAGGCCGGTGACGTGACCGCGTTCGTACCGACCAACGTGATTTCCATCACCGACGGGCAGATCTTCCTCGAGACCGACCTCTTCAACGCCGGCATCCGCCCGGCCATCAATGCCGGGATCTCGGTGTCGCGCGTCGGTGGCGCCGCGCAGACCAAGATCATGAAGCGCAAGGACACGGGCGGCGGCGTGCGCCTGGCGCTCGCCCAATACCGCGAGCTCGCCGCCTTCGCGCAGTTCGCCTCCGACCTCGACGCCGCGACCCGCAAGCAGCTCGAGCGAGGCCGCATGGTGACCGAGCTGATGAAACAGCCGCAGTACCAGCCGCAGCAGGTCTGGGAAATGGCCCTCACGCTCTTCGCCGTCAACAACGACTACTTCGACGACATCGACGTGAAGAAGGCGCTCGCCGCCGAGAAGTCGATGCGCGACTACCTGAAGACGAAGTACGCCGCGTTGGTCAAGACGATGGACGAGAAGAAGGATCTTTCCGCCGACGACGAGAAGGCGCTTCACGAAGCCATCCAGGACTGGAAGAAGAACGGGTCGTACTGAGGACTTATGCCGGGCACCAAGGAAATTCGGGTCAAGATCAAGAGCGTGCAGAACACGCGCAAGATCACCAAGGCCATGGAGATGGTCGCCGCCTCGAAGATGCGCAAGGCCCAGGAACGCATGCGCCACGCCCGCCCGTACGCGGAGAAGATCCGCAACGTGGCGGCGCACCTGTCGCACGCCAACCCGGAATACCGCCACCCGTTCCTCGTGGACCGCGACTCGGTGAAGCGCGTCGGGCTGATCGTGGTCACCACCGACAAGGGCTTGTGCGGCGCGCTGAACACGAACGTGCTGCGCGCGGTGCTCGTCCAGTACAAGGAGTGGCAGGGGCAGGGCGAGGAGATCGAGGCCTGCGCGTTCGGCAACAAGGGCCTCGGGTTCATGCAGCGCCTGGGCGCGAATATCGTCTCGCACGCCGTGCAGCTCGGCGATCGGCCGCAGATGGACAAGCTCATCGGCGCCGTCAAGGTGATGCTCGACGGCTACACCAGCAACCGCTTCGACCGCCTGCTCATCGCCTATACGCGCTTCCTCAATACGATGAAGCAGGAGCCGGTCATCGAGCAGCTCCTGCCGCTCTCCGGAGACACCCTCGGGGCGCCCGAAGGGACCTGGGACTACCTGTACGAGCCGGACGCGCGTGCGGTGCTGGACCAGGTCCTTACGCGCTACATCGAGTCCATCATCTTCCAGGCGGTAGCGGAGAACATGGCTTCGGAGCAGTCCGCGCGGATGGTCGCGATGAAGGCGGCCTCCGACAACGCAAAGACGTTGATCGAGGAGCTGACGCTGGTCTACAACAAGAACCGGCAGGCGGCGATCACCAAGGAGCTTTCAGAAATCGTCGGGGGCGCTGCAGCCGTCTAGGCTGCTCCAGGCCCCCGCATAGAGGAACGAAAACATGGCACAAGCACAAGGCACGATCGTCCAGTGCATCGGCGCGGTCACGGACATCCAGTTCGAGCGCGACAGCATGCCGGGCATCTACGACGCGCTGCTGCTCGTCGAGGACCCGACGAACCCGCTGGTCGAGAAGGACCTCACCTTCGAGGTCGAGCAGCAGCTCGGCGACGGCGTGGTGCGCTGCATCGCGCTCGGCTCCTCCGACGGCCTGCGCCGCGGCATGAAAGTCACCGGCACGGGGGGCCCGATCTCGGTTCCGGTCGGCAAGGGCACGCTCGGACGGATCATGAACGTGCTGGGCCGGCCGATCGACGATGTCGGCCCCATCCAGTCCGACAAGCTGCGCTCGATCCACCAGATCGCGCCCAAGTTCGACGAGCTCTCGCCGTCGGTGGACCTGCTCGAGACCGGCATCAAGGTCATCGACCTCATCTGCCCATTCGCCAAGGGCGGCAAGGTGGGCCTGTTCGGCGGCGCCGGCGTCGGCAAGACCGTGAACATGCTCGAGCTCATCAACAACATCGCGACGCAGCACTCCGGCCTTTCGGTGTTCGCCGGCGTCGGCGAGCGCACCCGCGAGGGCAACGACTTCTATCATGAGATGATCGAGGCCGAGGTCGTGAAGCCGGACAACCTCACGGAGTCCAAGGTGGCGATGGTATTCGGCCAGATGAACGAGCCGCCGGGCAACCGCCTGCGCGTCGCGCTGACCGGCCTGACGATGGCGGAGAGTTTCCGCGACGAAGGCCGCGACATCCTGTTCTTCGTCGACAACATCTACCGCTTCACGCTGGCCGGCACGGAAGTGTCCGCGCTGCTCGGCCGCATGCCGTCCGCGGTGGGCTACCAGCCGACCCTCGCAGAGGAAATGGGCCGCCTGCAGGAGCGCATTACCTCGACGAAAGTCGGCTCGATCACCTCGATCCAGGCAGTGTACGTGCCCGCGGACGACCTGACCGACCCGTCGCCCGCCACCACCTTCGGCCATCTCGACGCCACCGTGGTGCTTTCGCGCGACATCGCATCGCTCGGCATCTACCCGGCGGTCGATCCGCTCGACTCGACCTCGCGTCAGGTCGACCCGAACACGATCGGGGAGGAGCACTACAACACCACACGCTCGGTGCAGGCAACCCTGCAGCGCTACAAGGAGCTGCGCGACATCATCGCCATCCTCGGCATGGACGAGCTCTCCCCCGAGGACAAGCTCGCCGTGTCCCGCGCGCGCAAGATCCAGCGCTTCCTCTCGCAGCCGTTCACCGTTGCGCAGAACTTCACCGGCACCCCGGGCAAGTACGTTTCGCTGAAGGACACCATCAAGGGCTTCAAGATGATCGTCAACGGCGAATGCGATGCGCTCCCCGAGCAGGCGTTCTACATGGTGGGCGCGATCGAGGAAGCGTTCGAGAAGGCAAAGACGCTCAAGTAACCCATGGCCGCCGCGACCTTGCACATCGACGTCGTCAGCGCTGAGGAATCGATCTTCTCCGGCGAGGCGGAGTTCGTCGTGCTTCCCGGGGAGGCCGGCGAGCTCGGCATCTATCCGCGCCATACGCCTTTGATCACGCGCATCAAGCCCGGCGCGGTGCGCATCACTCCGGCCGGCGGCGGCGAGGAGCAGCTGATCTTCGTCGCAGGCGGCATCCTGGAAGTGCAGCCCAAGCTCGTGACCGTGCTCGCCGATACGGCGATCCGCGGCAAGGACCTGGACGAGGCGAAGGCCACCGAGGCGCTCCAACGCGCCGAGGAAGCGCGCCGCACGGCAACGGACAAGCAGGAGCTCGCGGTCGTCGAGGGTGAGCTCGCCATGCTCGCGGCGCAGCTCGCCGCCATCCGCAAGCTGCGGAAGAAATAGGCCTCTCGTAGCGCTCCTACGAGCGCTGTAGTAGCGGAGCGACTCCAGATTCGTGTTGCGAAGCGGCAGCTAGTCCGGCGAGACTAGCCGCGCACGCAATGCCTGCGCGCGCGGGCTGAAACAATCGCTCCGTCAGCTAGGAGACACCCGATGAAACACATCCTCGATTCCGCGTTCCGGTACAAGCCCAGCTTCGACACCGACGTGCGCAAGACCTTCGAGAAGGTGCGCCGCCAGCAGCAGACCCAGGAACGCGGCCAGGCCAAGGTGCAAAGCGATGCCCAGGCGGGCTCCGGCACGCGCGTCAAAGTCCTCCAGCTGGACCATCTCAAGAAAGCGAACGGCTAGCGCTTTTCGCGCCCCGTTCTCCACGGGGCTCCGGGGGTGATTCGGCTATAGTCGCGGCCCATGGACCTGCGCTCATGAGGCCGCTCGCGGAGCTCGATCCCTCCGGCGTTACCTCCGTCCTGCTGGACATCGACGACACGCTGACGACGGATGGCAAGCTGACGGCGCAGGCCTACGAGGCATTGGAGCAGCTCAAGCGCGCGGGCAAGCGGGTAGTGCCGGTCACCGGCCGGCCGGCCGGCTGGTGCGACCACATCGCGCGCATGTGGCCGGTCGACGCGGTGGTCGGGGAGAACGGCGCCTTTTACTTCCGGCACGCGAAGAACAAGCTCCATCGCCGCTACCACGATGACACGCGCGCCCGCGCGGCCGGGCGCCTGCGTCTCCAGGCGGTTACGCAGAAGATTCTCGACGCCGTTCCGGGGAGTGCCGTCGCAGCAGACCAGCCGTACCGGGAAACCGACCTCGCGATCGACTATTGCGAAGACGTGCCGGCGCTTGCGGTCGACGCGGCGGAACGCATCGCGGCCGTGATGCGCGACGCCGGCCTGACCGCCAAGGTGAGCTCGATCCACGTCAACGGCTGGCTGGGCGACTACGACAAGCTCTCCATGACGCGGGTGCTGTTCCGGGAGTGCTTCGGCATGGAGCTGGGGGCGGGCAATCGCCAGTTCGTCTTTGTGGGCGACTCCCCCAATGACGCGCCGATGTTCGGATACTTCGACCACTCGGTCGGCGTCGCGAACGTGCGCCGCTTTGTGGCTACGCTGGCAACACCGCCGAAGTTCGTCACGCAGGCGGCTTCCGGCGCGGGTTTCGCCGAGCTCGCGGCGCACCTCCTGCGCGCGCGCTGATGGAGCAGTGGGTCGCGGCGCATGCCTGGGCCGCGTATCTCGTCATCGGCGTAGTCGTCGGATTTGCCGCGGGGCTCCTTGGCATCGGCGGCGGCATGGTCATGGTGCCGCTTCTCGTCTACGTGCTGGGTACCCAGGGGTTTGGGGACAGCGGATTGCACGTGGCGCTTGCCACGGCCATTGCGACGATCCTCTTCACCTCACTATCGAGTGTCCGGGCGCATCACGCCTTCGGATCGGTCGACTGGCCGATCGTGCGCGCGATGGCTCCCGGCATCCTCGCGGGCGCCTTTGTCGCCGCGCTCGTGGCGGGATTCATCCCGACCCGGCCTCTCGCCGTCATGTTCACGGCGCTCGTTTTCTGCGCGGCGACGCAGATGCTGCTCGACGTGCGTCCCAGGGAAAGGCGTGCCCTGCCATCGCGGCCGGAACTGTTCGGCGTCGCCGCGCTGATCGGCGGCGTGTCGAGCCTGCTCTCCGCAGGCGGCGCTTTCATGTCGATTCCGTTCCTGGCGTCGCGCAATCTGCCGTTGCGCCGCGCGATCGGGACCGCTGCGGCGATCGGCTTTCCCATCGCGCTTGCCGGAACGGCGGGACACGTGTTGCAGGGGTTGCGCGCGCAGAACCTGCCGCCCTGGACGCTGGGGTACGTCTATCTGCCGGCGCTCGCGCTCGTCGTCGTGACCAGCATGGCGACCGCGCCCCTGGGGGCGCGGCTGGCGCATCGCGTGCCGGTCAAACGCCTGCGTCTGGTCTTCGCCTTGGTCCTCTACGCCATGGCTGCGCGCATGCTCTTCGGACTGTGGTGAATGTCGCCACAACACGACAGAACGTTTCGGGACGCGCATGAAAACCTTCACATGAAATCGCACGGCGGCCCTCTATATTGGTCACGGAGGGATCGATGCGCGCTCTTACCGTAGTGGCAGTGGTCATCGCCGTCGCCGCCGCGCTGGCGGCGGGGCGGGCCCTTGGGCAAGAAGCCGCGCGCTCGGATTTCCTGACGCTCGACCGAAACGGCGATGGCGGCATCTCCCGGGTCGAGGCGCTGGCCAACCGCGAGATCCACAAGCGCTTCATAGAGTTCGATACCGACAAGGATGGGCGCCTGACCGAGCAGGAGTATGTGCTCGCCATCGAGGACAACCAGAAACGCTTGTTCCGCGACGCAGCGATCACGGCACGGGTGAAGGCAGCGTTGCTCGCTCAGCGCGGCATCCCCTCGCTCTCGATCTCGGTCGATACCTACGAAGGTCGGGTGCAGCTTTCCGGTTTTGTCGGCACGCCCGAATTGGTGTCCAAGGTCGGCCGCGTAACCGCCGGCGTGATCGGCGTGCGCACGGTCGACAACAACATCACCGTCGTCCGCTAGCCTTTGGCGGAGTAGGTGCTGCGCAGGCTGTTCTTCAGCACTTTGCCCATCGCATTGCGCGGCAATTCCGGAACGAAGACGACCCTCTTGGGGACTTTGAAGTTCGCGAGCCTCGCCTTTACGTAAGCGATCACTTCTCCATCCGTCAATGAAGCTCCAGGGCGTTTAACGACGGCCACGGTCAGTGCCTCGCCCAGGTCGGCATGGGGAACGCCGAATGCCGCAGATTCCGCGACGCCCGGCATCTCGTCGATGAGCATCTCGATCTCCTTCGGATACACGTTGTACCCGCCAGAGATCACAAGATCCTTCTCGCGGCCGACGATCGAGAGGTAGCCGTCTGCATCGAACCTGCCGAGGTCGCCCGTGCGGAAGTATCCGTCGGAAGAAAAGTCCTCGGCGCGCCGCTCCGGTAATTGCCAATAGCCGGGCATGACATTCGGCCCCCTGACCTGGATGCTGCCGATGTCGCCTGCGGGCAGCGCCCGATCGTCGGCGCTGGCGATCCGTACCGAGACGCCGGGCAGCGCCATGCCGACCGTGCCCGGCCGGCGCTCCCCGTCGTAGGGATTGGACGTATTCATACCGGTCTCCGTCATCCCGTAGCGCTCGAGAATTGCATGGCCGGTGCGGCGCTTGAACTCCGCGAAGGTCTCCGGAAGAAGCGGTGCCGAACCGGAGACGAAGAGGCGGATGCCTTCGCACAGGCGTGCGTCCAAGGCTGGCTCGCCAAGCAGGCGAACGTAGTACGTGGGTACCCCCATGAAGACCGTAGTGCGCGGCAGGCGCTCCAGCACCGGACCCGCATCGAAGCGCGGGAGGAGCAGGATGCGGCTTGCGTTCAGCAGCGCTGTATGCAGCGCCACGAAAAGGCCGTGGACGTGGAACAGCGGCAGCGTGTGAAGCAGCACGTCGCCGGGACGAAACCGCCAGGCGTCGTGCAGCGCGAGCGCATTCGACGAGAGGTTACCGTGCGTCACCATCGCGCCCTTGGCGCGGCCGGTCGTGCCCGACGTATAGACGAGGCATGCGAGATCGTCCGGCTTGCTGTCGACAGTCCGGAACGAGGTCGATGCAGCCTGCGCGGCGCCGAGGTCCAGGCGGTGCGCCACGTCCTCGAACCCGCGCGCTCCCGGCGCGCAGAACGCGGCCGAAGGCTGCGCATCGCCGACGAAGTAGCGGATTTCGGCCTCCTGGTACGCCGTGTTGAGCGGCAGGTAGGCCAGCCCGGCGCGCAGGCAGCCGAGGTAAAGGAAGACCGCGCGCACGCTTTTCTCGACTTGCGCGCAGACCCGGTCGCCCGGCTTGAGGCCGAGCGACACCAGTAGGTTTGCATACCGCGCGGACTCTGCATCCAGGTCCGCGTAGCGGTAGCAGGCGCCGTCCTCGAGCTCGATCGCCACGGCGTTCGGCGTGGCGGAAAAACGGCTGGCAAGAAGCGCGAAAAGGTTGCCGTTCATGCGGCGGAGCAAAAAAAACCGCGCTTGCGCGCGGTTGTCCGGAGCCTCGCGCGGATCAGTTGTCCACCTTCGCGCCAGCGTCCTTGACGACCTTTGCCCACTTATTGATCTCGGTGTCGATCAGCTTGCCGAACTCCGCAGGAGGCATCCCGCCCGCGTCGGCGCCCTGCTCGGCCCAGATCTTCTTGATCGTCGGGTGCTGCAAGGCCTTCGCGGTCTCCTGGTACATCCGGTCCTTGATCGGTTGCGGCGTTCCCTTGATTGCCCACAGCGCATACCAGGTGCGCACTTCGTAGCCGGGTACGCCGGCTTCACTCACCGTCGGCACGTTGGGCAGGACCGGGTTGCGTACCGGGCTGGTCACCGCCAGCGGCTTCAGCCGGTTGCCGCGAATCTGCGCCGCGGCGGTGCCGAGCCCGTCGAACGCAAGGTCCACCTGTCCGGCAATCAGGTCCTGCACCAACGGTCCGGCACCGCGGTACGGAATGTGGACCATGAAGGTCTTGGTCATGGTCTTGAAGAGCTCGACCGAAAGATGATGCGTCGTGCCGCTGCCCGCCGAGCCGTAGTTGAGCTTGCCCGGATTCGCACGAGCGTAGGCGATCAGGTCCTTCAGCGTGTTGATGCTGCCATGCTTCGGGTGCACGACCACCACGTTCGGCACGAAGGCCGCGACGGTGATCGGCTCGAAATCCCGCACCAAGCTGTAGTTCAGGCTCGTGTACAGGCTTTCGGCGATGGTGTGGTGCACTGCGCCCATGAACCAGTTGTATCCATCGGGGGCGCGCTTCGCGACGTTTCCGGCGCCCAGCGTGCCGCCGGCGCCGCCCTGGTTCTCCACCACGACGGTCTGGCCCAGCTGCTCGGTCAAGCGGATGGCTAGCGGCCGAAGGAAGATGTCCGTGCCGCCGCCGGGCGGGAACGGGTTGAGCACGGTCACCGGTTTGGTCGGCCAGGCCTGCGCCTGTGCTGCAAGCGAAGCGAACGAGAGCCCCAGAGCGGCGAGCACCCGAAGTGCGAAGCGGTTCCTGCTGATCATGACTCCTCCTTTTGTCCCGATGGACTACCGTCTTTTATTTGAGCTTGTAGGGCGGGGATCATAGCAGCCCGGCCCGCTATTGCCCCCTGAAGACCGGCTTGCGTTTCGCCAGGAAAGCGGCGACACCTTCCCGGAAATCCTCTGTGTCGAAGCACGCGTAGCTCTCGTCGAACTCCGCCTCCGTGAGCGGCCGCGGATCGCCCAGGCGGCGGACGAACTTCTTGTGCCAGCGGGCGGCTAGGGGTGCCCCCTCCGCGATCCGCCGGGCCGTCGCATAGGCTTCCTCGACCACCTGCGCATCCGGAACGACCCGGCTGACGAGCCCCTTCTCGTAGGCCTCCCGCGCACCCCAGATCCGCCCCTCGAGCAGGATTTCCAGGGTCGCTGCGCGGCCGACGACGCGCATCATGCCCGCGAGCTCGTCATAGGCCTCGACCAGCCCCAGGTTCTTGACCGGGACCCCGAAGCGGGAGGACTCGCCGCATATCCGGATGTCCGCCGTGGCCGCGACGAGCAGCCCGCCGCCGACGCAGGCGCCCTGGATCAGGGCGACGACCGGATGCCGGCATTCGGCAAAGGCGTGCGAGCCGCCGGAGATCCCGCCCGCGTACGCCTTCGCCTGCTGCGAGTTCGCGCGCTCCGTCTGGAAGCTGGCGATGTCCGCGCCGGCGGCGAAAGCCTTCTCGCCGGCCCCGCGGATCACGATGCAGCGCAGCGACTCGTCGGCGTCGAGCGCCTTCGCGACGGTCCCGAGCTGCTTCCACATGGACAGCGAGAGCGCATTGAGCCGCTGCGGATTGCTCAGCGTGACCGTGGCGATCACGCCGTCGCGCTCGACCAGGATATCGCCGCTCATCGGTAGAAGATATCGACGAGGCCGAGCGTGGTCACGGGTACGTAGGTGACGAGAAGCAGCGTTACAAGTAGCGTGGCGATGAACGGAATGTTCGCCTTCGTGACGTCCCAGACGCTCTCCTTGGCGATCGAGCAGGTGAGCAGCAGCACGCTCGCCACGGGGGGCGTCTGCTGGCCGATGGCGAGGTTGAGCGTCACGATCACGCCAAAGTGGACCGGATCGATGCCCGCCGCGGTCACGACCGGCATTACAATCGGCACCACCAGGATGATGGCCGCGGCCGAATGCAGGAACATCCCGATGATGAGGAAGAAGACATTGAGGATCGCGAGGATGGCCCACTTCTCGCTCGTCACCGAAAGCATCGCGGCCGCGATGCGCTGCGGAAGCTGCACCTCGGTCAGGTAGAGGCCGAGCAGGGCAGAAGCGGCTACAAGCAGCATTACGGAGCCGGTCTGCACGGCCCCGTCGATGATCGCCTCTCGCAGCTTCGCCCAGTCGAGCTCGCGGTAGACAAGGCCGCCAACGAGGAGCGCCGCCACCACCGCGAGCGCCGCGCCTTCGGTCGCCGTCACGATGCCCCCGAAGATGCCGCCCAGGATGATGAGGGGCAGCGTAAGCGCCCAGAACGCCTTCCCGAAGGCGCGCCAGAGCTTGCCCCACTGGAAGATCTCCTCGACCGGCCAGTTGTACTTGACCGCGTACCAATAGCACAGGGCCATGAAGCCGAATCCCGTGAGCAGGCCGGGCACGATCCCGGCGACGAACATCTGCACGACCGAGGTGCCCGCCATGACCGCGTAGAGGATCATCGGGATCGACGGCGGGAGGATGATCGCCAGCGTGGCCGTCGAGGAGGTCACCGCGGCGGTGAAGGGCCCGGGGTAGCCGCGCGCCTTCATGGCCGGCATGATGATGGAGGCAGTCGCGGCCACTCCCGCGACCGCGGAGCCCGAGATCTCCGCGAAGAACATGTGGCTCAGCACGTTCACCTGGGCGAGCGCCCCCCGCACCCAGCCCACCAGCGCCTGGCAGAAGTCGATGAGCCGGTGTGAAATCCCAGAGGTGTTCATGATCGCGGCCGCGAGAATGAACAGCGGGATCGCGATCAGCGGGAAGCTGGTCGCTCCCTGGTAGAGCGCCAGCGGGACGTTGGGCAGGCTCGCCAGGCCCTGCGTCGCGACCATCGCCACGACCGAGGCGATGCACAGCGCCACGGCAATCGGGACGTTGATCAGCACCAGGACGACGACGCATAGCAGCACGAGGAAGCCGGTCACGCGTGCCCCCCGGTCCTGTCCTCACGCCGCGCTTCGCGCAGCACTTCGGGGAACACCAGCAGCTGTCCCAGAACGAACAGCACGGCGCTGATCGGAATCACCGAGTTGGCATACGCCACCGACACCTCCGGCAGCGAAACCAGCCGGTCGGACGCGAGGATCTCGAGGATCGAGTAGCCCACCCACGCGAGCAGCACGAAGAACGCGAGCGTGCACAGCTGCGCCAGGACGGCGACGGCGATCCGGGGGCCGGGAGGCAGCATGCGCACGAGCTCGGGCACGCCCATGTGCGCGTGCTTGAGGACCGCGAGCGCGGCGCCGTAGAACGTCACCCAGGCAAGCAGGATGGTCGCCACCTCGTCATACCAGACGAGGGAGTGGCCCGAGTAGCGGAAGGCCACGCCCGCCACCACCTCGGCGGCGAGCGCGACCATGAGCGCGATGCAGATCCACTCGAGGAAACGCTCGTATCCTCGGCGGAACGACTGCAGCGTCACCGACTACTTGCCCAGGGCGATGGCGCGGTCGATCACTTCCTTCGCGCCCTTCACTTCCCTGGCGAACTCCTCGTACACCGGCTTCGAGGCGGCAATGAACGCGTCCTTGTTCGGCGTATTGACCTGGACGCCCGCCGCCTTGATCTTGCCGAGCAGCTCCTCGTCGTCCTTCGCCGCCTTCTCGTAGACGAACCCCTGCGTTTCCTTGGCCACGGCCTCGAGGGTGCCGCGCACGTCGGCCGGCAGGCCGGCCCATTTCTTCGTCCCGACGGTGGCGTAGGCCGGCGTGTATACGTGGCCGGTGAGCGAGAGGAACTTCTGCACTTCGTGGAACTTGGCGCTGAAGATCTGGGTGAAGGGGTTCTCCTGGCCGTCCATCACGCCCGTCTGCAGCGCGGTGAACACCTCGGAGAACTTCATCGGCGAGGGGTTCGCCCCGTAAGCCTGGAACATCTTGACGCGCCACTTGCCTTCCGGCACGCGCAGCTTGATGCCCTGCAGGTCGGCGGGCGTGTTGATCGGCCGCTTGGAATTCGTGATGTGCCGGTAGCCGTTTTCCCAGACCGCAATGACCTTGAGCCCCTTCGCCTCGGCCGCGGGCGCGAGCGTCTTCCAGAACACCGCGCCCTCGATCTTCTTCATGTGGTTGCGGTCCTTGACCAGGTACGGCATCTCGAACACGCCGAACAGGTCGGCTTCGGATGTCATCACCGTCGAAGGCAGCGCGATGTCGACCGTCCCCAGCTTGAGCTTCTGCATGAGCTCTTTGTCGCCGCCGAGCTGGCTCGAGCCGTAGACCACGACCTTCGCCTTGCCGCCGAGCTTCGCGTTGGCGCGCTTGGCGAACTCCTCGGCCGAGGCCGCGAACAGCGAGCCGGGCTCGCCGACATGGCCGAACTTGATTTCCGTCTGCGCGGATGCCGTGCTGCAAACCGCCAATGCGATGGCGGCAATACCCAGTTGCAGTTTCATTTGTCCTCCTCCTCGTTCATGCGCCGCTCAGGCGGCTTGCTTGGCAGGCGCGCGGCGCGAGTCCGAAAGGTACTCCATCGCCGCCCGCACACCCTCCTTTTTGGCCGGCACGCCGGCGAGCGCGAGGCCCATCTCGACCCCGGCCAGCGTGCCCATCAAAGCAAGATCGTTGAAGTCGCCGAGGTGGCCGATGCGGAACACCTTGCCGGAGAGCTTTCCCAGCCCGGTCCCGAGCGACATGTCGAATGCTTCGAGAATGATCTGGCGCACCCGGTCCGCGTCGTGCCCGGCGGGCAGCAGCACGGCCGTGAGCGAGCCCGAGTACTCGCGCGAATCGAGCGCAAGCACCTCGAGGCCCCAGGCGCGCACGGCGCGCCGGGTCGCTTCGCCGTGGCGCTGGTGGCGTGCGAACACCGCTTCCAGGCCTTCCTCGTCGAGCAGCATCTTCAGGGCTTCGCGCAGGCCGTAGAGCAGGTTGGTCGCCGGGGTGTAGGGAAAGTAGCCACCCTTGCCGTTGGACAGCATCTCGTCCCAGGCCCAGTAGCTGCGCGGCAGGCGAGCGTGCGCCGACGCGGCCAGCGCTTTCTGCGAGATGCAGTTGAAGGACAGTCCCGGCGGCAGCATCAGGCCCTTCTGCGAGCCGGCGACCGTGACGTCCACACCCCACTCATCGTGGCGGTAGTCGAGCGAGGCGAGCGAGGAAATCGTGTCGACCATATACAGGGCAGGGTGGCCCGCCGCATCGATGGCCTTGCGAACCTCGGCGATGCGCGACACTACGCCGGTCGAAGTCTCGTTGTGGACGACGCACACGGCCTTGATGCGCTTATCCCCGTCGCCGCGCAGGCGCTTCTCGATCGCTTCGGGATCGGCGCCGTGGCGCCAGTCGCCCGGCAGGAACTCGACCTCCAGGCCGAGCTTGCCGGCGAGCTTCTGCCAGAGCGTCGCGAAATGGCCGGTTTCCGCCATCAATACGCGGTCGCCGGCGGAAAGCGTATTCACGAGCGCCGCTTCCCACGCGCCGGTGCCCGAAGCCGGATAGATGACGACCTCGCCCTTCGTGCTCTTGAAGATGCGCTTCATCCCGCCGAGCACCGCCTTGCCGAGGTCGGCGAAGTCCGGACCGCGATGATCCATCGTCGGGAAGTCGATTGCGCGCAGCACGCGGTCGGGGACATTGGTCGGACCGGGGATCTGCAGGAAATGCCGGCCAGCGTTCCTTGCCATGCTAAACCTCGGGAGGAATGGACTTTTCAGGATTTTGCATACAAAATGCATTCCATGCAAGACGTCGTGAAAATCGCTCCGATCGTACGCCGTCCGCTTCACGAGGAGGCGGTGGACCGCCTGCGAGACCAGATCGTGCAGGGGCGCCTGGGGCCGGGGGAGCGGCTGAACGAGAGACTACTCTGCGAGCAATTGGGGATCTCGCGCACCCCGCTGCGCGAAGCGATCAAGCTCCTCGCAACCGAGGGCCTGGTCGAGCTCCTGCCTAACCGGGGCGCCGTGGTCTCGGGGGTGGACCCGGAGCGTATTGCCGAGGCCCTGGTCGTGATGGGTACGCTGGAAGCGCTGGCTGGCGAGCTCGCGTGCGGCCACGCGAGCGACGCGACGATCGCAGCGATCCGCGCCCTGCATGACGAGATGCTGGCCATGCACGCGAAAGGTGATCTCGCGGGCTACTTCCGCTACAACCAGCTCATCCACATGAGCATCGTGGAGGCCTCGCGCAATCCCGTGCTCGCGAACACCTACCGCCAGCTCAACGCGAACGTGAAGCGGGCGCGCTTCATGGCCAACCTGTCGCGCGAGCGCTGGGACGCCGCCGTCGCGGAACATGAGCAGATCATCCGGGCGCTGGAGCGCCGCGACGCCCCGGCGCTGCGCAGCCTGCTCGCGGATCACCTGAGCCGCAAGCTCGCGCACGTGACGAAGTCCCTCAAGGCCCGCGCCGCGGCTTGAACGCCCCGTCGTTTCCCGTCCGCGTCGTGAAAGCCGCGCCTGGGGACTCGGCGCTGGCGCGCCGGCTGCGCGCCGAGGCCGACGCGGAAGTGCTGTTCGACGCCGCGACGCGCGGCCGTTACTCCACCGACGCGTCGATCTACCAGATCGAGCCGGTCGGGGTGGTCGTCCCGCGCACCGAGGAAGCGGCGCGCGTAGCGATCGCCATCGCCGCCGACGCGGGCGTTCCCATCCTGGCGCGGGGCGCCGGGAGCTCGCAATGCGGCCAGGCGATCGGTGCCGCGCTGGTCATCGACCATACGAAGTACCTGAACAAGCTCGTCGAGCTGGATCCCGGCGCACGGAGCGCCGTCGTGCAGCCCGGCATGGTCCTCGACACGCTGAACGCCCAGCTCCGCCAGCACGGGCTGTGGTTCCCGGTCGACGTGTCGACGAGCGCGCAGGCGACCCTGGGCGGCATGGCCGGCAACAACTCGTGCGGCTCGCGCTCGATCGCCTACGGCAACATGGTGCACAACGTCCTGGCGATCGATGCGGTGACCGCCGCCGGGGACCGCTGGCGCTTCGGCCCGATGCACGACGAGCCCGGCGGGGGCTATGGCGAGATCGTCCGCAAGCTGCGCCACATCTACGAGCGCGACCGGCAGGAGATCGAAGCCCGCTTTCCCAAGGTGATGCGCAGGGTTGCCGGCTACAACCTCGACCACCTCGGCGCGCCGCATGCGAATGCCGCCCATCTGCTTGTCGGCTCGGAGGGCACGCTGGCCTGGTCGGAACGCCTGCACCTGAAGCTCTCGCCGCTTCCTGCGGCACGCGCGCTCGGCGTGTGCCACTTCCCGAAGTTCTACACCGCGATGGACCTCACCCGGCACATCGTCAAGCTCGGCCCTTCGGCGGTCGAGCTCGTCGACCGCACGATGATCGGCCTCGCGCGCGAGATCGCCGCGTTCCGCAAGACGGTCGACGCGTTCATCCGCGGCGAGCCGGATGCGATCCTGCTGGTCGAGTTCGCGGGCGACGATCCGGGCGCGCAGCAGCGCAAGCTGAAGGAGCTGGTCCATCTCATGGCCGATCTCGGGCTGCCGGGCAGCGTGGTCGAGATCACCGACCCCCAGGCGCAGCGCGACCTCTGGGAAGTGCGCAAGGCGGGCCTCAACATCATGATGTCCATGAAGGGCGACGGAAAGCCGGTGTCCTTCATCGAGGACTGCGCCGTGCCGCTCGAGCATCTCGCCGAGTACACGGACCGCCTCACGCAGGTATTCGAGAAGCACGGCACGCGCGGCACCTGGTACGCGCATGCCTCGGTCGGCACCCTGCACGTGCGCCCGGTCCTCGACATGCGGCGCGACGGGGCGCAGAAGATGCGCGCGATCGCGGAGGAGGCCTGCGCGCTCGTCAAGCAGTACAAGGGCGCCTACTCGGGAGAGCACGGCGATGGCCTGGTGCGCTCGGAATGGATCGCGCCCTTCTTCGGGCCGCGCCTCACGGCGACGCTCGCCGAGATCAAGGCGCTCCTCGATCCCCGCGGGCTGATGAACCCCGGCAAGATCGTGCAGCCGCCGAAGATGGACGACCGGACCCTGTTCCGCTTCAAGCCCGGCTACGCGCCCGCACCCCCGCCCGCTGCGCTCGACTGGAGCGAGTGGGGCGGCTACGACAAGGCCGCGGAGATGTGCAACAACAATGGGCACTGCCGCAAGTTCGATGCGGGAACGATGTGCCCCTCCTACCGCGTGACGCGCGACGAGGCGCACGTGACGCGTGGCCGTGCCAACACGCTGCGGCTTGCGCTGTCGGGCCAGCTGCCCCTGGACGCGGTCAAGGATGCGCTGGACCTCTGCGTCTCCTGCAAGGGCTGCAGGCGCGAATGCCCGACCGGCGTGGACATGGCGCGCATGAAGATCGAGTTCCTCGCCCACTACCGGCAATCCCACCCACCGTCGCTGCGCGACCGGGCCATCGCCTACTTGCCGCGCTACGCGCCCTGGGCGGCGCGTTTCGCGTCGATCGCCAACCTCGCCTCCGCAGTCGCGCGCCCTCTCCTGGGGTTCACCCCGCGACGCAAGCTTCCCGCCTGGCGCGGAGACTTCTTCATGGACCGCGCCTTGACGAAGAGCGGCGGGCGCGAGGTGATGCTGTTCGTCGACACGTTCAGCCGGTGGTTCGAGCCGGAGAACGCGCGCGCGGCCATCCGCGTGCTGGAAGCCGGCGGGTACCGTGTGCACGTCGCAGCGCCGGCGCTCCAGGGCCGCCCGCTCTGCTGCGGCAGGACGTTCCTTTCCGCCGGGCTGGTGGACGAGGCGAAAGCAGAGGCGGCACGTACCCTGGAAACGCTGGCGCCGTGGGTCGAGCGCGGGGTGCCGGTGGTCGGCCTCGAGCCGTCGTGCCTCTTTTCCTTCCGCGACGAGTTCACCGTGATGCTGCCCGGGGCCGGGGTGCTTGCGGCCCAGAGCTACCTCTTCGAGGAATTCGTCGCCCGCGAGGTGGACGCGGGCCGGCTGTCGCTCGCGCTGAAGCCGCTCGCGAAGAAGGCGCTGCTGCACGGCCATTGCCACCAGAAGGCATTTGGCGCCATGCCGTCGGTCGAGCGTGTGCTGCGGATGGTGCCCGGCCTGGACGTGCAGGCGGTGCAGGGAAGCTGCTGCGGGATGGCGGGGAGCTTCGGCTACGAAGCCGAGCACTACGACGTCTCGCTGAAGATGGGCGAGGCGAGCCTTCTGCCGGCGGTACGCCAGGCGCCCGTCGACGCCTTGATCGTCGCCGATGGCACGAGCTGCCGGCACCAGATCGCCGATGGCGCCGGGCGCGAGGCGCTGCACGTCGCGCGGATCCTCGCGCAAGCCCTCTAGCCGTCAGCGCGGCGGCGCGATCCGCCCCGCGATCCGGAATCCGCCGCGCGAAGGCGTCAGCACGATGACTTCGCCCTGCTGGGGCGAGACGCCGGCGAGCGCGAGCGCGGTCGATCCGTGCGAGACGAGAACCAGATTTCCCCTGCCGCGGTAGGCGGCGATGCGCGGACGCATCGCTTTGACCTGCGCCTCCGCGTTCGCCGAGCGGCCGAAGAGGTTGCTGAGGGCCGGCCACTTCTCGTCGACGCGCCCGAAGGCGAGCGCGGCCGTCTCCACGCACCGGCACCAGGGGCTGGAGACGACGCGCTCGACCGGGACCGCGTGCCTGCGCATCGACTCGCCGAGGTGGCGCGCTTCCGCACGGCCCTCCTCGGAAAGATTGCGCTGCGTAGCGCAGTCCTCCAGGCGGAAGCCCTCGGGGTCTCCCACGCCGGGCACGGTGGAGGCATGACGAATGAAGAGCACTTGCCCGCCGCCACGCAGCAGCGTCCAGAGCGCCTCGTCGGCGCCTGCGACCGGAGCAAGGCCGAGAAAGAGAACGAAGAGGAGCAGCTTCCTCACAGGCCGAGCATCGTAAACGCGGTCATCACGATCGACACGGTCAGCACCGACGCAGCCGTCGACACGACTGCGCCGGTGGAGGTTTCCGCTTCCAGCAGCTGGTAGCGCTGCGCAAGGACGAAAGCCGTCGCGCCCAGGGGCAGGCTGGCGCAGACCACCCCGATCTTTGCCCAGAAGGGATCGATCGGAAGCAGCCAATACGCGATCGCCGCCATCAGCGCCGGGTGGATCACCAGCTTCAGGGTCGTGCTCGGCCAGCTGGCGGCAATGCCGGCGCGCATCGAAAGCTGCGAGACGAACAGGCCGATGGCGAAAAGCGCGCACGGTCCGGCCGCGCCGGAGAGCAGCGTCGCGAAGCGCTCGACCGGCACCGGGATCTTGATGCCTGCCGCCACCACCGCGACGGCAAGGCCGATCGGCCAGATCAGGGGGCTGCGCACCACGCCGCCGAGCGCGCGCCGCACGGCCCCGGGGCGCCGGTCGACGAATAGCTCGAGGCAGATGATCGCCACGGCGAAGGACACGATGTTCGTCGCGACGGTCGCGAGCGCCGCCGGAAGCGCGGCGCGCTCGCCGTAGGCGACCGTCACGAGCGGGATGCCGAGGTAGCCGGTATTCGCGAACGAGGCATTGAGCGCGCGCATCGTGCTTTCGGCGGTCGTGCCGGCCTGCAGCTGGCGAGAGGCGAAGTAGCCAAGCACGGCGGTCCCGAGGGTGGCGGCGACCACGCCGAGGAGGAAGAAGCCGCTCAGGATCTCCTCCAGCGAGCCGCGATACACGGCAATGAACAGCATTGCCGGCAGGGCGAAGGCATAGACGAACTGGTTGAGCGCGGAGCTCGACGCCTGGCTGACGAGGCGAAAGCGCCCCGCGAGCACGCCGCAGGCCACCAGCCCGAAGACCGGCAGCACCGCGTCGAGTACGGGCGCTAGCGACGACTCCATGCGAGCAGCGCGATCCCGGCGCCGATCATCGGCAAGCACAGCCACTGCCCCATTGTCAGGCCGAGGGTGAGATAGCCCAGGAATGCATCGGGCTCGCGCGCAAACTCGGCGGCGAAGCGGAACACGCCATAGCCGAGCAGGAAGAGGCCGGAGACGGCGCCGCGCGCGCGCGGCTTCGCCGAGAACCACCACAGGAGGACGAAGAGGGCGAGGCCCTCGAGTGCGAACTGGTATAGCTGGGACGGATGGCGCGGCGCATCACCTGCGCCGCGGAACACCATGCCCCAGGGCAGGTCGGTGGGACGGCCCCAGAGCTCGCCGTTGATGAAATTCGCGAGCCGGCCCGCCGCGAGGCCGAGCGGGCAGAGCGGCGCGACGAAATCCATCAGGTCCAGGTAATGGATGCGGAAGCGCCGCGCCAGCACCCACATCGCGAGCAGTACGCCGAGCAGGCCGCCATGGAAGGACATGCCGCCTTCCCAGATGGCGAAGATCTTCAGCGGGCTCGCGAGGTACTCGAGCGGCTTGTAGAAGAGGACGTAGCCCAGGCGCCCGCCGAGGATCACGCCGAGGAGAGCGTAGAAGATCATCTCGTCGAACTGCACGCGCGTCACGGGGGCGCGCTGCCGCTTGATGCGCGACGTGCCGAGCCACCACGCCGCGGCAAAGCCGGCGAGGTACATGAGCCCGTACCAGCGCACCGCGAGCGGGCCGAGGGAGAAGGCGACCGGATCGATCTGCGGGTGGGCGAGCATCAGCGATCGCGCCGTGCGAGCGCGACGAACTCCTGCGCCGCCGGCCCGAGCGCGCCGCGACGCCACGCGAGCCACACATCGAGCCGGGGATGCGCGTCGGCGATCTCGCGGTACGCGACGCCGCGCCGGCCGAGGTTCGCGACCGACGCCGGCACGATCGCGGCGCCGAGGCCGCTCGAAACGAGGCTCACCACTGTCTGCATCTGGATCGCCTCCTGGGCGACGTCGAGGGAAAGGCCGGCGCGCTGCACCAGCCCCGCGACGATATCGTAAAGGCCTGGCGCAATCTCGCGCGGCACCATGACGAGCGGCTCGCCCTCGAGCTCGCGCACGGCGAGCTTACCGCGGCCCCGCGCCAGGCGATGGCGCGCGGGCAGCGCCACGACGAAACGCTCGCGCTGCACGACGAGGTGCTCGAGCGTCGGCGCTTCGGGCACCGGCGGCAGCAGCAGCCCGAAGTCGAGCTCCGCCGCAGCGAGCGCGCTCGATTGCTCCGGCGAGAGCATCTCGCGCAGCGCGAGGGCCACCCCTGGGCGCCGGGCCTTGAAGTCCTTCAGCAGCGTGGGGAGCACGCCGTAGTCGGCCAGCGAAACGAAGCCGATGCGCAGGCGCCCGCGCTCCCCCGCCGCCATGCCGCGCAGCTCGAGCACGGTGCGCTCGAGCTGGGCGACGGTCCGGCGCGCCTCCTCGAGCAGGCGCGCCCCGGCAGGCGTGAGCTCGACGCGGCGCCGGCTGCGCAGGAACAGCGGCACGCCGAGCCGTTCTTCCAGAGCACGGATTGCGCGCGAGAGCGGGGGTTGGGAAATATGCAGGGCGGCCGCCGCGCGGCCGAAATGCAGGCGCTCGGCCACCGCGATGAAATACCGCAACTGCCAGATATCAGGAAGACTCATGCAAATTGAGTATCACCAGAAGACGCCGATTGTATTGGATCGACGCGGGCGCGCGCTCTAGATTGCGCGCATGCCGATCGGGCCGCTGCCGCTTGCCTACGCTGCCTTGGCCGCTGCCGCGGCGCTCTGGGGGAGCAATCCGGTCGCGGCGAAATGGCTGCAGGGCGACGTGCCGCCGATCGCTCTGTCGTGGCTGCGCTGGCTCGTCGCGCTTTGCGTTCTCTCGCCCATCGCCTGGCGGGAGCGCCGGGCGATCGCCGCGGCGTTGCGTGGCCAATGGCGCATCCTGGTACCGCTCGCGCTGCTGGCCAACGTCCCGCAGAGCGCCCTGATCTACAAGGGACTGGAGACGACGACCGCAGTCAACGTCGGCCTGCTGAACTCGACGATTCCCGTGCTGATCCTGGTGTTCGCCGCGGCCTGCTTCGCGCGGCGACCCGCGGCCCACGAGGCCCTCGGCATCGCCGTTTCATTCCTCGGTGTGGCCGTGATCCTGTTTCAGGGCAGTCCGGAGCGCGTGTTCTCGCTTTCCTTCAACGGCGGCGACGTGCTCGCCCTGGGCGGCATGCTGACCTGGGCACTCTATACCCTGCTCCTGCCGCGGCGTCCGGCGCTGCCGCTGCCCGCGTTCATCGCCGCGATGTGTCTCGTCGGCATCGTGCTCAGTCTGCCGGCGGTGCTGCTCGAAGCGACGCTCGACCGCACGCCGGCGCTTTCGCCGCAATCGGTGGCAGTGCTTGTCTATATCGCGCTCGGACCGACGCTGCTCGGCACCCTGGCGTACAGCTTCGGCGCGGAGCGCGCCGGCCCGGTACGCGCGGGCCTGTTCATCCATCTGATGCCGGTGTTCGCATCGATCCTTTCCGTGACGGTGCTGGGCGAGCAGTTGCACCCCTATCACTTCGCTGGCTTCACGCTGGTCGTCGGCGGCGCGCTCGCTGCGCTCGGCTGGACGCCGCTGCTATCATCGCCACCCCAGCCGCGCAAGAACTGAAGGGAAACGCGTAATGAACGACAAATCGAAAAATGGCAGCGGCGCCGCGAACCGCCGTTCCCGCCTGATTACCCACGGTGTCGCTCGCTCGCCCAACCGCGCCATGCTGCGCGCCGTGGGCTTCGGCGACGGCGATTTCGAGAAGCCGATCGTCGGCGTCGCGAACGGCCATTCGACGATGAACCCCTGCAACGCGGGCATCCAGCCGCTGGTCGACCGGGCGATGGCGGCGCTCGAGCAGGCGGGCGCGAAGCCGCAGGTCTTCGGCGTGCCGACCGTGACCGACGGCATCGGCATGGGCACCGAGGCGATGAAGTACTCGCTGGTCTCGCGCGAGGTGATCGCCGACGCGATCGAGACGAGCGTCAACGGCCAGGCGATGGACGGCGCGTTCGTGGTCGGCGCCTGCGACAAGAACATGCCGGGCGGGATGATGGCCATCGCGCGCATGAACGTGCCGGCGATCTACGTCTACGGCGGCACCATCAAGCCGGGCAAGTGGAAGGGCCAGGACCTCACCATCGTCTCGGCGTTCGAGGCGGTGGGATCGTTCAGCGCCGGCAAGATGAGCGAAGAGGACTTCAAGGGCATCGAGAGGAACGCCTGCCCGAGCGTGGGCGCCTGCGGCGGCATGTACACCGCCAACACCATGAGCTCGTCGTTCGAGGCGCTCGGCATGAGCCTGCTCGGCTCTTCCCAGATGGCCTCGCCCGACGCGGAGAAGGGGGATTCCGCGGCAGAGTCGGCGCGCGTGCTGGTCGAGGCGGTCCGGCGCGACCTCAAGCCGCGCGACATCATCACCCGCAAGTCGATCGAGAACGCGGTCGCGCTCGTCATGGCGACCGGCGGATCGACGAACGCGGTCCTGCACTACCTTGCCATCGCGAGCGCCGCGGCCGTGAAGTGGACGATCGACGACTTCGAGCGCGTGCGCCGCAAGGTGCCGGTGCTGTGCGACCTCAAGCCCTCCGGGCGCTACGTGGCGGTCGACTTCCATCGTGCCGGCGGGGTACCGCAGGTCCTGAAGATCCTGCTCGCGAACGGCGTTCTGCACGGCGAGTGCATGACCATCCACGGCAAGACGATGGCGGAGATGCTCAAGGACGTTCCGGCCGAGCCGCGCGCGAACCAGGACGTAATCCGACCCTGGTCGAAACCGATGTACAAGGAGGGCCACCTCGCGATCCTCAAGGGCAACCTGGCACCCGAGGGCTGCGTCGCCAAGATCACGGGCCTCAAGAATCCCTCCATCACCGGTCCCGCGCGCGTCTTCGATTCGGAAAACGCCTGCATGAAGGCGATCATGGCGAAGCGCATCAAGGCGGGCGACGTGGTCGTGATCCGCTACGAGGGCCCGAAGGGCGGCCCGGGCATGCAGGAGATGCTCGCGCCGACCTCGGCGCTGATCGGACAGGGGCTGGGCGAGTCGGTCGGCCTGCTCACCGACGGGCGCTTCTCGGGAGGCACCTGGGGCATGGTGGTGGGCCACGTGGCGCCCGAGGCCTATGTCGGCGGCACCATCGCGCTGGTGAAGGAGGGCGACTCGATCACCATCGACGCGAAAAAGCGCCTCGTCCAGCTCAACGTGCCGGCGAAGGAGCTCGCCGCGCGCCGCAAGAAATGGAAGGCCCCGTTGCCGCGGTACAAGGCCGGCCTGCTGGCGAAGTACATGAAGCTCGTCTCGACCGCGTCGCTGGGTGCGGTGACGGACAAGTAGACCGACGCCTGCCGGCGACAGTCCGGTCGGGCGGCGTCTGGCCTGCCCGCCACGGCGCGCGGCATCACATTCGGCGCGCAAAGTGCGCGGCATGCGACACGCCTTGCTTTGCGCGCTGGGCCTCCTCGGCGCCGCCTTCCCGGCCGGCGCGGAAGAGGCCTTCGGGCGCGTCGATGGGTTGTACTACCAGGCCGCTCCGGGAGTGCTCGTCGCAGCGAGGCTCCAGGGCAACCCCGGTGCCGCCCGCTGGGCGGACGTCGACCTGGGCGGGCGCAAGGTCCTTGTCCGGGTCCCCGATGACATGCGGGTCGCCGCAGGCGACCGCATCGCAGTGCGCCTGGGCGCGCCGAAGTCGAACCAGCTCGCGACCATCCTGCCGACCACCACGGTCAGTCGCGCGCTCGGGCCGGATCCGAACGCGTCCATCGGGCGCTGATCAGAAGCCCGAGCCGGGCTGCTTCAGGAACTCGACCTCCTCCGCGGTGCTCGCGCGCCCCAGCGCGGCATTGCGATGCGGGAAGCGCCCGAATCGCCGGATGATGTCTCGGTGCCGCTCTGCGTAGCGCACCTGCTCCGCGTCGAATCCCTTCATGAGCTCGCATGAGAGATCCTGGTCCGCCAGGTGCTCGCTGTGCTCGAAAGGCAGATAGGCGAAGAGCCGTTCCGGCGCTCGCATCCCCCGATCCCATTCTTGCGAGACGATCCTGCGCGCCGCCTCGCGCGCGAGCGCGTCGGCGGCAAATGCCTGCGCCGTGCCGCGAAACATGTTGCGGGAGAACTGGTCGAGCACGATGACGAGCGCCAGGCACTCCAGCGGCGACTCGCGCCACGCCGAAAGCCCGCCGCGCGCCGCCTGCGCGTAGAGCGGCAGGAAGCGCTCGCGGATCTCCCGATCGAACGCATCGTCCTTGCGGAACCAGCGCGGGTCGCGGTCGTCGCCCCGAAACCAGAAGCCCAGGACGTCTTGAGCGCGAGGGTCCATCGGGTTCATGAGTGTGGAATAGTGCCTCGCGCCGGGGTCAACGGCTCCGCTCCTGGCGCGTTAAAGGAGGCGTACGCCCGCGACACTGTAAAATCCGGGCAGCCTTGAAGGAGAATCCATGAACCGTATCGTCCTAGCGCTGGCCTCCGCCGGCGCCGTCCTGATCAGCGCCTCCCCCCCGGCGGCCGCGAGCGATGCGCTCGCCAAGAAGCACAATTGCTTCGCCTGCCACCAGGTGGACAAGAAGGTGGTCGGCCCCTCTTACAAGGAAGTCGCCGCGAAGTACGCGAGCGACAAGGCCGCCCAGGCAAAGCTGGCCGACAAGGTCAAGAAGGGCGGCGTGGGGGTTTGGGGCCAGGTGCCGATGCCGCCGAACGCCACTGTCCCGGACGCGGACGTCCAGGCGCTGGTGAAGTGGATCCTGTCCCAGAAGTAACCCCTGCCTGACCTGCCTCGCCGCCGCGCGGCGGCGGGGCCTCCGCCCTTCCTGCGTAACGTGGCCGCGGGTAATATATCCGGCCCGATTTACCCCCTCAGCGGAGAACCCATGAAGAATTCCAAAATCGCATTGACCCT
>CBDDRX010000082.1:0-3930 GCA_965233165.1 uncultured bacterium | reverse complement strand
CACGTACGTCTACTTTGGGGGATACCCGGGCGCGGCGCACCTCGCGGGCGATCCGCCCCGGTGGCGCAGCTTCATTCTCAACGCGATGGTCGAAACGACCATCACCAGGGACGTGCTGCTGATGCGCCGGATCGAGAAGCCCGCGCTTCTGCGCCGTCTCTTCGATCTCGGTTGCCGCTACTCCGGCCAGATTCTCTCGTATACAAAGATGCTGGGGCACCTCCACGACGCGGGGAATACCACCACGCTCGCGCATTACCTGGACCTCCTGAGTGGAGCGGGAATGGTCACCGGCCTTCAGAAGATTGCCGGAGCTGCCGCCCGACAGCGCGGCTCGAGCCCCAAACTCCAGGTGCTGAACACCGCGCTGATGAGCGCGCAGTCCGGGCTTTCCCCGAAGGAGGTTCGTGACGATAGGGAGTTCCGCGGCCGGCTGATCGAATCGACCGTGGGCGCTCACCTGGCGAACGCCGCGGCGACCGGTGCCTTCGATCTCCACTACTGGCGGGATCGCAACCGTGAAGTGGACTTCGTGATGCGATCCGGACGCAGCATCGTCGCCATCGAGGTCAAAAGCGGCCGAGCGCCTAACGCACTGCCAGGGCTCTCCGCCTTTTCCGAGGCGTTCCGCCCGCATCGCACGATGATCGTAGGTGGCGACGGGATTGAGCTGGAAGAGTTCCTTACGCGTCCGGCCGAACACTGGCTCGGGGAGTGAACTCGCCGGAACGGAGCTCGTTATCATCCCGGGTCCCGCGTCCCACGCGGAAGGATCGGACGAATGACGAAGCGCTTCACGAACGTATACGATGACCGGGATCGCGCTCGCGCCTACGCCGAGCTCGAGTTTCCAGGTACCTACTACCTGGCGTTCCGCGATATCCCGAAGGTGCTGGCGAAGCACGTCACGGGCACTCGTGCACTGGACTTCGGCTGTGGGGCAGGACGGTCGACCCGATTCCTTCGCGATCTTGGCTTCGACGTCGTCGGAGTCGACATCTCCGAGGCGATGCTCGCCGAGGCGGCGGCGCGGGATCCGCGGGGCACGTATCTCCGCCTGACGAGCGACGACCTCGGCCCTTTGGGATCTCAGCGCTTCGACCTGATCTTCGCCGCCTTCACGTTCGACAACATCCCGGGGCGCGAACGGCGCACCAGGCTCGTGGCGGAACTCGGGGCGCGGCTCTCGATCGCAGGCCGGCTCGTGATCGTCGTCTCGTCGGCCGAGATCTACGTCAACGAGTGGCTCTCGTTCTCGACGCGCGATTTTCCCGAGAACAGGACCGCGCAGCCAGGTGAACTGGTCAGGATCGTCATGCTCGACGTTCCCGACCGCCGTCCGGTCGAGGACATCTTCTGGACCGATGCCGACTACAGAGCGATGTTCGCCTCGGCCGGGTTGGAGGTCCTGAAAGCCCATCGCCCGTTAGGCACCGATGCCGATCCTTTCCAGTGGGTGTCCGAGCTTGATGTGTCTCCGTGGGCGATCTACGTGGCAGGCACCCCAGCGCCCGTTTCCCGCGCTGGTACGCACCCCCTCGCCTCTCCGACGGCCCGATGATAGGGTTGGCGTAGGGAGGTAGGAAATGAACTCCATCGCCGAGCTCGACCGAGGCCGCGTGTCATTCGCGCGGCGCGCATGGCTGAACGCCTTTACCGAGCTGTCGTCCGCCGATCGCGAGGGATCGCTGGCGGCGGAGGATCTCGAGCGCTTCGCGACCGCCGCCTACCTGGTCGGTAAGTATCCCGACTGCGAGGAGATCTGGACGCGAGGCCATCACGCGTACCTCGACCGCGAGGACGCGCGCGGCGCGGCGCGCTGCGCCTTCTGGCTGGGGCTCGGTCTGGTGCATAACGGCGACGCGGCTCGGGCCGGTGGATGGTTCGCGCGTGCCGGACGGCTGCTCGAGGACGTTCCCGAGGAGTGCGTGGAAGCGGGCCTGCTGCTCCTTCCCGTCGCCTTACGAGCGCTTGCCGGCGGCGACGCCGAAGGCGCCGGCGGGGCCTTCGCGCGGGTCGCCGGCATCGGCGACCGCTTCGGCAGCGCCGACCTGATTTCCCTCGGCCGACTCGGCCAGGGGCAGGCGCTGATCCAGCTCGGCCAGACTGCGCGAGGCGTGTCGCTGCTCGACGAAGCGATGGTCGCGGCGACGGCCGGCGAGGCGTCTCCGATCGCGACCGGCATCGCGTACTGCGCCGTGATCGAGGAGTGCCAGCGAATTTTCGACATGCGCCGAGCGCAGGAGTGGACGAACGCCCTAACGCGCTGGTGCGATGCCCAGCCGGACCTGGTTCCCTACCGCGGCCAGTGCCTCGTCCGCCGCGCCGAGCTCCTGCGGCTGCACGGCGACTGGCAAAAGGCGATGGAGGAAGCGCGTCAGGCGCGCGACAGACTCTCGCGGCCGCCCACCCAATCCGCCATTGGTCTCGCGTATTACCAGGAGGCGGAGCTTCACCGGCTGCGGGGCGAATTCGCCCAGGCGGAAGAGGCGTACCAGGAATCGGGAAAGCGGCAACGCCGTCCGAGGCCGGGACTGGCTTGCCTTCGTCTGGCACAGGGTCAGCGTGAAGCGGCGAGAAGCGCGATCCGGCGGCTGATGGACGAGGCCGACGAACGCCTTACACGACCCGACGTGCTCGCTGCCGCCGTCGAGATCATGATCGCAGAAGACGACATTCCCGCCGCCCGCGCCGCGGCCGATGAGCTCACCGACATAGCGGCGGGGATCGGAACGCCCTTCCTTCGTGCGCTCTCGGCCGGGGCCTTGGGCGCCGTGACCCTCGCTGACGGCGATGCGCGCGGAGCGCTGGCGGCCCTCGACCGGGCGTTGACGGAATGGCAGGAGCTCGAGGCGCCTTACGAGGCGGCACGCGTGCGCGTCCTGATCGGCATGGCCTGTCGAGCGCTCGGCGACGCCGACGCGGCTCACGTCGAGTTCGAGGCCGCGCGAGCGATCTTCGAGGAGCTCGGCGCGGCGCCGGACATCGCGCGCCTCGATGGCTTGTCGCAAAAGAGCGACGCGGCGCCCGATGGCCTCACGCGGCGCGAGCTGCAGGTGCTCCGCCTCGTGGCGGAAGGAAAGACGAACCGCGACGTGGCCGGCGAGCTCGGCATCAGCGAAAAGACAGTTGCCCGGCACGTGAGCAACATGTTCGTCAAGCTGGGCCTGTCGAGTCGCGCAGCGGCCACCGCCTACGCCTACCGACACGACCTCGTGTAGCGCGCTCTACATAGAATTGCCCACTCGGTGGCATTTGCCGATTGGGTCTTTCGCCCGAAGCGGCCACCCCCGTAGTCGGCCGATCTTGTCGCCGAGAGAAAACAACTCTTTCGACAAGGAGGCGAAGATGGGCCGAGCATATGCTGTGGAGATGCGGGCACCGCCGTCGGCAGACCCGCGGGCGCGCCTGCAGGAGAACATCCCACTCGCCGAGCGCCGGATGCGGCTCGCTGGGATCCCGACCGCGCTGCTGGAGGGCGGGGAGGGTCCGCCCATGATCCTCCTTCACGGACCTGGCGAGTTCGCCGAGAAGTGGCTCCGAGTGCTCCCCGAGCTCGCGACGACCAACCGCGTGGTCGCCCCGGACCTGCCGGCGCATGGTGCGTCCGGGGTCCCTGACGAGCCGCTGGACGCGGCCCGCATGCTCGCCTGGCTGGACGCGTTGATCGAGCAGACGTGCGCATCGCCGCCGGTGCTCGTGGGACACGTACTCGGCGGAGCCATCGCGGCGCGTTATGCGATCGCACGCAGCGAACGGCTCGCCGGTCTGGTCCTCGTGGACACCCTAGGGCTGGCGCCGTTCAGACCAACGCCGGCCTTTGCCCTAACGATGATGGCGTTCTTGACGAGGCCCACCGAAGGGAACTTCACCCGCTTCATGCGCCAGTGCTCGTACGACCTGGACCGCCTGCGCGAAGAGATGGGCGGG
>CBDDRX010000081.1:0-25263 GCA_965233165.1 uncultured bacterium | reverse complement strand
CAGCCGATCGGCTTCGTCGCGCGACACCGTCATGCGCGTCGCGCCCGAGCGCCCGAGCACGTCCTGCATGCGGGCGATCTCGTCGTCCACTTCCTCGGGCGTGCCGTCGGATTCGCACAGCAGGATCGCCGCCGCGTCGAGGTCGTAGCCCGCGCCGACGAACTGCTCCACCGCGCGCGTGGCGGCGCGGTCCATCATCTCCAGGCCGGCCGGGATGATGCCGGCGCCGATGACCGCGGCGACCGCGCCGCCCGCCTTCTCGACGTCGTCGAACGAAGCCATGATCACGCGCGCGCACTGGGGCTTCGGCAGCAGCTTGACGACGACTTCGGTGACCACCATCAGCATGCCTTCGGAGCCGATCGCCAGCGCGAGCAGGTCGAGCCCGGGCGTGTCGGGCGCCTCGGCGCCGACCTCGAACGGCTCGCCCTCCACGGTGTAGCCGCGCAGCTTGAGCACGTTGTGCACCGTGAGCCCGTACTTCAGGCAGTGCACGCCGCCGGAATTCTCCGAGACGTTGCCGCCGATGCTGCAGGCGATCTGGCTCGACGGGTCCGGGGCGTAGTACAGGCCGTACGGGGAGGCTACCTCGGAGATTACCGCGTTGCGTACGCCCGGCTGCACTACCGCGACCCGCGCGCGCGGGTCGACGCGCAGCACGCGCATGAACTTCGCCATGGAGAGCAGCACGCCGTCGCCAAGCGGCAGGGCGCCGCCGGAGAGCCCCGTGCCGGCGCCGCGCGGAACGACCGGGACGTTCATGGATGCGCAGGTCTGCAGCACGCGCTGCACCTGCTCTTCGGTTTCGGGAAGGGCGACGACCATCGGCAGCTGCCGGTAGGCCGTCAGGCCGTCGCACTCGTAGGGGCGGGTGTCTTCTTCCTCGTGGAGCACCGCGCGCGCGGGCAGGAACGCGCGCAACGCCGCGGCCACTTCCTTCTGCCTTGCAGGGTGGGCTGCGCCCACTTCAGGTCTTCGAGGGTGTCACCCGCCGGATTGTATTCGCGGCCGGGTGCAGCGAAACGCAGCAGTGCTAGACTTTCCCCGCTAAATCCACCATCTAGAAAGGGATAAGGCCATGGGAGCCATCTTCCAGTCGCTCGGCCGGACGGTCATCGCCGGCATCGTCATCCTCCTCGTCATGCTCGCCATCGCCGGTACGTTCGGCCGGATGGGCGACCATGCCTGGGCCTCGTTCTTCATGCGCTACCTGCACGTGCTGTCCGGAGTGATGTGGATCGGCCTGCTCTGGTACTTCAACTTCGTGCAGATCCCCTCGATGCCGAAGATCCCGGACGAGCAGAAGCCTGCGGTCGGCAAGGTGATTGCGCCCACCGCCCTCTTCTGGTTCCGCTGGGCCGCGCTTGCGACCGTGGTCACAGGCCTGCTGCTTGCCACGATGAACAAGTACATCGGCGCGCTGCTCACCTTGCAGCCGCCGTTCACCGCGATCGGCATCGGCATGTGGCTCGGCCTGATCATGGCCTTCAACGTCTGGTTCATCATCTGGCCGAACCAGAAGAAGGCCCTCGGCATGGTCACGGTGACGCCCGAGGAGAAGGCCAAGGCGGCGCGCATGGCGATGCTGACCTCGCGCTTCAACACGATGCTCTCCATCCCGATGCTCTACCTCATGGTGGCGCAGCAGAACGCCGGCCTCTAGAAGCCCGGCGTCGCACCGAACACCATCGGGGCCTGCGGGCCCCGATTTCGTTTCTAGCGCCGGGGCGCGTACTTCTCCAGGCCCCCCAGCTTCATCCCCGGCTTGATGCCCCGCTCGGCGAACCAGCCGCGCGTCATCTCGAGCGCGAACAGCGCCGGGCGCGATGCGCAGTGCGACTGCTCGCTGTGCGGCTCCATGTCGGCGATGTTGGTGATGCTGCCCGCGGCGTCGACCAACGCGACCGAGAGCGGGATGAGGGTGTTCTTCCTCCACATGCAATGGATCGAGATCTCGTCGAAGACGAACAGCATCCCGGAATTCGGCGCGAGCGACCTGCGGTGCATCAGGCCCTGCATGCGGGTCGTAAAGTCCGCGGCGAGCTCCGCGCGCACCACGTGCATGCCGGCAGTGAGCTGGACCGTCGGCAACTGCGCGTGCGCGACGGCGGCGAAGGAGAGCAGCAACGAGGCGATGAACGGTCTCAAGGGCGGCCCCAGAAAAGAAAAAGGCAGGGACATGCCCTGCCTTTCTTTGATTCTAGTGCGGGTAACTTACTTCTTCATCTCGTCTTTTTTCTTGCCGGCCTTCTTCGGGGCGGCCTTCTTGTCGCTCTTCGCCTTCTTCTCCATCTTCTTGTCGTCCTTCATCGGCGCGCCGGCATGCGACGCGGCGAAGGCGGAAGCGCTAACCGCCGCGAACATCGCGGCAACGATCACGGACAGCAGCTTGTTCATTTCCTTCTCCTTTTTGTGTTCGAACGCGGGTGGACGCTGAACTTGCGCTACCCGGCGCGAATAACGCGCCGCATTTCATACGGTTGACGCGCGCCCCGCACCTCCCTGTGGCACAAGCCCGCGCATTCTATGGAAAACCCCATGGGGTGCTCCAGCGCGTGGTAACCTGTTGTTTCTTAAGGACATGAACTTCCTTCTCGCATTCGCGGCGGTGGTCCTCGCGGGCCCCGCCCTATCCGCCCCCCACGTCCCCGCCGCCGACTCCGCAGTCCTCGAGCGGCTGCCGGGGCGCCCGGGCGACCCCGCAAACGCCGGATTGCGCAGGTTGCGGACCGCTCTCGCCGCGACACCGCGCGACCCTGCCCTCGCTGCACGCATCGCCGAAGCGCTTTTCCGGCGAGCGAACGCGGAGGGGGACCCGCGCTACGTCGGGTACGCCGAGGCCGCGCTCGCACCCTGGAATACGGGAGATGCGCCCGCGGAAATCCTCTACGCGCGCGGGCTGCTGCGCCAGTACCGGCACGATTTCGCGGGCGCGCTCGCGGACCTCCAGCGGGTGCTGGACCGCGATCCCGGGCACGACGGCGCGCGGGCCTGGCGCGCCGCGATCCTGATGGTGCGCGCCGACTACGCGGGCGCGGCGCGCGAGTGCGCGGGGCTACCCGAAGGGTTGCATGCGCTGGCTTGCGTCGCGTACGTGGACGCCTCGACCGGAAAGACCCGTTCCGCCTACGAGCGCCTGCTGCCGGCCGTGCGCGCCGAAGCAGACCCGGGCGAGCGCCTCTGGGCGCTTACGCGCCTCGCGGAGATGGCATGGCGGCTCGGCGACCACGCGGCTGCGGAAGGGCATTTCGGCGACGCCCTGGCGCTGGGTCTCGAGGACAACTTCCTCCTCGCCGCGTACGCCGACTTCCTCCTGGAGCGCGCCCGTCCCGCAGAGGTCGTCGGGCTGCTGCGCGAGCGCTCGCGCTCGGACACGCTCCTCCTTCGCCTCGCCATCGCGTCGCAGGCGCTGCGCTCGCGCGACGCCGAGGCGCATGCCCGCGTCCTGGGCGAGCGCTTCGCGGCTTCCGCGCTGCGCGGCGAGCGCCTGCACCTCGCCGAGGAGTCGCGCTACCTGCTCGAGCTCAAGGGCGACGCGAAAGACGCCCTTGCCGCAGCCCTCGAGAACTGGCGAGACCAGCGCGAGCCGCGCGACGCGCTGGCCGTGCTCGAAGCCGCCGTGGCGGCGCGCGACGCGCAGGCGGCCGCGCCGGTGCTGCGCTGGCTGCGCGAAAGCGGGTTCGAGAGCGAGCGCATGCAGCATCTCGCGGCAGCGCTCAAGTGAGGGCGGTTCTCCTTTCCGCGGTCCTCGCCGCCGGTCTCGCGCACGCGCACAAGCCGAGCGACAGCTATCTCGCCCTGCAGCCGGAGGGCGGCGCGACGCGCGGGCAATGGGACATCGCGCTGCGCGACCTCGAATACGCCATTGGGCTCGACACGGACGGCAACGGCGCGATCACCTGGGGCGAGCTGAAAGCGAAGCGCAGCGAGATCGAGGCGTATGCCTTCGCCCGGCTCACGCTGAAGGAAGGGGCGTCGACCTGCGAGGTGAAGAAGGAAGAGCTGCTGTTCGACGAGCATAGCGACGGCGGCTACGCGGTGCTGAGGTTCTCGGCGCCGTGCGTGGCGACCGACGTGCAGTACCGGCTGTTCTTCGACCTCGATCCGACGCACCGGGGGCTGCTCAGGACCGGCTCGTCGACGGCGGTGCTGTCGCCCGAGCGTCCGGACGCGCCGCTCGCGCCGGACGCGCGCACGTCCTGGGCGCAGTTCCTCGACTACGCGCGCGAAGGGGTCTGGCACATCTGGATCGGCTTCGACCACGTATTGTTCCTCGTATCGCTGCTGTTGCCGGCGGTGGTCGGCGCGGCGCGCTTCTCGCCGGTGTTCTGGGACGTCTTCAAGGTCGTCACGGCGTTCACGGTCGCGCACTCGATCACGCTCGCGCTCGCCGCGCTCTCGGTGATCGCGCTGCCGTCGCGCCTGGTCGAGTCGGCGATCGCGCTCTCGGTCGTGCTCGCCGCGCTGAACAACGTGTGGCCGATGGTGCGCGGCCGCCGCTGGATGGTCGCCTTCGCCTTCGGCCTGATCCACGGCTTCGGCTTCGCCAGCGTGCTCGCGGACCTCGGCCTGCCCAGGGACGCGCTGCTGCTCGCGCTGGTCGGCTTCAACCTCGGCGTCGAGGCCGGACAGCTCGCCATCGTGGCGGCGTTCCTTCCGCTGGCTTTCGCAGTGCGCCGCTCCTGGGCCTACCGGCGCGTCGTGCTGGTCGGCGGCTCCGCGGCGATCGCGCTTCTCGCCCTTGTCTGGCTCGTCGAGCGCGCCTTCGATCTGGACCTCGGTCTTATATAATTGCGCCTCCTATGGCCTACAAACACATCAAGATTCCCTCCGGCGGCGAGAAGATCCGGGTCAACAAGGATTTCTCCCTCACCGTCCCCGACAACCCCATCATTCCCTACATCGAGGGCGACGGCACCGGCGTGGATATCACCCCGGTCATGCTCAAGGTGGTCGACGCGGCCGTGAAGAAGGCCTACGGCGGCAAGAAGAAGATCGTCTGGATGGAGATGTTCGCCGGCGAGAAGTCGTGCAAGGTCTACGGCGAGAACGTCTGGCTCCCCGACGAGACGCTCGAGGCGTCGAAGGAGTACGTGGTCTCGATCAAGGGCCCGCTCACCACGCCGGTCGGCGGCGGCATCCGCTCGATCAACGTCGCGCTGCGCCAGGAGCTCGACCTCTACGTCTGCCTGCGCCCGGTGCGCTGGTTCACCGGCGTCCCCTCGCCGCTCAAGCGGCCGCAGGACGTCGACATGGTGATCTTCCGCGAGAACTCCGAGGACATCTACGCCGGGATCGAGTGGGCGGCGAAGTCGCCCGAGGCGAAGAAAGTGATCGACTTCCTGATCAAGGAGATGAAGGTCAAGAAGATCCGCTTCCCCGACTCCTCGGCCATCGGCATCAAGCCGGTGTCGATCGAGGGCTCCGAGCGCCTGATCCGCCGCGCCTACCAGTACGCGATCGACAACAAGCGCAAGTCCGTCACGCTGGTGCACAAGGGCAATATCCAGAAGTTCACCGAGGGCGGGTTCCGCGACTGGGGCTACCAGCTCGCGGTGAGGGAATTCGGCGCGAAGCCGCTGGACGGCGGACCCTGGCACAGCTTCAGGAACCCGAAGGGCGGGCCGGACATCGTCATCAAGGACGTGATCACGGACGCGATGCTCCAGCAGGTGCTGCTGCGCCCGGCGGAATACGATGTCCTCGCCACCACCAACCTGAACGGCGACTACATCTCCGACGGGCTGGCGGCGGAAGTGGGCGGCATCGGCATCGCGCCGGGCGCCAACCTGAGCGACACGGTGGCGATGTTCGAGGCCACCCACGGCACCGCGCCGAAGTACGCCGGCAAGGACTACGTGAACCCGGGCTCCGAGATCCTTTCGGCGGAGATGATGCTGCGCCACATGGGCTGGGTCGAGGCCGCCGACGCGATCATCAAGTCCATCGAGAGGGCCATCCAGGACAAGATCGTCACCTACGACTTCGCGCGCCAGATGGAAGGCGCCAAGCAGGTGTCGTGCTCCGGCTTCGGCCAGGCCATGATCGAGCGGATGTAGCCGGGCGCAGGGCGAAAAAAAGGCCGCCCTCGGGCGGCCTTTCGTTTGAAGCGGGGTCCGGTTCAGCCGCTCTTCTGGATGTTGGAGGCCTGCTTACCCTTGGGCCCCTGCACCACGTCGAAGCTGACTTTCTGGCCCTCTTTGAGGGTCTTGAAGCCCGACATGTTGATGGCGGAAAAATGCGCGAAAAGGTCCTCGCTACCGTCGTCCGGCGTGATGAAGCCGTACCCCTTCGCGTCGTTGAACCACTTCACGGTGCCTGTTGCCATGTGCTGCTCTCCCTATTTCGTTGATGAGCGGCCGGGCGTCTTTTGACCCGGCATGCCTGGAACTCCACGACCCCGCCGCCCCGAGCTATTCAGCCACCTTGGCGAAACAGACAGCCTGAATCCAAACACAGGCCGCCTTTTACGCGGACCCGGGGGTGTCGTCAAGGGCCGCCACTTGCGCAACGGCCCGCGCCAAGGCCGTGAAAAAGCACCGTATTCCGGAGCTCCCGTTCCCTTTGCCGCATTGCACCCACCCCCTCAATTGATTAGGATGGCTGCAAGGAATGAGCGTCTCATGAAGCCTCGGGGTCACCGGATCCCACCGCAGCTCCCGGGAACGGGCGGGCGATGCAGTTGTCCGAGAATGGGGGGCCTGGGGGGCACGTGAAGCATGGGGCAGTCCAAGGACGACACCACACTCGAGGCGCAGCGCAGCAAGCTGAAGCCTCCACCGATGTTCAAGGTCATGCTGCTCAACGACGACTACACCCCCATGGAGTTCGTGGTCATCGTGATCCAGAAGTTCTTCGGCCTGACGCGCGAGCGCGCCACCCAGATCATGCTCAAGGTGCACCGGGAAGGCATCGGCGTCTGCGGGGTCTATCCGCGGGACGTCGCCACCACCAAGGTGCAGCAGGTCGCGGCATACTCCCGGAAGCACCAACATCCGCTACAGTGCGTAATGGAGGAGACCTAGCGGTATGAATATTGATTGCGGTTTCTCGTAACAGGCGGCACGGAAAGGCGAAGGTAACGACCGGATGATTGCTCAGGAACTCGAAGTCAGTCTCCACATGGCGTTCGTCGAGGCGCGGCAGAAGCGCCACGAGTTCATCACGGTCGAGCACCTTCTCCTCGCCCTGCTCGACAACCCCACGGCGGCCGAGGTCCTGCGCGCCTGCGGCGCGAACATGGACGAGCTGCGCAAGAACCTGACGCAGCACATCGCCGAGCAGACCCCGCGCATCGCCGCCGACCGCGAGGTCGATACCCAGCCCACCCTCGGCTTCCAGCGCGTGATCCAGCGCGCCATCCTGCACGTCCAGTCCTCGGGCAAGAAGGAAGTGACCGGGGCGAACGTCCTGGTGGCGATCTTCGGCGAGAAGGACTCGCATGCCGTGTACTTCCTGCAGCAGCAGGGCATCGCGCGGCTCGACGTCGTGAACTACATCTCGCACGGCATCACCAAGACCCCGACCGCGGCGCAGGGCAAGGCCGACCAGGAAGCCGAGCAGGAGGGCCAGGCCGAGACGTCGAACAGCCCGCTCGACAACTACACGCAGAACCTGAACTCGCTCGCGCTCGCCGGCAAGATCGACCCCCTGATCGGGCGCGACAAGGAGCTCGAGCGCGTGGTGCAGACGCTGTGCCGCCGCCGCAAGAACAATCCCCTGCTCGTCGGCGAGGCCGGCGTGGGCAAGACCGCGATCGCGGAGGGCCTGGCGCGCCGCATCGTCGAGGGCAGCGTGCCGGACCTGCTCGCCAAGTGCACGGTCTACGCCCTCGACATGGGCGCCCTGCTCGCCGGAACCAAGTACCGCGGCGACTTCGAGCAGCGCCTGAAGGCGGTGCTGAAGCAGCTGGTCGACAACCCGAACGCCATCCTGTTCATCGACGAGATCCACACCGTGATCGGTGCCGGCGCCGCCTCGGGCGGCACGCTCGACGCGTCCAACCTGCTCAAGCCGGTCCTCTCGACCGGCCAGCTGAAGTGCATCGGCGCGACGACCTACAACGAGTACCGCGGCGTGTTCGAGAAGGACCACGCGCTGTCGCGGCGCTTCCAGAAGATCGATGTCATCGAGCCCTCGGTGGACGAGACGGTCGAGATACTGAAGGGGCTGAAAACGCGCTTCGAGGCGCACCACAGCGTCAAGTACACGGCCAACGCGCTCACTACGGCCGCCGAGCTGTCGGCACGCTACATCAACGACCGGCACCTGCCGGACAAGGCGATCGACGTGATCGACGAGGCCGGCGCCGCGCAGCGTATCGCGCCCAAGGCCAAGCAGAAGAAGGTCATCGGCAAGACCGAGATCGAGGAGATCATCGCCAAGATCGCGCGCATCCCGCCACGCAGCGTGTCGACCGACGACCGCAGCGCGCTGGCGAACCTCGACCGCGACCTGAAGGCGGTCGTGTTCGGCCAGGACCCGGCGATCGACGCGCTTGCCTCGGCGATCAAGATGGCGCGCTCGGGGCTGGGCAGCCCGCAGAAGCCGATCGGCAGCTTCCTCTTCTCCGGCCCGACGGGCGTCGGCAAGACCGAGGTCGCCCGCCAGCTCGCGTACTGCATGGGCATCGAGCTGATCCGCTTCGACATGTCCGAGTACATGGAGCGCCACGCGGTCTCGCGCCTGATCGGCGCCCCGCCGGGGTACGTCGGCTTCGAGCAGGGCGGCCTGATGACCGAGGCGATCAGCAAGAAGCCGTATTCGGTGCTCCTGCTCGACGAGATCGAGAAGGCGCACCCGGACATCTTCAACATCCTGCTGCAGGTGATGGACCACGGCACCCTGACCGACAACAACGGCAGGAAGGCCGACTTCCGCAACGTGGTGATCGTCATGACCACCAACGCCGGGGCGGAGTCCCTCGCCAAGAACAGCATGGGGTTCAGCTTCAACAAGCAGGTCGGCGACGAGATGGAGGCGATCAAGCGGATGTTCACGCCGGAGTTCCGCAACCGCCTCGACGCGATCATCTCGTTCCGCGCCCTCGACCACGACATCATCATGCGCGTGGTGGATAAGTTCCTGATGCAGCTGGACGAGCAGCTCGCAGAGAAGAAGGTCGAAGCGACCTTCAGCCAGGCCCTCAAGGACCACCTGGCGAAGAAAGGCTTCGACCCGCTGATGGGCGCCCGGCCGATGGCCCGGCTCATCCAGGACACCATCCGCCGCGCGCTGGCCGACGAGCTGCTGTTCGGCAAGCTGCAGAACGGCGGCAAGGTGACCATCGACCTGGGCGAGAACGAGAAAGTCGTCCTCAAGTTCGCGGAAGAGGCCGCGCCGGTCGCCTGACGCAGCGCTTCTATCGTTATTCCGAGGGCCGCTCTAGCGGCCCTTTTTGTTTTTGCCGTACACTTTTTCAAGATCCCCAGGGGAGGACCCGATGAATTGCCGGACTTTGATCTGCGCGGCGCTCGCCGCGCTGCCCTTCGCCGTGCAGTCCCAGGAAAGCACGGTTCTCTCGAGCCTCGCGGCGACGTGCGCGAATTGCCACGGAACGGAGGGCCGCAGCGTGACGAAGGAAGTCGCCCCGCTCGCCGGGCTGCCGAAGGAGTACATCGTCTCGGCGCTGAAGGGGTTCAAGGACGGCACCCGCTCTGCCACCGTCATGCACCAGCTCGCCAAGGGATACACGGACCAGCAAATCGAGGCGATCGCCGGTTACTTTGCAGCGCAGAAGAGGTAGCTCATGAAACGACGAGACATACTGAAGCTTGCCGGGGCGGCCGCCGTGCTTTCGACCGCGGGATGCGCAACGACCGGTGCGGCCAAGGCCCGGGTGGTGGTGATCGGCGGCGGCTACGGCGGCGCGACCGCCGCGAAGTACATCAAGCTCTGGGATCCGGCGATCGACGTCACGCTGGTCGAGCGCCAGCCCTTCTTCATCTCCTGCCCGATGTCCAACCTGGTCCTGGGCGGGCACTACAGCCTGGACGACGTGCGCCGCCCGTATACGGGCCTGGAGCGCCGCGGCGTGCGCGTGGTGCACGACGAAGTCACCGCGGTGGACGCGGCGAAGAAGACCGTCACGCTCGCGAGCGGCGCATCGCTGGGCTACGACCGCCTCGTCATGTCGCCGGGCATCGATTTCCTGTTCAACGAGGTGCAGGGACTCGAGGCCGCGAACCGCAACGGCCTGATCCTCCATTCCTGGAAAGCCGGCCGCGAGACGCTGCAGTTGCGCGGCCAACTCGAGGGGATGCGCGACGGCGGCGTGTACGTCCTGTCCATCCCGCTCGCGCCCTACCGCTGCCCGCCGGGACCCTACGAGCGCATCTGCCAGGTGGCCTCGTACTTCAAGAAGGCCAAGCCGAAGTCGAAGATCCTGGTGGTCGACGCGAATCCGGACGTGACCTCCAAGGGGCCGCTCTTCAAGCGCGCTTGGTCCGAGCTGTACCCCGGGATGATCGAGTACCGCGGCAATTCCAAGGCGATCGGCGTCGACGAGAAGGCGCTGTCGGTGAGGCTCGAGGTGGACGACGTGAAGGGCGACGTGGTGAACGTGGTGCCGCCCCAGCGCGCAGGCGACATCGCGATGAAGGCCGGGCTGATCACGCACAACAACCGCTGGTGCAACGTGGACTGGCGCACGATGGAGTCCACCGCGGTGAAGGACATCCACGTCCTGGGCGATGCGACGCTCTCCGCGCCCGCGATGCCGAAGTCGGGCCACATGGCGAACAACCACGCCAAGGTGGCGGCGGCGGCGATCGTCGAGCTGCTGAACGGCCGCGCGCCCAACCCGAACCCGGTCATGACGAACACCTGCTACAGCTTCGTCTCCGAGAGCGAGGTCATCCACGTCGCATCGGTGCACCAGTGGAGCGACAAAGACAAGACCATCGCTCCGGTGCCCGGTTCCGGCGGCGTCTCTTCAGCCCGCAGCCACCAGGAAGCCATCTACGGCTGGAGCTGGGCCCAGAACATCTGGGCCGACATGCTGACCTAGCCCTTGCCGGTCGAGCCGAACCCGCCGGCGCCGCGCGCGCTGGCGGCGAACTCCTGCACCACCTCGAACTCGACCTGCACGACCGGCACGATGACCAGCTGCGCGACGCGATCCATCGGCTGGATGGTGAACGGCGCGCTGCCGCGGTTCCAGAGCGACACCATCAGCGGGCCCTGGTAGTCCGAGTCGATCAGCCCGACCAGGTTGCCGAGCACGATGCCGTTCTTCGCGCCCAGGCCTGAGCGCGGGAGGATCACCGCCGCGTAGCCGGGGTCGCCGACGTAGATCGAGATCCCGGAGGAAACAAGCCGGCTTTCCCCCGGCTGCAGGGCCAGCTCCTTCTCGAGGCAGGCCCGCAGGTCGAGGCCTGCGGCTCCCGGGCTCGCGTAGTGGGGCAGCATGCTGCGGATCCTCTCGTCGAGGATCTTCACCTGCAGCTTGCGCATCAACGTCCCTTGGGAAGCATGCCGGCGACGTGGTCCAGCAGCCGCCGGGCGAGCTCGATCTTCGGGCCGCTTCCGAGGTCGTGCTGGCCGCGCTCGTCGAAGAGGATGATCGCGTTGCGCTCGGCGCCGATCGCGCCCTGCGCGAGGTTTGCGGCGAGGAGCGGCAGCTTCTTCCGTTTCCTCTTCTCCGCGGCGTTCTGCGCGAGGTTCTCGGTCTCCGCCGCGAAGCCGACGCAGAACGGCGGCTTGGGCTGCGCGGCCACCCAGGCGAGGATGTCCGGATTCTCCTCGAGCTCGAGCGACAGGTCCTTGCCGTTCGCTTTCTTGATCTTCTGCTCGGCCGGCTTCTTCGGCCGGTAGTCGGCCACCGCGGCGACCGAGACGAACACGTCGGCGCCTTTCACGGCCTTCTTCACCTGCTCGAACATCTCCTGCGCGGTGCGCACGTTCACCCGGGCGACGCCCTGCGGCGTGGCGAGCGCGACCGGGCCGCTCACCAGCGTCACCTCGGCGCCCGCCTCGCGCGCGGCGCGCGCGACGGCGTAGCCCATCTTCCCGGAGCTGGCGTTGGTCAGGACGCGGACCGGGTCGACCGGCTCTTCCGTCGGGCCGGCGGTGATGACGATGCGCTTGCCGGCGAGCCGCTTGGGCTGGAAGAACGCCTCCAGCTCGTCGACGATCGCGGAGGGCTCGACCATGCGGCCCAAGCCCTGCTCGCCGCACGCCTGGTCGCCCGAGGTCGGCCCGGCGAAGAGGATGTCGTCCTCGTAGAGGGCGGCGACGTTCCGCTGGGTCGCGGCGTTCTCCCACATCTCGACGTTCATCGCCGGTACCAGCATCAGCGGGCAGCGGCGGGCGAGGCACAGCGTGGCGAGCAGGTCGTCGCCGAGGCCGTGCGCCACCTTGGCCATGAAGTCCGCAGTCGCCGGCGCGACCAGGATGAGGTCGCGGTCGCGCGAGAGCTCGATGTGGGCCATGTTGTCGTGCACGGCGGGGTCCCAGAGGTCGGTCCAGACGCGCTGGCCCGAAAGGGCCTGCATGGTCACCGGGGTGATGAACTGGGTGGCGGCCTGGGTCATGACGACGCGCACGTCGGCGCCTTCCTTCTTCAGGAGCCGCACCAGCTCGGCTGCCTTGAAGGCTGCGATCCCGCCGGTCATCCCCAGCAAAATCCTCTTTCCGCTCAACGTCATCTGATCAGCCGCCCGGCCGTTAAGGGGAGAGGGATTCTACGGGAAAGACGGGATGGGCATTTCGCAGTGGCCGGAGGGGGAGCGCCCGCGCGAGCGGCTGCTGGCGCTGGGGCCGGGTGCCTTGAGCGACGCGGAACTGGTCGCGGTGCTCCTGCGCACCGGGGTCCGGGGGAAAAGCGCGGTGGACCTTGGCCGCGAGCTCCTGACGCGCTTCGGCGGCCTGTCCGGGCTTCTCGACAATCTGCAAGGCGCCAAGGGGGTCGGCGCGGCGAAGCGCGCACACCTGGAGGCCGCCATCGAGATCGGCCGGCGCGTCCTGCTCGAGAAAGCCAAGGCCTCGTCGGCGCTCACCTCGCCCGGATCGGTGCGCGATTACCTGCGCCTGTCGCTCGCGACTCGCGAGCACGAGGTCTTCATGTGTATCTGGCTGGATGCGCAGCACCGCGTGCTGGAAGCGCAGGAGCTGTTCCGGGGCACGCTCACGCAGACGAGCGTCTATCCGCGCGAGGTGGTCAAGAACGCGCTGCGCGTCAACGCCGCAGCGGTCATCTTTGCGCACAACCATCCGTCGGGCGTCGCGCAGCCGAGCCAGGCGGACGAGTTGCTCACGCGCAACCTGAAGGAGGCGCTTTCCCTTGTCGAAACAAGAGTCCTGGACCACTTCATCGTCGCGGGGAACCAGGCGATATCCTTCGCGGAGCGGGGGTTGTTGTAGTCAAAATGCCCTGTATAATCCGCGCCTTCCTAAAGTTTCCCGGAGTTTCCGCCAATGTCCCGCGTATGCCAGGTTACCGGCAAGAAGCCGATCAAGGGCCACTACGTCTCGCACGCGAACAACAAGACCATTCGCACGTTCGAGCCCAACCTGCACTACCGCCGCTTCTGGGTCGAGACCCAGAACCGCTGGGTTCGCCTGCGCGTCTCCACCGCCGGCCTGCGCCGCATCGACAAGCTGGGTGTCGAGGCCGTGCTCGCCGAGATCGAGGCGCGCCGCAAGGCGAAGGCCAGGGCCAACTAGGGAGCCGCCATGCGCGAGAAGATCAAGCTCGAGTCCTCGGCCGGCACCGGCCATTTCTACACCACGACCAAGAACAAGCGCACCACGCCCGACAAGATGGAGATCAAGAAGTACGATCCCAAGGCGCGCAAGCATGTCATCTACAAGGAAGGGAAGCTGAAGTAGGTCTCAGCGCCCCAAAGCAAAAGGCCCGGTCTCCCGGGCCTTTTTCATTTCTACGCCCGCTGCTCAGGCGTACGAGCGCAGGCGGTACGAGAAGTCCACGAGGTGCGGCACGCCGCTCGTCTCCGCGCGGTGGCACCAGTCCTGCAGCTGCTTGAGCAGCTGCTCCTTCGAGGCGCTGGAACGATCCCAAAGCGAGGACAGCTCGTCGCGCATCGATACCACGGTCGCGAGGGCCTTCGAGTGCTTGAGCGCCTCTGCGAGGCGGGTGCGCTCGGCGCCCGCGGCGGCCTGGCCGCGCAGCAGCGCGCGCTTCAGCGCCTTCAGGCTCTCGGCATCGCCCGGCGACCAGTGCTTCAGGCGGGAGACTTCGGCCCGATAGGTGCGCTTCACCGACTTGGCATAGCGCGAGAGCACGTCGTAGCGGTTCGCGATCACGGCATGGAGCGTTTCCAGGTCGGCGGCGGGCTTTGGCTGCGTGAAGCGCGGCTTCGGCGCCACCTTCTTCACCGTGGCGAGGCCGAAGATCTCGAGGATGCGGATGTACATCCAGCCGATGTCGAACTCGTACCACTTCGAAGAAAGCTTCGCCGACGAGGCGTAGGCGTGATGGTTATTGTGCAGCTCTTCGCCGCCGATCAGGATGCCCCACGGCACGATGTTGGTGCTCGCGTCGCTGGAGCCGTGGTTGCGGTAGCCGAACCAGTGGCCGACGCCGTTGATTACGCCGGCTGCCCAGAACGGGATCCAGGCGATCTGCGTGAGCCAGATCAGCGCACCCGGGACGACCCCGAACACGAGCAGGTTGATCGCGAGCAGCAGGCTCACGCCGAAGATCGCGGACCGCGAGTAGAGGTTGCGCTCGATCCAGTCGTCCGGGGTGCCGTGGCCGTAGCGCTCCATCGTCTCCTTGTTGAACGACTCTTTCACGTACAGGAAGACGCCGCCCCAGAGGACCCGGTTGATGCCGTGCACCTGCGGGCTATGCGGGTCCTCGGCGGTCTCGCACTTCGCGTGGTGCTTGCGATGGATGGCCGCCCACTCCTTGGTCACCATGCCGGTGGTCAGCCATAGCCAGAAGCGGAAGAAGTGCGAGACGACCGGGTGCAGGTCGAGCGCGCGATGCGCCTGGTGACGGTGCAGGAAGATCGTGACCGCCGCGATCGTGACGTGCGTAAGCGCCAGCGCCGCGATGACGTAGCCCCACCAGGGAAGGTCCAGCAAGCCCGAGAAAATCATCCGAAAGTCGATGCCTTTTGATCGTTTTGAGAGAGGCGAAGGGCATTCTACTATCAGCCTCGCCTGCTTGCGCGGCTGCGCCTAAGTACCTGCCCCAAAGCGCTTTTCATCTGACATTGCGGGTACCAATTCGTTCCTTCACGCGGCACGCTCGAACGCGGCGGCGAAGAAGCCGTCCGTGGCGTGTGCGTGCGGCCAAAGTCGCAGGCGCTCCCCGGTGTCGAGGCCGACGCGCTGGCCGGCGAGCAGGGTGGCGCAGGACAACGGCGAGAACTCGGGACGGCGGGCGAGGAACCCGTCGACCACCGCATCGTTCTCCTGCCTGAGGATGCTGCAGGTCGCGTAGACGAGACGCCCGCCCGGCTTCACCAGGCGCGCGGCGCTGTCCAGGATGCGTGCCTGCTTTGCGGCCAGCTCGTCCACGGCCGCTGCTGCGTTGCGCCATTTCAGGTCCGGGTTGCGCCGCAGCGTGCCGAAGCCGCTGCAGGGCGCGTCGACCAGCACGCGATCCATTTTCCCGGCGAGCCGCTTCACGCGCGCGTCGTTGTCGCCGGAAAGCGTGATCGGATGGATGCTGGTCACGCCGGCGCGCGCGGCGCGCGGCGCCAGCGCGGCGAGCCTGCGTGCGGAGACATCCATGGCATAGAGGCGGCCGCTTCCGCGCATCAGCATCGCGAGCGCGAGCGTCTTGCCGCCGGCGCCGGCGCAGTAGTCCGCCACCATCTCGCCCCGGCGCGGCGCGACGAGCCATGCGAGCAGCTGGCTTCCCTCGTCCTGGACCTCGACGACGCCGTCCTCGAACAGCGGGTGGCGGTTGATCGCCGGGCGGCCCGCGAAGCGGATTCCCGCCGGCGAAAACGGGGTCGGTGTCCCTTCCAGGCCGTCGGCCGCCAGCCGCGCGAGCACGGACTCGCGGTCCGACCGTGCCAGGTTGACGCGCAGGTCGAGCGGCGCCGGGTTGAGGAGCGCCTGCGCGATACGCAGGGCTTCTTCCTCCCCCTGCTCGACGATAAGCCGCTCCCAAAGCCAGTCGGGCAGGTCCGCACGCACTGCAGGCGGCTGAGCGTCGAGGCGAAACGCCCGGGCGCGCGACACGAGCTCGTATTCGTCGGGCTTGAGCACTTCCTCAAGCGCGCGGCCGGAGAAGCCGAGCACGCGAACCAGCGCAGCGATGAGCAGCGCGCGCGGCTCCTGGCTTTGCGCCGCCGCCGCAAGGGATCGCCTGCGTCGCAGCACCGCGAACCCGGCTTCTGCGACGAAGGCCCGATCCTGGCGTCCGAGGGAGCGATGGGCGCGGAAGTAGCCCGACAGCGCTTCGTCGGCGGGCGTCGAGGGCTCGAGCATCGCGGCCAAGGCGACGCTCGCCTGCCCGAGCAGGGGGCGCGTGAGGTTCAAGGAAGGGTGACCGCGACCGCCTGCTGGTCGAGGCGCGTGCCATCGTGCTCGACGAGCACGATGCGCACCGGCAGCCAGCCGAGCGCGCGCGCGAGCCAGATTTCCGTGACGCGCCGGTCGTTCGCGTCCTCGGGACGGCGCACGACCTTGAGCGCCTCGAACTCGCCCGCCGGCACTTTCAGCTGCTCGCGGCCCGCCGCCTCGAAGACGTAGCGGGAGACGCCACCGCCATCGGTGACACTGAAGGCCACCGGCCGCCGGCGAGGCGGCGAGAACGCGAGCGCGAGGAGAAAAGAGACGCGGTCCTGCGCGTGCGGCGGCATCGGCTCGGTGCGCGTCTCGCCCTTGCGGTTCAGGACGAGCGTGTTGGCCGACCAGTCGAAGCTGGCCCGCGCGGGCGCGCGACGCGAGCGCTCGTCGGTGAACTCCAGCGGCCGCGGGCCGTCGGGCCCGACGCTTCCGTGGCTCGAGCGGATGACCTCCCCGGCGAGCGAATAGAGGCCGCGTCCTCGCCATGTCTCCACGACCCGGTAGCGGCCCTCGCCATGCACGAAGCGGTCGACCACCTCGGCCACCTTGCTGCCGTCCCGGGAAACCTCGAAGGCGATATCCACGCGCGCCGGCGGCGCGGCGCCCGCGGCGCCGAGGGCGAAGCTAGTCAGTAGAAATAAGAAGCTGCGCATCGCTTCCTTGGACGCGCACGAGCGCGCCATCAATGACCAGCCTGCCGTCGAGGAACCAGCGCACGGCCCGGGGGTAGATCACGTGCTCCTGGATGAGCACGCGGGCGGCAAGGGACCGCGCGTCGTCGTCGCGGCGCACCGGCACGACGGCCTGGATGACGATCGGGCCGTGATCGAGCTCGGCGGTGACGAAATGCACCGTGCAGCCATGCACCTTGACGCCGCTCGCGAGCGCTCGCTCATGGGTATGCAGCCCCGGGAAAGCGGGCAGCAACGAGGGATGGATGTTGACCAGCCGGCCGGCGTAGCGCGCGACGAAGCCGGCGGTAAGCACGCGCATGAATCCGGCCAGGACGACCAGCCTGGGGGCGTGGCGGTCGATCTCGCGCGCGAGCGCCGCGTCGAACGCTTCGCGATCGGCGAACGCCTGGTGCTCCACGACCGCCGTGGGAATGCGCCGCCTGGCCGCGGTCTCGAGGCCCTTCGCGCCGGCGCGGTGGCTGATCACCGCGGAGACCGGGATGTCCTGGGCGAGCAGCGCCTCCAGGTTGCTGCCCCGCCCCGAGATCAGGACCACCACTGCCATCAGACCATGTCCTCGGGGCGAACCCAGCGGTCGAAATCGGGCCCGGAGACATGGCCGAGGGCGAGCGCCGCCTCGCGCAGCGTGCTGCCCTCCCGGTGGGCCTTCTTCGCGATCTGCGCCGCCTTGTCGTAGCCGATATGCGGCGCGAGCGCGGTGACCAGCATCAGCGAGCGGTCGAGCAGCTCGCGTATCCGCGCCGCATCCGGCTCGATGCCGCGCGCGCAATGCTCCTCGAACGAGCGCGCGCCGTCGGCGAGCAGGCGGGCGCTCTGCAGGAACGCGTGGATGATGAGCGGCTTGTAGACGTTCAGCTCGAAGTGGCCCGAAGCGCCGCCGAGGTTCACGGCGACGTCGTTGGCCAGGACCTGGGCGCAGGCCATCGTAAGCGCCTCGGCCTGCGTGGGATTCACCTTGCCCGGCATGATCGAGCTGCCCGGCTCGTTCTCCGGGATGCGCAGCTCGCCGAGCCCGGAGCGGGGGCCGGACGCGAGCAGCCGGATATCGTTCGCGATCTTGAACAGGGCGCCCGCCAGGGTCTTCAGGGCGCCGTGGGCGAAGAGCAGCGCCTCGTGACCGGCGAGCGCGGCGAACTTGTTCGGCGCGGGCACGTGCCGCGCGTTGAGCTCCCGGGAGAGGACCTCGCAGACCCTCGCCGCGAACTCCGGGTGCGTGTTCAGCCCCGTGCCGACTGCGGTACCACCGAGCGCGAGCTCGCGCAGGCCCGGCTCCGCGGCGCGGATGGCTGCGAGCCCGTGCCCGAGCTGGGCCACGTAGCCCGAGAATTCCTGGCCGAGGGTGACGGGCGTCGCATCCTGCAGGTGCGTGCGGCCGATCTTCACGATGGCGGCGAAGGCCTTGCTCTTCGCGTCGAGGGTCGCGGCGAGTTGCTCGGCGGCGGCCATGACCTCCGCCGCGGCCTGCGCCGCCGCGACGTGCATCGCCGTGGGGAAAACGTCGTTGGACGACTGGCCCATGTTCACGTCGTCGTTCGGGTGCACGAGGCGCTTCATGCCGCGCTCGCCGCCGAGGAGCTCCGAGGCGCGGTTGGCGAGCACCTCGTTGACGTTCATGTTGGTCTGGGTGCCCGAGCCGGTCTGCCAGACGACCAGCGGGAACTCCTCGTCGTGCATCCCATCGAGCACTTCCTGGGCGGCGCGCCGGATCGCTTCCGCCCTGGGTTGCTGCAGCAGGCCAAGCGTGCAGTTCACCTCGGCCGCGGCCTTCTTCACGCGCGCCAGCGCATAGACGACCGGGAGCGGCATGCGCTCGCCGGAGATCCTGAAGAAGCGCCGGCTGCGCTCGGTCTGCGCGCCCCAAAGCCGGGCGGCCGGGACCTCGATCTCGCCGAAAGTGTCCTTCTCGACGCGCACGCCGCTCATCGCGGCGATGTTACGTCAGAACCCGCTATTTCTTCAGCAGGCTGCGCAGCATCCACGCGTTCTTTTCGTGCACGTCCATGCGCTGGGTGAGCACATCGAGCGTCGGCTGGTCGTTCGCCTTCTCGGCTATTGGCAGCACGCCGCGCGCCGTGCGCACCACTGCCTCCTGCGCCTCGATAAGCAACTTCACCATCTGCTCCGCCTTCGGCACGCCGTCTGTCTCGCGGATGCTGCCGAGCTTGAGGTACTCCTTGTATGTGCCCGGGGCATAGTGCCCGAGCGAGCGGATGCGCTCGGCGACGAGGTCGATCGCGTTCCATGCCTCCGTGTACTGCTCCATGAACATGGTGTGCAGGGTCTGGAACATCGGACCCTCGACGTTCCAGTGGAAATTGTGCGTCTTCAGGTAGAGCAGGTACGTATCGGCCAGCACCTTCGACAGGCCATGCGCGATGGCGGTACGGTCTTTCGCGGAAATTCCGGTGTTGATCGGATAGGCATTTGCCATGGAGGGCCCTCGCTCAAAGCACAAGTGTAGGCAGCGGTCGCACGGGAGGCTATTGATCTAAAGCAATGGACGCCATAGGCCGGGCCGATCAGGGCAGGTCGAACAACAGCACCTCGGCCGCCCGGCCGCCGGAGATCTCGAGGTCCGCATCCGTCTTCAGCGCATCGCCTGCCTGGAGCGCCTGGCCGTTCGCCTGCACCTCGCCGCGCGCCACGTGGAGGTACGCCTTGCGGTCTTTGCCGAGGGCGTGCGTCGCGCGCTCCGCGCCGTCGAAGAGCCCGGCATAGATGCGTGCGTCCTGCCGCAGGCGCACCGATCCCTCGGCGCCATCGGGCGATGCGATCAGGCGCAGCCGGCCGCGCTTCTCAGCGGCGGGGAAATGCTTCTGCTCGTAGGAAGGAGCGAGGCCGGTGAACTTCGGCTCGATCCAGATCTGCAGGAAATGCGTGACGCCGGACTTGTCGTGGTTGTACTCGCTGTGCCGCACGCCGGTTCCGGCGCTCATCCGCTGGACATCCCCGGGCACGATCGTCGAGCCGTTGCCCATGGAATCCTCGTGGGCAAGCGCACCCTCAAGCACGTAGGTGATGATTTCCATGTCGCGGTGGCCATGGGTCGGAAATCCCGAGCCGGCCCGGACACGGTCCTCGTTGATCACGCGCAGCGGCCCGAAGCCCATGTGACGCGGGTCGTGGTAGTCGGCGAAGGAAAAGCTGTGAAACGAGTCCAGCCAGCCGTGGTTCGCGTGGCCCCGGTCGCCGGCGCGGCGAAGCTCGCTCATCGCGGCCATCAGGCCTGCTTCTCCTGCCCCTGCTGCTGCGCAATTTCCTGGTGCACCTTGGCCATGTCCAGGGTCTTTGCCTGCGCGATGACTTGATCGAGCGCGTTGCCCGGCAGCGCGCCGGCCTGCTGGAACAGGATGACCTTCTCGCGAAACACCATGAGTGTCGGGATGGAACGGATGCCGAAGGCGCCGGCGAGCTCCTGCTCCTCGTCGGTGTTGACCTTGCCGAAGACCACGTCGGCGTGCGTCTCGGAGGCCTTCTCGAACACCGGCGCGAAGCCCTTGCAGGGCCCGCACCACGGCGCCCAGAAGTCGATGATCACCATCTTCCCGCCGTTGACGGTCTGCTCGAAATTGTCCTTCGTGAGGTCCATGGTAGCCAAGGCGGTTTCCTTTCCGGGTCGCGCTGCGTAGAGATGAGAAAGTGTATCTTCAGACAACGATGTACGTCGGCCGGTTCGCGCCCTCTCCCACCGGGCCCCTGCATTTCGGCTCGCTCGTCGCCGCCGTTGCGGGCTGGCTCGATGCCCGCGCGAGCAGAGGGCGCTGGCTCGTGCGTATCGAGGACCTCGACCGGCCGCGGGAGCAACCGGGCGCGGCCGCGGCGATCCTCCATGTGCTCGACGGTCTCGGCCTATATTGGGACGGCGAGCCGGTTTTCCAGAGCAGGCGCACCGCGCTCTACGCCGCCGCGCTCGATCGGTTACAGGCGCAATCGTACTGGTGCGGCTGCTCCCGCCGCGAAATTGCCGATTCCTCGCTCGGCCTTGCCTCGGACGGCGCGCAGATCTATCCCGGCACCTGCCGCAGGGGTCTGCCGCCGGGAAAGAATGCCCGCGCCCTCCGGCTGCAGGTCCGGGAGGAGCGCATTTCGTTCGTCGACCGGGTGCAAGGACCGCAGGCGCAGCGCGTCGCCACGGAGGTCGGCGACTTCGTGCTAAAGCGCGCCGATGGCCTCGTCGCCTATCAGCTTGCAGTCGTGGTCGACGATGCCGAGCAAGGCGTCTCCGACGTGGTGCGCGGCGCGGACCTGCTCGACTCGACCGCGCGGCAGGTCTGTCTCCAGCGGCTGCTCGGCCATGCGACGCCGCGCTACCTGCACGTGCCGGTCGCGCTCGACGCCGCGGGTGAAAAGCTTTCCAAGCAGACGGGCGCGCCGCCGCTCGCCGATCCCCAGCGCGCGATCGCCGGGGCGCTGAAGTTCCTGGGCCAGGACGCGGATACGCTCGAGGCGGCGGTCCGCGCCTGGAGCGTGGCGGCCATCCCCCGCCGCCGCGCCCTGCCCTATCTCGCCTGACGCGCCGGCACGACGACCGTAAGGAGCGACGCGAGGACCAGGACGAGCGCCGCGTACTCGGCCCAGCTCGGTCGCTCGCCGAGGAACAGCATGCCGCTGATGACGCCGACGACCGGGATCACCAGCATGCTGAGCGAGAACACGCCGACGGGCACCGACGTGGCGATCTTGATCCACGCCCAGTGGGCGAACGCAAAGGCGACGAAGATGTTGTAGAGCAGCCCGGCCACCGGCCACAGGCTGACGCCCTGGAGCGCAGAGAAGTCGTCGAACAAAAGCGCGCCGGCGAAGATCGGCACCCCGCCGAGAAGCATGATCCATGCGGTGTACGCGGCGGAGGGCATCGCGACCGGATAGCGCTTCTGCATCACGGTTCCGAGCGCCCAGCTCACCGAGGCGCCGACCACGAGAAGCGAGCCGAGCGGCGCGCTGCCGAGCGTGCGCAGGCCATCCCCCAGCAGGAGGAGCAGCGCCGCCACGCCGAGCGCGAGCCCGACGAGCTTCCGGCCGGTAAACCGCTCGCCCAGCACGAGGATGGAGAGCGGGATCGCCCAGACCGGCATCAGATAGGCGAGGATCGCCGCCCGGCCTGAGGGGATGGAGAGCAGGCCGAACGCGACGAGCATGTTCCAGCAGGTGATGTTGAGGAGCGCGAGCAGCCACAGGCGGCCCCATTGCCCGCGCGGAACCGCGAGCTTCTCGCCGCCGAGCTTGAGGGCGATAAAGAGCACGCCCCCGCCGCACGAGAGGCAAAGGGCTCGGAAGGTCCACGGCGGAATTTCGCTGAGCGAGACCTTCATGGCCGTCCAGTTGAAGCCCCAGGCAAGCGTCAGGGCAGCGAGGATCCACCACAGACGGCGCGGCAGGTGATCGGGCTGCTTCGGATCGCTCAGCGGGCGACTTTCAGCGGCAGCGCGGTCATGCCGCGCAAGACCATGGAATCGAGCCATGCGACGCTTCCGTCTCTCTCGATGCGCCGCCAGCGGGCGAGCACCGCCGGTAGCGCGATCTGGCCCTCCAGCCGCGCCAGCGGAAAGCCCAGGCACAGGTGCGGGCCGAAGCCGAAAGTCAGGTGCGGCGGGCCGTTGCGTGCCAGATCCACGCGGTCCGGACTGGCATAGGCGCGTTCGTCACGATTTGCGGCGTTCATCAGAAGGAAGACCCGCTCCCCCGCCTTCAGCTCCCTGCCTTGCAGGTCATGGGGCTGCCGCACGATGCGCACGAGCGCGCCGATCGGCCCGTCATAGCGCAGCAGCTCCTCGACCGCGGCGGCCGCGAGGCCCGGGTCGTCTCTCAGTTTTCCCATTTCCCCGGGGAAGGAGAGAAGGGCCGACAGCCCGTTGGCGATGTGATGCGTGGTGGTCTCATGGCCGGCGAAGAGGAGGATCACGCAGGTGGCGACGAGCTCGTCGTCGCTCAGGCGCTCGCCGTCCTCCTCGGCCCGGATGAGCTGGCTGAGCAGGTCGGCGCGCGGCCCGGCGCGCCGATCGCGGATGAGCGCGCGGAAGAGCTCCGCCATCTCGTGCGTGGCCGCCTCGGCGCGCGCGTACTTTTCCGGCGAGTCGCGCGTGCTGCCGATGAAGAGCGCCATCTCGTCCGAGAGCCGCTTGATGCGCGCGAGCTCCTCGCGCGGCACGCCGAGCATGTCCATGATGACCAGCGCCGGCAGCGGGCCGGCGAAGTCGGCGATGAAGTCGATCCGCTCGCGCTCGCCGATCCGCTCGAGCAGCCATGCCGTCAGCGCCTCGATGTTCGGCCGCAGCGCCGATACCGACTTCACGTTGAACACCTTCGCCGAGAGCCTGCGCAGCCGCGTGTGCTCGGGCGGGTCGCGGAACACCATCCACAGGGTCAGGACCCGGATCAGCTCGCCGATCCGCTGCGCCTCGGCCGAGGGCAGCGTCGCGAAGAACGGCCGCAGCCGGTCGGAGGACATCGCTTCGTCCAGGCACACGCGCTTCACGTCGTCGTAGCGCGTCAGCACCCAAGCTTTCAAGGCGGGGCTCCAGTGCACCGGATCTTCGGCGCGCATGCGGCGAAAAAGCGGAAACGGGTCGGCGAGGGTCGCCGGATCGTTGGGGGTGTAGGTGAGCGCGGTCACTTCGAGGTCACGAGCCAGACTGCCAGCATAGCGAGGCCCATCCCCAGCGCCGAGACGAGGCTATAGGTTTCGCCGAAAAGCGGCCAGGCCATGAGGGCCGTGGTCGGCGGCACCAGGTAGAAGAGGCTGGCGACGCGCGTCGCCGCGCCGTGGCGGATGAGGTAGAGCAGCAGGAACACCGCGCCCAGCGACAGGACGACGGCCAGCCAGGCGATGGCGAACGCAAACTCGCCCGTCCACTGCACCTCGCGCGTCTCCAAAGCCAGGGCGAAAGGCGCGAGGACCAGCGCGGCGGCCATGTACTGGATGGCCGCGCCGGTCCGCACGTCCACGCCGGCGCCATGCTTCTTCTGCCAGACGGTGCCCAGCGTAATGCTGGCGAGCGCCATGCAGGCGAGCGCGATCGGGAGCGCCGTCATTCCGGCGACCTGAATGCGCTCGCCGACCACGAGCAGCACGCCCGCCAGGCCCAGGCCTAGCCCGAGCCACTGCCTCGCGGTGACGTGCTCCTTCAGGAGCCAGCCCCCAAGGAGCGCCGTGGAAAGCGGCTGAAGCCCGGTGATCAGCGCCGAAATGCCCGCCGGCATCCCGTGGTGGATCGCCGCGAAGACCCCGACCAGGTATCCCGCCTGCAGCAGCACCCCGGCAACGAGCATGTCCGCGAACCCTCGCCTGGACGGCCAAGGCGCCCTGAAGGCGAGACAGATCGGCAGCAGGAGGACAAGCACGAGCCCGAACCTGAGCACAAGAAAAGTTGCGGGCTCAGCGTAAGGAAGCCCTAACTTCGCGCCAATGAAGCCCGTGCTCCAAAGAACGACGAAGACAGCGGGGTAGCTTGCGACGGGCAGCATCAATGTGGCTATGTAGATGTAAGCACTATGCTTTGTTCACGATTGCTGCTACGCACAAATCTCTTGACTTCCGAGGCCACGAGCATAGAATCGTTTTTGTGCAGCGCAACAAACCGGGCCGAGCCCGAATGCGCCAACCAGACAACGAACCCCAGCAAAGGAGCTGACAAATGTACGTGACCCCGGAACAGATCCAGGCAACCAACAAGGCCAATGTAGAGTCGATTCTCGCCGTCGCCAATGCGCAGTTCGCGGCGATGGAGAAGCTGGCGAATCTGAACGCCAGCGCGGTGCGCAGCGCGTTCGAAGACTCGATCGCCAACACCCGCGCCCTGCTCGGCGCCAAGGACGTGCAGGAGTTCGTCAGCCTGCAGAACGCCTTCGCCCAGCCCGCCATCGAAAAGGCGATCGCCTACTCGAAGAGCGTGTACGAAGTCGCCACCGGCGCCAACGCCGAACTCTCGAAGGTCGCGGAGCGCCGCGTCGCCGAGTGGAACGAGAACTTCGTCAGCCTTCTCGACAAGGTTTCCAAGAACGCCCCGGCCGGCTCCGATGTCGCGGTCGCCGCGGTCAAGTCGATGCTCGCCGCCGCCAACTCGGCGTACGACAACCT